>CAZPSL010000189.1:0-2899 GCA_964589145.1 uncultured Anaerolineales bacterium
AGGGTGCAAGCAAAAGATGTAAAAATCGGGCCGCCGCATGTCTCTGCCCTTCCCCCGGCGGGGCGGGGTGTTCGGTGCCTGTCCTGTTCGCCAAATGAAGACTGGCAGTCCTGCCAGGACTGCCAGTCTTGTGTGCGGGGCACACACCCCCGTTGACCATCGCCATGAGAATGGAACTCGCGGGTATAATGTCGTCCATGTCTCGCAAACGGACGATTCTCTGGCTTTCGCTTTTCATCCTTGCTCTGACCGTTTCCTGTCGGCGGCTGGCTTCCACTCCGCCGGTGCCGACACCAAGCCCGCGGGTTTGCTACCCCTATCGGGATGGCTCCCGCCCCGGCGCACCAGACCCGCTGGAAACGCCCACCCCACCCCCGACGCTCTCTCCCGCTCCGACCGCATCTGCGACGCCTGCCCCGCAGTACGACTTCGAGATCATCACCCACCCCGATGGCGGCTTGTACGTTGGCGACCGGATCAGTTTCGAGGTCATCCCGCCCGACGCTCTGGATGTGACCACCGCCACTTTGCGCATCCTGCCCGCTGGCAGTGACTCGGCCTTTGAAACCCGTTTTGCGCCCTATGGCATCGCCGGAAGGATGCAGGCCACGCTCTACTGGGTTTGGGATACCAGCGCGCTCGCCGCGGGCGCGCATTCCCTGACGCTTGCTGTCCAGCCGCTGGGCTACACCTGGACGTACACCGTCACCCTGGGCGCGGCGGAAACGCTCCCGCCGCCGGAGCCGGATGCCCATTGGCTGACGCGGGAGACGGATTGCTGCATCTTTCATTACGTCAGCGATACCGCCGCGGCCCGCGAAATCACCGCGACCCTGGAACTGGCCGACACCCTTGCCGACCATGCTACCGCCGCCCTGGGGGTGGAGTTCGCCGAGCCGATGGCCGTGACCCTGATGCCGCGCGTGCTGGGGCAGGGCGGTTTTGCCGCCAACGAGATGTACATCTCCTATCTCGACCGCAACTATGCGGGCAGCAACTTCGATATGGTGCTGCACCACGAAATGGTTCACATTCTCGATGCCCGGCTGGGCGGCGAGATGCGCCCTGCCATTCTGGTGGAGGGGCTGGCGGTTTACCTGACGGGTGGGCACTACAAACCGGAGGCGATCCTTCCGCGGGCGGCTGCGCTGCTCCCTCCCGATGGACAGGATGAATCTCTGGGGCTGGGGTGGTACATTCCCTTGCGGGAACTCTCCGAAAATTTCTACCAGTCTCAGCACGAAATCGGCTATATCGAGGCCGCTGCGCTGGTCGAGTACATGGTTGACCGCTGGGGCTGGGAAGCGTACTCCGCGTTTTACCGCGGCATTCGGCCTGTGGAGAACGGCGGGCAGGCGGATGCGCTCGACGCCGCGCTGTCTGATTATTTTGACCTGACTCTCGAAGAACTGGAAGCCGACTTTCTGGATGCCTTGCGCGCCCAGATACTGGATGCGGATACCGTTGCCGATGTGCGCCTGACGGTGACGTTTTTTGATGAGATGCGCCGTTACCAGCAGATTTTCGACCCCTCGGCGTATTTCCGCACCGCCTGGCTTCCTGACGGCCCGACGATGCGCGCCCGCGGCCTCGTGGCGGATTTGCTGCGCCATCCCGCTTCGCTGGAGAATCTTGCCCTGGAGAATTTACTGGTCTCCGCGGACGCCGCCCTGGATTCCGGGGATCCCGCCGCCGCCGCGGATTTTCTGGAGGCGGTCACCGCCGTTTTGGATGCTGTTGAGTCCGGGCAGTCCGACCCGTTCGATGCCCATCCGCTGGCGGCGGCGTATTTTGCTGCCGTTCATGGGGCGCTGGAGAGGGGCTTTCAGGCGGAGAAAATCGAGATTGACGGCGATACTGCCAGCGTCACCGTCAGCGACGGGTGGGGGAATTTACAGGTGATTGAGATGCCAATTCCCCCAGAGTGATGTTCATCTCTTGCAGGTTGGTTGCTTCTTGCAAGTATGCCCAACTCCGCGAATGGAATGCAGCACATCATCTGCCATCGGGCTGATGCCTATTTCCTGTAATTTATCCGCTGACAATACCGTGCTGGCTGAGCCTGTATCTACCAACACGTTTTGGATTTCTACTTCTTTCCCTTGGTAGGTTATTTGTAGCGTCACAAAGGGCAGATTATCCTTCAACCGTAATTGCATTTCCCCTCCGAATCCCTACCCATTGCCGTTCCCTGATATCCAGGTCTGTCCGACTTGTGTGCACGAAATAAAGTTCTCTTCCCGGCATTTGCGTATGTAGTTTTCGGTAACGGTTCATAGCCGTGTTGCCGTCTTGGCATACTTCAATCACCGCGATTTTTTCCAGTTTCCGCTGGTTATTTGTCGTGTGTGCTTTTATCGCTTCAATAACCAGCCATTTGTTCGGATATGCTTTACGAATGTCTGTCCACAGCATAATTGAAACTCCTCCCTCCCAGTTATACCAAACCGTTTCTCGCGCCAACAAGACCTCACAGGTCTGGTGCAGGCAAAAGATGTAGAAATTGAGTAAAATTCAGCATTGCATTGTCGAGTGTGCCCCCACCCCCGGCCCCTCCCCCAGTGGGGGAGGGGTGTGGTTGTCAGGTGTGTGTGCGGCGCACGGAGTGCGCCGCACACACACCGAAGAGTTCATCCCCCCTTCCCTGGGGAGTGCGAAGCCTGCCCGAAGGGTGAGGGGGGATGCAGGGGGGATGGGGTTCCAGAATACCACGGCTTGTTGGCACACAGCAATCTTTCTACAACATTTGCTTGCACCCCAGGTCTCTCGGCGAGGGTCACTGGCAGACCGCCTTCCCCCTGTTCCGCGGCAGACCTGTGAGGTCTCCTCTATGGCGACCCTCAGACAAAAAAGCACGGCGCTCGCCACGACGAGAACCGTGCTGTAAAACACCGTTGTG
>CAZPSL010000190.1:0-2066 GCA_964589145.1 uncultured Anaerolineales bacterium
GCGGCAGCAAAAGCAGTTCGCGCCAATCGCTTCCAATGCCAGTGCCGCTGCCCGCGTACCAATCCGCCCAAAACGCGTCCCAATACAGCCCGCCGAAAGCGAAGGGGTAAAACGGATTGCCCATCACCACCCAGTTCCGCAAGTACCAGGGTGAAGCCGCCAGAATTGCCGCCGCACTGCAGACCGCCGCGGTGAAGAACCCGTTTTTAGGATGCTTCCGCCCCCACCACAGGAGCAGCAATCCTCCGGCGACGGGAATCACAAAACTGGTGTACTTGACTCCCATCGCCATCCCCGCCGCGGCCCCGGAGAGAATCGCCCATCCTGGGGAAAGCCCCTCGGACTCGTTTTGGGCGGCGCGGAAAATCCCGTAGAGGGCAGCCACCCCGAAAAACGTCAGCGCAATATCTGCATAAGCCCAGGATGCCAGCAGGTACAGCGATGGCATCGTGAGCAAAATCAGCAGCGTTTTCGCCGCTGTCTCCTCATCCCAGACGGTTTCCGCCCAATGCCAGAGAAGCAGCGCGGCGCACACCGCCCAGGTGAAATGCGTCAGTTGCGCAGCCCGGTCGGCCTGTAGCCCAACCGCCCAGAGAAACGCGCCCTCCGGCAGGGCGGGGAACCAGAAATGGGGCACCACAGAAGGCTGCAAGGCCTCCCCGCGCAGGACTCGCAGCGGCACTGGCAGGTGGTAGAACAGGGAGTCGAACCCATCGGCAGGCGGCGCCAGGGACAGGATGAACGTCAGGATGAGCGCAGCCCCAAGAGCGAATGGCATCCAGCGCGGGGCGGATTCCATCGCCCCCTGCCAGCGGTCTGCAAAAGCCGCCCAGTCCGAGCGGAACGCCCGCCGGCCGCCGCGCCAGAGAATGACCGCCAGCATCCCGATTTGAAGCCCCAGCAGGGCGGTGAAGTGTCCCCACCCTGCCAGCCCGACCGCGTAACCGGACAATCCCTGCACGCCCAGGCCGACTCCCGTGCCCAGAAACAGGTTCTCCGCAGCGGTGGATGACAAGCGCAGCCCCCGCCGCAGCAAAAAACGCCCGATGCCCCAGGCGTTGAAAATCAGCAGCAGCCAGACCGCCAGCGTCCACAGAGTCGCCCCCAGGCCGCGGGCCGCGCCCAGCAAAGCAGGCTTTTGATAAGCGTAAAACGCTGCAATTACAAAGCCCGCCCAGAGGACGAAAAGCAGCGCCAGCAGCAGGCGGATGGTGTTTCTGGACATTGTGCAGTGAGGTTTCAGGTTGCAGGTTGAAAAGTTGAAGGTGATGCATCAGGAAACCTGCAACCTTCAACCTGCAACTTTCAACTTGTAACTTGTAACATCATTTGAGATAAATCCGCTGCGGATCAAGTTCCTCGCGCAGGATGCGCAGTTCGGATTCCGATGGCGGCTCGGTGACGGTGAGGTCGGCGGCGACCTTGAGTTCCCAGCCGGTGTTTTCGCGTACCTGTTCCACGGTTTTGCCAGGGTGCAGGGCAACGAGGGTCAGTTCGCCGTTTTCATCGGGCTGGAGTACCCCCAAATCGGTGACCACCGCCTGAGGGCCTCCGCCGCGCAGCCCCCAGGAATCGCGCTCCGCCCGTCCATGCAGGAATCCCGCCGAGGTGCGGAAATCCACGCTTTCGGGGAAGCGGCGTTTTTGATGCGGGGTGATGATGTAGCAGCGGTTCGCCCAGGCGGCGATCAGTTCCGCCCCGCCGGAGCCTGGCAGGCGCACTTTGGGGTGGTCGTACTCGCCGATGACGGTGGCGTTGATATTGCCGAAGCGGTCAATCTGCGCGCCGCCCAGAAAGCCCACATCCACGTTGCCGCGCTGGAGGTAGAAGGCGAAAATATCGTACATGCTGCACACCGAGAGCGCACCGCTCACCAGGGTCGGGTCGCCGATGGAGAGCGGCAGACGCGAGGGCTGTGCGCCGATCACGCCAGCCTCGTAAATCATCACCAGGTTGGGGGCGTGGGTGCGCCGGGCCAGGTTGCAGGCCAGGTTGGGCAGCCCCACGCCGACGAAAACGACATCGCCATCCCGCAGCAGCCGGGCGGCGTTGATGGTCAGCAGTTC
>CAZPSL010000191.1:0-4877 GCA_964589145.1 uncultured Anaerolineales bacterium
GGCGGATTGTCAACGGGTAGCGGGCTACTTTTTGCCGCCGAACATGCCGCCCAGACTGCCGAGCAGGTCAGCAGGGTTTCCACCGCCTTTTAGCAGGGAGTCGAGTTGGTCGCCGGTGGAACCGGGCATTTTCTTTTTCAGAAAACCGACCACAACGTCCACGGCCACGCGGGCCTGTTCTTCGGTGATGCCTGCTTTGTCAGCGACCAGTTTTACGAGTTCATCCATGATACTTTCTCCTTTTTGGTGTAAGTGTTGATGTAAGTGCGAGAGTGAGAATTTTTACCCGCTCGCAGGGTAGTGCGGATTGTCAGTCCGCTTTACAGGGTGTGCAAGGTAGAGCGGATTGTCAATCCGCTTTACAAGGGCAGATGGAGCGGAGTGTCACTCCGCTCTACAAAGTTCACAAGGCGGGGTGGATTGCCAATCCGCTTTCTATACCGGACTGTTCTACTGCGTGGATAATACCACCCGTGCCGGTGCGCCGTCTACCCCTTGCAGGTTGAGCGGCAGGCAATGGAGTGTGTATTCCCCTGGCGGCACGTCGGACAGATTCAGCCCCTCGATAATCAGAATACCTGCGCCCAGTAAAATCTCATGGACAGGGCGCCCGTTCCCGTAGGGGGCGATCGAAAGGTAGTCAATTCCCACCAGTTGGATGCCGCGATCCACCAGGTACTGTGCCCCGTCCGGGGTGAGGGCGGCAAACTCTTTTTGGAAGGCTGTCTCGTGCGACCAGATTTTCGAGTTTTTTGTCTTGAACAGCAGCCGCGTTGTCCCCTCCGGGATGGCGGCGGCCTTCAGGTCGGCGGCGGTGATTTCGTCCACATCGGGGAGATGCAGCACGCGGGCGGGGCCGATCATCACCTCCAGCGGGACGCGCTCCAGGGTTACGCCATCTTCCAGAAAGTGGTAAGGAGCGTCTACATGCGTACCGGTGTGAGCGCTCATCTCCAGGTGGGTGACGTTGGCGGTATCACCGGCGGCGATTTGGCTGGCGGGCGTCAATTTCACGGACGGATCGCCGGGCCATACGGGCAGGTCGGGGGTGATGGGGACGGAAATATCGTAGAGGTTCATAATCGCTCTCCGTTGAGGCCTCGCGGATATACACAATCAGGGCAGGTTGTAGAAGTTGTAGACCGCTTTCGAGAGTTGCCCCACCAGACTGGAAGCCGGGTCCCAGATTAACTGAACGGGGTGGTACAGAAAGATCGTCAACACATAATCGCCGCCGGGGGTATAGATGATTCCCGCGTCGCCCAGCATGTTGATGATGCCATTGTTGGTCACCCAGCCGTGCTTGTGAGCGATGAAGGCATCCTCTGTCAATCCTGCTTCGAGCAGGGAAGGCATGTAGTTGCGGCTCAGGTGGGTGATCATCTCCTGGCATTCTGCCTGGGTGATCTCGCCGGGGAAAACTGCAATCAGCGCGCCACCGTCCATCTGGGAGCATTGATGGATGTCTTCCAGCAGCATCCCGATATCCGATGGCGTGGTCTGGTTGTAGGGGTCAGGGTCGGTGTCAATGTCGGTGCGGGAATTCGCCGGGGTCACGTACCGTTCCAGCAGGGGCGCACCCAGGTAGAAATGACCGGCTAAAAAGGTGTTCTCCAGCCCCAGGGCCTGCATGTTCTCGGTGACAATCAACGGGGCGCGGTACGAATCGATGGTTTGCTGCATCAACCAGTCGGTGGCCTCGTTGCCGGATTCCTCAATCATCTTGACAATCAGGTTAGCGGTCTCTGCATCGGGGGGGGCATCCAATGCTTTGTAAACGGAAACCATCACGGGCACTTTGATGATGCTCGCTGCGGTGAAAGCGACATCCGGCTCCACGGGATAATCCTGCCCCAACTCGTAGGCAAAATGAATCTCCTGAGCGTTGTTCAAATCTTTGAGGTAGAAACCCACCAGCCCGTCGAATTCCGAGAGATCGATTGTTTGCTTCAAAAGCACTTCCAGGTTCTCAAAAGATGGGCGGGGAGGCAGGGTGCGCTGCAAGGGCAGGGAGACAATCCGCTGGGTGGTGGAGCGCAGTGCGGCATCGATGGGGGAAATTGCCCGCTCGATGTCGAGTGCGGTGCCCAGTTCGCCGGGCTGGAAGTTGACTGTTCCGGGGATGGGAACCGGCGGCTGGGGGGGAATATCATACCGTGGTGAGACCTCCGTTTCCAGATAGGTGCGCAGGCGCGGCTCGGAGAGGGTTGCCCGCAACGGGATGGATACCGGCGTCGGCTGGCCTCCCCACAGATAATCCCAGAAGGCTGACCAGAAAGGCTGTTTTGTGCGTTCCAGGTCAGCAGCGGCCAGCATACTTTCCAGGTCAAGTTCAAACCCGACCACCGCGGGGTCAAGGTGGATGCGGGCCTCGTTGTAATGCAGTTCTACCGGAATGCTGTAAGCCTCCAGCAGGCGTTGGGCCGCCGCTTGACGGTCCAGCCCGCCCACAGGGACTCCGGCGATGCTCATTCCGCTGGGGAAAGCAGCCCGCAAACGGCTGAAACTGATTATTTGCAATGCGGTGAGAATTACGCCAAACAGCAGCAGAAAAACTGCCATCCAGCGAAAGACTGAAAGGGTAAATCTTCTCACGGTGTGCCTCCGTTACACCGCGCAGAGTATATCACGGCTGCAAGCAAAAGATGCAGAAATCGAGCAAAATTGCGCCCATTGCGCCCATTTCGATGTGGCATTTGCTCGTGTTATGGTAAAATCGCAATCCTTTTGTTTTTTTTTGCTGCTGTTTCCGGTGGAACAGCGGGTGTGCGCAAACATTGTGGAAACACAGAAGTAGTTCTTGCGTGGCTGCCCGGTTTCTGCATCTTTCGCCTGTGCCCCAGAACAGCAAATCTCTTTTGTTGATGCAGGAGTTATGTCATGTTTTTTGTGTCAAAAATCAGCCCCATTTGGCGAATTTTTCTGATCGTTTCTTTGCTGGTGCCCGCTTTTGCAATTCCGGTCCGAACCCAGGCGCAAGGGAAAGCGGTTGGCAATCAACCCGGGGCGGAATTTGCTTTGCGAAAGCCGCTTGCCAATACGGATTTGTCAATTGCGCAGACCGATTCGTCAGATCCGGCTGTCGCCGGGACATTGCTTGATTACTTTATCACGGCGTCCAATGGGGGCGGTAATGCCACCGGTGTAGTGGTCACCGATACACTGCCAGCGGCGCTGACTTTTATCTCTGCTGATGCCAGCCAGGGCGTTTGCGATTTTTCCGGTGGACTGGTTTCCTGTAACCTCGGCTCGCTGGCCTCCGGCGCATCGGCGGTGATTACACTTACGGTTTCCCCGAACAGCGGGGGAACGGTCACAAATTCCGTTTATATTTCTACAAACGACAACGATACTAATCCTGGCAACAATAGTGATTCAGAAACCACGGATGTCCAAGCGGGCACTCCTACTATCTGCTATGCCGCCGCTGATTATGGTGATATCCTGGTTACGCTAAATCGTTCTAACTGGTCATTCTCAAGAGCGCCCAATGGTTTTGGAGTGACTACCATCGAGGCCATTGCCTACTGGCCGGGCACCAACACATTGTACGCAGCGGACGGCGGTCGGTTGGGGACGGTTGATGTTGCGACGGGGGTTTACACGAATATCGGCTCGTTTGGCAGGGGCGATGGCTCGCAGGGCACCAATATTCTCATGGATGATGTGGACAGTTTGACTTTTGATCCCTTCACTGGCATTCTCTATGGCGCACAGCGGATGAGCGGTGCAGATTTGTTGATCCAGATTAACCCGGCGACGGGCTCAATCATCCAGGATGCTTTTGGCGCCGGGGTGGACTATCTCGAAATAGGAATTGTTGCCGGGCTGGATGACGTAGATGACATCGCAATTTCGTCAGTGGATGGAACCATGTATGCCACGGAAAACAATAGCACCGGCGACCATCTGATCATTATCGACAAGACAACAGCCGCCGCAACCGATGTTGATCGTATTACGGAAGCCGGCAGCGGCACCGCCATTGACGATATGGAAGGGCTGGGATATGACGCGACCGGCAATTTCTATGGCACGACAGGGCAGCAAGGTGCCAGCGGGTACCGAAATGGCTATTTTACTGTCAACCCGACAAACGCTCAGGTTACACTTCAGCAAGATTTGACATCGGCAGGCGAAGATTACGAAGGTACCGATTGCCTGGTAGATGGCGTTAACTCCATTGCCGGAACGGTTTTCAAGGATATGAATGCCGATGCTGCCCGCGACCCTGGAGAGACGGGAACGGCCGGAGTTACGGTTCGGCTGTACCGCGACACCAACGGCAACGGGCAGATTGACGCCGGCGATACCCTTGTCGCTACGCAGGAAACGGATGCTTACGGGCACTACAGTTTTACTATGGCAGCCTACGGCGACTTCGTGCTTGATGTTGATACTGGTGATCTCCCCACCGATCATGTTCTGACCACCGATAATCTGGAAACGGCCAGTTTCAGCAGTTTTGGCAATGCGGATGCTGGCAACGATTTCGGGCACGCTCCTCCGGTTACAATCGGTGATCGTATTTGGCTGGATTTGGACGGCGACGGCATCCAGGATAGCGGCGAGACCGGCATTCAGGGAGTTGACGTCTGGCTGGATTTGGATGGCGACGGCATCAGAGATTCCGGCGAACCCGTGGCAACGACCGATGCCAGCGGCAACTACCTCTTCAGCGGGCTGCACGCCGGGAATTACACCGTGCGCGTGGATACTGCAACTTTACCCGCTGGCCTGACCCAAACCGGCGACCCCGACACCGCCCTGGATAACAGCCACTCTCTGGGTACATACCCCGGCAATTCCTATCTGGATGTGGATTTTGGCTATCAGGGAACGGCATCTCTTGGAGATACCATCTGGAATGACCTGGA
>CAZPSL010000192.1:0-4652 GCA_964589145.1 uncultured Anaerolineales bacterium
AGCCCAGGAATCGTGCTCGCGGATATTCGCCATCTCGAAGAGAAACGGGTTCAACCCGGCGCGCTCGCACGCTCCCCGGAAGGTGCGCTCGTGCATGTGAGGGGAGCAGGCCGCGACTACCACACGGGTCAAGCCCTGTTCCTTGATATCCGCCTCGATCAAATCCTGCCCCAGGCTGGAGCACATGAACCTGTAATCGCGGGCGATGACCACGTTCCCGTTGCTCTTGCCCGCCCAAAGGGCGACATCGGCAACATCCACAACGCCAGCGATATTCGTCCCGCAGTGGCAGACATACACCCCAACGCGTTCCTTCTTCCCGGAAGCGGGTTTCTGAGTCATCGTGACCTCCTTCCCGGCATCGGAAGCGACTCTTTCGGAGGGCGCTTCTTTCTCGGCTTTTGGGGGGCTTCCAGGCCGATTTTGGCGAGCGCCGGTTTTGCGTTTACCAGTTCCTTGCCGAACCCCAGGGCTTTGGGCGCCATCCCCAGGGCGAGACCGATCATCTGGGTGAAGTACAAAATCGGGATTTTGTACTCCGTGCCGAATTTTTTATTGACCGCCTCCTGGTAGGCATCCAGGTTGAACTGGCACATCGGGCACAGGGTGACGATCACATCGGCCTCGTAATCGGCGGCGTTCTTCAGCAGGCGGCGGATCAATTCCAAGGCCACATCCTCGCTGATTTGGGTCATATGTCCGCCGCAGCAGTGCGCCTTGAGCGGGAAATCCACCACCGTTGCGCCGAGTTTCTCCATCAGCGTATCCAGCGTGGTGGGATACTCCGCCGCATCGAAGGATTCAATCTTCGCCGGACGAGTGACCAGACATCCGTAGTAGGGTGCCACCCGCAGGTTGTAGAGCGGCCTGGTGACTTTCCTGGCAATGGCGTCGAAGCCCACATCGTTGACGAAAATATCCAGCAGGTGACGGACCGTCACGCTGCCGGGGTCGTAGTGCAGGCCGCCCGCCACCAGCGCCCGGTTCACTTTGGCGTTCAGGTCATCGGATTCGCCCATATAGTGGTCGGTTTTCTTCAGGTTGAGAAAACACGCGCTGCACGGGGCAACCAGTTGCCGCCCGTTTCCATTCGGACTCTGCTGCGCTGCCAGCGCCAGGTTGCGCCCCACCAGCGCGTAGGCAGGGATGGCGTTGATCGAGAAATACTCTGTTGCCCCGCAGCAGTTCCAGTCCTCCACCTCCGCAAATTCCAGATCGAAGGCCGGAGCAACCGCCATCGCCGACTGGTGATAGGCAACGGCGTTCTTTTCCAGCGAACAGCCGGGGTAGTAACCGTACTTCATGCTTCACCTCCGATCCTCTTGGCCTCGGCGAGGATGGCCTTGAGTTGGTCGAGATTTTTGATGCGGCTGGGGGTGATGTCCATACGCCCTTTGCGGAACATGGAAAGCCCGAAGCCGGTCGCCATCCCGACCATCTTGAGCGGGTGATGCCGCAAGTGATAGCGTGCCGCCACCCCGACCTCAAAACTGCGCCCGTAGTTCTCTACAAAATCAATGAAGGTTTCGGAGAATTCGGGCGCGTCAGATGCGGAAGATTCGCTGTAGTAGCCTTCGCGAATCGCCATCCGCTTGAGGGTGTACATGATGTCGGTGATTTTGATTTCCTGAGGACAGCGCACCATGCAGTAGTAGCACGAAACGCAGTACCAGGGCGTGTTGCTTTGCAGCACTTCCTCCCGCATCCCGGCTTCGATCATTGCGAACAGTGCACGCGGGGTATGATCCATGTCGGGGCCGGAAGGGCAGGACCCGCCACAGGTTCCACACTGCAAGCACAATTCCAGATGAGGGTCGCTACCTGGGGTTTCGGTCACTACCGCGTCAAAAAACGCGGGTGCCCGCGCTGACGTTGCAGCCATTGTCATAGGAGCCTCCTTGTGATGAGAACGCAACTGCGCCACTTTGTATCCCCGTTGTAGAGTGTGCAATTGCCAATCTGCTCGGTAATTTCTGCGCGCTATCCAAATCATAGACGAAACTCCCCCACCTTATTAGTGGTAAATATCACAAATGATCGTGACGTTTGTCACACACTGCGGCAGACGGGCGGACTTCAGCGAAAAGTGCGCCGCACACACACCTGACAAGCACGCCCTCCCCAAAATTTCCGCTTTGTGCCCCTCTCTCTTTGGAAGATGAACCGGGGGGACGCTCGACAATGCAATGCTGAATTTTGCTCAATTTTCACACCTTTTGCCTGCACCCCGCTTCTTACAGAACTCCAACAAAAAACCAACTATCCGTTTACGTTTTTGCTCTACAATTTTTATTGAAAGTGAAGACTGAAGGCCGAAACGCAACAGTCCATGTTCTCCGGTCTTCGGAATATATCCTGAAAACAAAGCACAAATTCGAACGATTTGGAGGTAACTATGTACCGCAGATTTCCCTCTCCTGTATGGCGCGAAATGGAAGATTTGCAGCGCCAAATGAATCGGCTCTTCGATGATTTTCTTCCCACCCGTTTTCGCGTAGCCCCGGAATATCCTGCCGTGAATCTCTGGGCTGACGAGGAAAGCGTTCTCGTGACCGCGGAGTTACCCGGCATCAAGGCAGAGGACCTGGATATCAATATCCTGGGTGAAAACCTGACCATCAGCGGAATCCGTCCGCAGGATGAAGTTCCCGAAAATGCCCGCTACCACCGGCGCGAACGCGGCTTCGGCAAATTCAGCCGCACAATCCAGTTGCCGTTCCAGGTGGATGTCAAGAACGTCAAGGCTGCATTCAAAAACGGCGTACTGAGCGTTACCCTGCCGCGGGCTGAATCGGACAAACCGAAGAAGATCACGGTGAAGAGCGACTGAGAAAATCAATAGACTGCAAGAAACGAGGTGTAATTATGGCGAACGAAACCAAAGCACTGGAAGTTCAAAAAGATGAAATGCTGCCAGCCGAAGGCACCGAGCGCACCCGCGAGAGCCGGGTCTTTATCCCTCGGGCGGATATCTATGAAATCAACGAAGACATCTTCGTGGTGGTTGATCTCCCCGGCGTGGATAAAGACAACCTGGAAATTTCGCTGGAGAAAAACGTCCTGACCATCAACGGATATGTCTCGCAGGAACCGCCCGAAGGATATGCCCTGGCCTACGCAGAATACGAAATCGGCGATTACGAACGCAGTTTTCGTCTCTCCAACATGATTGACCAAGACAAGATCGAAGCAACGCTCAGCGACGGAGTGCTGAAACTGCGTCTGCCAAAAGCCGAAACAGCCAAAAGCCGCAAAATCAAGGTCAAGACGGCCTGACTCAGCAAAAAAAGACTTTCCCAGTGTTCCAGGGAAAGTCCTGATCACAAACCGTCTCCAGCGCGAATATCAACAAACAGAGGGCCGCACCTAACGGTGCGGCCCTCTGTTTGTTTTGAGCCCACTATTCCGCCTTGCGTGCCGCCAGCAGCCGCACATACCCCAGGTAATGCGGGTATGCCCGAAAAACATCAAAACCTTGCTCTCGCAAAACGGATTGCCAATCCCGCCCGATGAAATCCGTTGCCAGCGGGCACTCCAGTTTGAAGGCAATTTTCACCGGCCACATAGCCTGCCGGAGATCAAACTCATTGTAATCCAGGATAATAAATTCCCCGCTAGGGCGCAGTGCCCGCCAGGCATTCGCGATAATCTTCAATCGGTCTTCCTGCACAAACCCATGCAAGACGAAGGAAATAAACACTTTGTCAAAAGATGCCTGGTAGGGCAGCGGTTCATCGATTCTCTGTTCCCTGATCTGGATATACGGATGCCCGCGGAATCGGCGGCGGGCCTGTGCCAGCATTTCCGGCCCAATATCCAGTCCGATGATTTCTCCATTCCCATCGAGGTACCTGTCCATCAACGCTAAATTGCGACCAGTTCCCGACCCGAAAACCAGAATGCGGTCCCCCGGCTGAACCTGCATTTCCCGAATCGCATTACGGATAAAAAAAGGGTACGTTCCACCGGTTACAACGTTCATCAGCAGATCGTAATAACGAGCCTCCAGGCCGGTTACTTCCACCTTCGAATCTTCGCGGGTATAGGTTGAACTCATCTCGCTCTCCTTGCAGGGTACCGTTGACAAATTTCCAGGGCTTTCCCTGCGGTTCAGCAAAAGCCCCAACGCAATGACATTCACCGGAACGCAAAAACCGCTGGGCAGGCAACCCGGCGGCACCCGGAGAAACTCCCTTAGTGCTGCTTCCTCTCGGACCTGACACGGTTCGGAAGGCTCCGCCGCGCCGGACCCGCCCAACGGCGACCCGAAGGATACCGCAAGAAAGAAGCGATGTCAACATTTTGGCTTGCTGGGGGTGCAAGCAAAAGATGTAGAAATCGGGCAGCCACATGTCTCTGTCCTGCTCCCGGCAGGGCGGGGTGTTCGGTGCCTGTCCTGTTCGCAAAAGGGTGTACGCAAATGTTGTAGAAATTGGGCAGTCGTATGGGCGCTGCTTCCTTTCCCCCCACCCAACCCTCCCCCCGCCGGGGGGGGGGCAAGGGAGGGGGAACCACCGGCGTTCTACATCTTTTGCCTGTCCTGTTCGCAAAATGAAGACCGGCAGGACTGCCAGTCTTGTGTGCGGGGCGAGAGAAACACGTAGGAATTTCTACAACATTTGTCTGCACCCGCCTTGTCGGTACAAGCCAAT
>CAZPSL010000193.1:0-2064 GCA_964589145.1 uncultured Anaerolineales bacterium
AGTTGTGCGTCCAGTCGGTTGCGAAACAAGGGACATGTCAAGGTATTTGGATTGATACGAGCAATGTCTTTTGCTCTCAGGCGGAATTGCTTACGTCTGTCTTGTAAATGGTGCACTCGCGTAGCAAAGAAAACAAAATCAGTCTCCCGAATATGTAAGTCTATTCCTCCTAAAGTGAGCAGACAAAAACGAGTGTTGCTATCAATGGCGGGGAAAATGTTCTCTACATTTGCAAAATCGAAGATGGATGCCAGTTGCCCCTTTTCCACCAAATCGGCGAAGAAGAATTTGTTGGTATCGTCGGTGGCGATGCCGGTAGGCACGATGACCCCCGCCCGTCCGGTCTCGTTGAGCAGGCCGCGGGCGCGCTCGGTGAAGACCGAATAGGTGTTGATGCGTCCGCGCCCGGTGAGCGGGTACTGCCCGGCGCCGCGCAAAAAGCGGCTGACGCTTTCGGCGGTGTGCAGGGCGCGGCGGTAAGCCCGCCACAGGGCGGGATCGGTTTCGGGCAGGGCCTTGATGCGCCGCTTGCGGGCTGCGGCGTTGGGCGCGCTGGCGATCTCAGGGTCGCGGGTGGCGAAGAATTCCTTTTCTTGCAGTTTGATGCGCTCCCAGGGCGGGTTGCCGAGCACCACGTCGAAGCCGGGCCCCTCACCCCCAACCCCCCGGTTCTCTCCCTCTCTCCCGTCAGGAGCGGGGGCAGAGGGGGCAGTGAACACCTCCGGGAACTCCAGGGGCCAGTGGAAGAAGCGGTTTTCCATCCCCAGGGCGTTTGCCTGCCCCACCAGTCGGGCGTCGGCGGCTTTGGGCTGGTTGAGGTAGGCGCGCACGGTGGCGGTGGTGATGCCCTCGCCCCAGCCCCCGGCGCGGGCGGGGCGCAGGGGCTGGAAGAAGGCCGCCGTCCACAGGTTGCAGGCCGTCCACAGCGTCCACCAGTCGGGGGCGGCGCGCAGTTCCTGATAGGTGCGCGCCTTCTGGCGAATGGCTTCCACATCGGCGTCGGGCTGGGCTTCCAGTTCGCGCCAGCGGTCGGCCAGGCCGCGCACGTCGGGCGGTTCGGCGCGGGCGAACAAACTCAACTGCCCCCCGCGCTCCTGCTTGTTCCGCTTGCGCAGCGCCGAGGCGGTCTTCTTGTCGTCTCCGCTGACCGGCTTGAAAGCCTCGTCCGGCAGCCCCTCCGTCAGCACGCTCAGGTCGAAGACGCCCACCAGCGAGTCCCCGGTGCGGATGCGGTGATCGAGGAAAGTGAGCGGTTTCCCCGCGCCCTGACTTTCGAGCCACAGGGCGACCTTGCAGAGGTCCACCGCCAGCGGGTTTTTATCCACCCCGTAGATGCAGTGGCGGATGACCTCGCGCACCGCCTGGCGGAACTGGGCGGGCGGGGGATGCGCCTCGCCGGTGCGGATGCGCGCCAGTTCCTGCCCCAGACGGCGGGCTGCCGCCAGCAGAAAATGTCCCGACCCGGCGGCGGGGTCAATCACCTTGATGGAGAGAATCGCCTGCTCCCGCTCGGCGGTGGTTTTCGCCCCGCGGAGTTTTTCCGCGATCACGGGCACCAGCGCGCTCTCCACCAACTCCTGAACCAGTTCCGGGCGGGTGTAGTACGAGCCGGTGGACTTGCGTTCCGTCCCCTGCACGAAGGCAAAGCGCAGGGCTGTGCCCTCCTGCCGGATGCGGGGCTGAAAATCGAGCAAACTTTCGTACACGCTGCCCAGTTCTTCCACATCCAGGGCGGCGTAGTTGACGCGGCGGGCGATGCCCTTTTCCCGATAGATGGAAAGGGAGCGCATGGCGCGCAGCAAATCGGCGTTGTTCAGGGAGGCGGTTTCCAAATCGGGGATGGCGTGCGGCCCGAAGAGATCGCCATCCAGCGCGTGCATCGCCAGTTTTTCGGCGTGGGTCTCCTCCTCGTAAATGCGGAAGGAAATCAGCAGGCTCTGCCACAGGTCGCTGTGGGCTTCGGCGTTGGGGAGGTACGCCTCAGCCAGATCGCGCAGGCGGGCGATGCTGTAATGTGCCCGGTAGATGCGCGCCAGTTGGGGGTTTTCAGCGGCATCCGGGCCG
>CAZPSL010000194.1:0-3028 GCA_964589145.1 uncultured Anaerolineales bacterium
TCCCCCGCAGAACACCGAAATCGCCGCCTACGCCTGGATGGGTGCCCTCAACGAGGTGGTCATCCGCTGGATTCACACCGGTGAACCTGATCTGGAGCAGGCTCTCCCCGATTTGCGCGTCTTCCTGCTGCGCAGCGTCGGTGTGCCTGACGGACAAATTGCAGGCGGCGAATAGCAGTTTCCTTTCCCGCACACCTGACACCCAATCCCTGGCTACCCGTTTTACCAATCTCTGTTCCCTACCCCCGCACCTTTTTCACCATCCATCAATACCCTATTCTACTTTCTGGAGCCTTTCAATGACTGAATCTGCAATCACCCCCAAAACGATCCTTGGCCCCATGCGGCTGCCGTTTTTAGTGCTGTCGCCCGTGTGCGTATTGACCGGCCTCGCTGCCGCCGTGTGGGAAACCGGCCAAATCAACTGGCTGTATTTTATCCTGGCGATGATCGGCGCGGTTTCCGCCCACATCAGCGTCAATGCCTTTAACGAGTATTTCGACTTCAAAAGCGGACTGGATGCCCGCACCACGCCGACCCCGTTCAGCGGCGGAAGCGGCACGCTGCCCGCCAACCCCGATGCCGCGCGTCCTGCGCTGATCACCGCGTGGGTGAGTCTGCTGCTGACCGCGGCGATCGGGCTTTATTTTGCTTTTGTTTGGGGCTGGGCAATTCTCCCGCTAGGGTTGCTGGAACTGGCGGTGGTTTACACCTATACCAACTGGATTACCCATCGGCCTTTCATTTGCCTGATCGCTCCCGGGCTGGGATTCGGCCCCCTGATAGTGATGGGCACCTATTTCGCGCTTACCGGTACCTACTCCTGGACGGCTTTCGCTGCCTCGCTGGTGCCTTTTTTCCTGGTGAGTGATCTGCTGCTACTCAACCAGTTCCCCGATGTGGAGGCAGATCGAACCGTCGGGCGTATGCATTACCCCATCGTGCTGGGACGCGCCAAAAGCGCCCGCATTTATGCCGCTTTTCTGGCACTGGCTTATTTGAGCGTGGTTGTAGGGGTGGTTACCGGCTTGCTGCCGCCCTTTACTCTGCTGGCTCTGCTGACGCTGCCGCTTGCTGTGCCGGTTGCCAGAACGGTGCTTCAAAATCCCGATGATATCGAGGCTCTGCTCCCCGCAATGGGCAAAAATGTCCTGCTCAACATTCTCACTCCGTTGCTGCTGGCTGTGGGATTTTTCATCGGGTGAGGATGCGGGATCCGCGGAGATTGGCGGTGATGTTTTGGGGGATAAAAACTGTATAACCGGTTAGACCCTGTTATGAACTTTTCTATCGCCCCCACCCCCTGCCCCTCCCCCTCTGGGGGAGGGGAATCACCCTGTGGCGTATTTTCGGGCACGAAGTGCCCGAAAATACGCCACTTAGAGATTGCTCCCCCTTCCCTGGGAAGTGCGAAGCCTGCCCGAAGGGTGAGAGGGGACACAGGGGGGATGGGGAGACAGCAGGTTTTCTGCTGCCTGCATCACAGAAAGTGCGTAACAGGCTCTAGAACCTTAACGGAGTCGAGCCGCGCGAGATATTATCGAGAAACTCCTGACGGGTGGCCAGGCTGGTACGAAACGCGCCCAGCATGGCCGATGTGGTCATGCGGGCATCGTGCTTTCTGACGCCGCGCATCATCGCGCAGGTGTGCAGGGCCTCGATGACCACCGCAACCCCGTGCGGGTGCAGTAACTCGTTCAGGTAATCGGCAATCTGGCGGGTGAGACGTTCCTGCACTTGCAGGCGGCGGGCGAACATATCCACCACACGGGGGATTTTCGAGAGGCCGATTACCCGTCCACGCGGGAAGTAGGCCACATGTGCCCGTCCCATGAAGGGCAGCATATGGTGTTCGCACAAACTGTAGAACTCGATATCGCGCACAATCACCATCTCGTCGTAAGTGACCTCAAAAAGTGCGCCGTTGACCAGATGGTCAGGATCAACCCGGTATCCGGAGAGCAGTTCGGCATAAGAACGGGCGACCCGCTGCGGGGTACGGCGCAGCCCGTCTCGCTGCGGGTCCTCGCCGATGGCATCCAAAATCATCCGGATGGCCTGCTCAATTTTTTCGATGTCAAAATCGTCGGGGGAATGTTCTTCGGGCATCTGATTGTCCATTTCTTGCACCTGCCGCGATCCAGGCAGGTTTCAACGTTAACGTCCTGACTGACTGACAAATCTTTTTGGACACGGATTATACGGGTGACGCGGATTTTCTTGATTTTTGAATTGGGCGATGTTGATGGGCAGACAAACTTTCCAAAGAAAGGCGAAAAGAGGGAAAATCGGACGCCCTTTTCAAAGTTGATACCCTGGCCGGGAGGCTTTTGCGGTCTATTCCTAAATTTTATCCGTGCAATCCGTTGCATCCGTGTCCAGTTTCCGTTTTTATTCTTTCACGGCGAGTTTTGCCAGTCAACCGGGGTAATGTCTTTTTTTTACAGCCGCAAGTTTACTTCACATGGCAGGGCTTGAAAAGCAGAAACGACTCGATTCTCCGCCTTTGCCGTATAATAGCGCAACTGTCACCCCGGAGGTTCCCATGACCCGACCGCTCAGAATTGCCTTCATTGCCTCGGAATGTGTGCCCTACGCCAAAACCGGCGGCCTCGCCGACGTGGTGGGCGCGCTGCCGGGGGCACTGAAAGCCCTGGGGCACGAGGTGATTGTCATCATGCCGCTTTACGGGCGCATTGACCGGGCGCGGTTCGGCATCAGGCCGCGGCTGTCCCCCATGGGGGTCTGGATGGGCAACCGGCAGGAGTGGTGCGCCGTCTGGGAGGCGGAACATCCTTCGGGCGTGCCGGTCTATTTCATCGAGTTCGAGCAATACTTTGCCCGCGAGGGTCTCTACCACGACAATCAACTCAACGATTACCCCGACAACCCCCGCCGCTTCGGGTTTCTTTCCCGCGCCGGGCTGCAACTCTGCCGCGACCTGCCTTTTCAGCCCGATGTGGTTCACGTCCACGACTGGCAGACTGCCCTCGCCGCCGCCTACCTCAAAATCTGGCACTGGAACGAC
>CAZPSL010000195.1:0-17519 GCA_964589145.1 uncultured Anaerolineales bacterium
TGGGGCGCGGTGGAAATATCGGCGGGAGCGCCAGGAGAAAAAGCGGGGCATCTCCAGGGCGAGCAAGTCGTCCACGCACTGCTCGATAACCAGATCGTTGACCGAAACCAGAAAACTGGTCTGGAAACCCCATTCGTCAAAGGCGAGGTAAATGCGGTTCATCCCGAAGGTAAACTCATCCCGTAGGCGGGAGACATCGGTGCGGCGCAAACTGGGTCCGTTGCCGATGACGAAACAGCGCTCGCCGCGGTATCTGTCCTTGAGGGCGGCCAACTGACGGATGCTCTCCCGCCGCCAGGGGTGGAAGGTCGCCGCGGGCCACTGGGCGGCGCGCCCCAGCGCGTAACGGGCATCGCTGATGGGCTGCCAGATGGCGGGAGGGACGGCTTTTTTGATGGACTGACGGTAGGACATGGGAAAGGCAGGAATCGGGAATCAGGAATCAGGAATTAGGAAGCGGGGATTGGGGTTGGGGTTGGGGTTGGGGTTGGGGTTTGGGCAAGGAACAGGTCACTCCGTGCTCAGGCGGGCGGTCGCGCCGCCGTCCACGACCAGGGGCTGGCCGGTCATGAACGAGGATTGCTCTTCATCGGCGAGGAAGAAAATCGCCCGCGCAATCTCATCGGGGCGGCCCACCCTGCCGTTGACGGTTTTGCGCGCCAGGTTCTCCAGCCGCTGGTGGATTGTGCCCCCGTCCACGTGGCCGCGCCCAAGGCCGGCGCGCAGCATGGGCGTATCCACCGCGCCGGGCAAAATCGCGTTCACGCGGATATTGTCGTGGGCGAACTCAATCGCCATCGCCCGCGTCAGCGCCAGCAGGCCGCCCTTGCTGGCAGCGTAAGCGGCGATATTCGCCGAGGTCTGGATGGCGTGAACCGAGGAGACGTTGACAATCGCTCCGCCGCCGTCCGCCTTGAGCAGCGGATAGGCCAGTTTCGCCGCCAAAAACACCGAGCGCAGGTTGGCCGCCATCACCGCGTCCCATTCGTCCACGGTGGTTTCGAGCAGGGGCTTGGCAATCTGATGGGCGGCGTTGTTCACCAGAGCGTCCAGGCTGTCGGTGAAGGCGCTCGCCCGCTCGAAGATGGCAGCCAGTTCCTCCGGGCGGGAGATGTCCGCCTGGATGAACAGCCCGCTTTCGGGGAACCCGTCCCCGAAGGGCTGGCGGTCCACCCCGATGACGCGCCATCCCTTTTCGGCAAACAGGGCGACCGTCGCCCGCCCGATGCCGCCCGCCGCGCCGGTGAGAAGGATGAACTTTTGTGGTTTCTGACTAGACACTGCTAACCTGTAACCTTCAACTCTCAACTTCCATCCCCAGGCCCTCCAGCAGGTTGCGGATGGTGCTCCAGTGGACGCGTTCCCAGGCTGCGGGGCTGGAATTGGCATTGTGGGGTGCGAGCATCACGTTTTCCATGCCGAGCAGCGGGCTGGATTTGGGGATGGGTTCGGTTTCAAAGACGTCCAGCGCCGCCCCGGAGATTTGACCGTTTTCGAGGGCGGCAATCAGGGCGGGTTCATCCACCACGGTACCCCTCGAGGTGTTGATCAAAACCGCGGAAGGGCGCATCAGCCCCAAAGTCCGCGCGTTCATCAGGTGGAAACTGGTCGGGTTGAGGTCCACATTCAGGGAAACGAAATCCGCACGGGCCAGCAGGTCATCCAAATCCGTCATCTCCACCCGAAAATCGCTCACGAAATGGGGGTCCACCTCGGCGATGTCGTTGCCCAGCAGCGTCATCCCGAAGGCGCTGGCACGCCGCAGCACCGCCTGCCCGATGCGTCCCACCCCGACCACGCCGAGAGTACACTCCCCCAGCGTTTTGCCGGGGATTTTGCGCCACTCGCCGCGCTTCATGGCGGCGTCCATCCAGGGCTGGCGGCGGGCAAAGGCAAGGATGTAGCCCATCACCGTGTCGGCAACCGGGTTGGTGAAGGCGTTGGGCGTGCGCGCCACCCGAATGCCCAGACGGGCGCAGGCCTCCCGGTCAATGGAATCCACGCCCGTGCCCCACTTGGAGATGACTTTCAGCCGCGGGGCGCAGGCTTCGAGAACGCGGGCGGTATAGCGGTCGTCACCGCAGATGGCGCCGTCGAACTGACCGGCGTAGCGCAGCAGGTCGGCTTCTTCCATGCGCTCGCGCACGTCGGGGACGATGAGTTCCAGGCCGTAGTCCTCCAGCACGGGGCGGAAGCGGTCGAGGAAGGGGATCATGTAGGGGGCGGTGAGGAGGATGGTGGGCATGGAAGGGAGTTGAAAGTTACAGGTTGAAGGTTGCAGGTTGGGCGTTAGCGGTTTTGCAGCAAAATCTCTGCGACGGTGAACTGCCAGAGTTCGTCAATGTCCCAGGCTTCGATGGGGTCGTCCATCACGAACATCAGCGGACGCTCGCCGAGGCGGTTGCGGCGCGCCAGCAGGGTTTCGCGGCGGAAGATGTAAATGCAGGAGTTCTCTTCGTAAACGGGGGGTAAATCCTGGGTCTGAAGGAGGATCGCCGGGTTGTGATTGATGGGCTGGGTGAGTTGGTTCCACAGTCGGGTTTGCAGCCGCGTGACCGAGAAGAGCGAATCGAAAGCCGGGTAGTTGGCGGTGAGCGACCGGATCGCTTTTGAAATTGTCTCCGCCCGCAGGAGGGGGTTGGTGCTGTGGGTCTGGAGGTAGAAATCGGCTTCGACCCGTCCCGTATCGTGCGCCAGGATTTCGTTCATCGGGATTGCGTCGGCGCGCAGGGCTTCGGGACGCTCCACCACGCGCACCTGCGGAAAATCCGCCCGCAGGCCGTCCATGATGACCGGAGAGTCGGTATCCACCAGAATTTCGGCGATCTCCGGCACGGTCAGCAGGGTTTCGATGATGTGCCGGTAGAGCGGTTTCCCGGCGAGGGGGCGGTAGTTCTTGCCCGGCACCCGCTGGGAGTGGTGCCTCATGGGAACGAGGGCGACGATTTTGGTCATAGTTTCGCTGATTGATGGTTTCGAGGACTTGCCTGCAAGGGTTTGTGCACCACAAAGGCACTAAGACACAAAGTTTTATTCTTTTCTTAGTGCCTTCTTCTTCGTGCCTTCGTGGTCGAAAACGCAGCAGCCCGCCATTAGGGATTTTTGCGTCCGCTTCCATGCAGGGTTTGCCAGCCATCCATGGGTTTGCACCACAAAATCACTAACTCACCAGGTTTTAGCCTTTTCTTCGTGCCTTCGTGCCTTCGTGGTGAAAAGGAGCAGCGGTCTGACTGTGAATTATACCCGTTCCCCAAAGCGGAACGCGCCGGGGAAATCGGGGGCAGCCTGCTTCTGCTTGCCGCTCCAGGCCTCGATTTTCAGCCGCAGGACGGCAACGGCCTTCAGGTCCGCCTCCCGAACCGGGCGGTAATCCTCCCGCTCCGGCAAATGCGGGAAATACTTCGCCAGCAGCAATTCCAGGGCACGGCGGGCCTCGGTCAAGTCCTCCACCACCTGCACGAAGCCGAAAACCACCACGCCGGCGTATTCCGTATCCACCCGCCAGGCTTCCGCCGCCGGGAGCAGCCGTCCCGCGCGGCTGACGTTGAAGTTGGCGCGTGCGCCGTCCCGCACCAGGTCGAAGGTGCGCCCCTTGCGCGCGCCGTGCAGGTAGATGACATGCTGCTCCGCATCGTAAACAAAGTTGCGGGCGACGGTAAAAGGCTGTCCGTCGCGGCAGAGCGCCAGCACCCCGTATTCGGAACGGCGCAGAAAATCCACGATCCAGGCGTCATCGTGGACTGCGAGTTCCGCACGGCGGATTTTGGTCAGGTCATCCATGATCAAGTCAATCTGCTTCTATCCGAATTTCTGCTTTGTAACACGAAAATCCACGAATAAAACGAATATCACGAATTTTCGCTTTTTTGTTCGTGCTATTCGTGCGATTTGCCGCATTCGTGTTCCCCGGACAGCACCCTTTGGACTATCCGCAACTCCGGTTACTCCTCGTACCGGATCGGCTCCACGGGGCGCGGGGCGGGCGTTTTCTCGTCCAGGATGCCGGGCGGGTAGTAGAACGCCTGATGCAGGGCGGCATCCACCGGCCCGGAGAAGTTGTAGCCGCGGTAAGTGCCCGTGTACTGCATCCAGCGAAACCAGAGAATGCTCCACCAGTGCTGCGCCAGCACCCCCTCCCGGCGCGCCTGCATCAGGTCGGAGAAGGTCGAACCCAGCCACAGGCGCAGAAAATTCCACAGCGTAAAGCGGCTCCGGGGCAAAATCTGGCGCATGGCAATCGCCTCGCGGCGGTAGCGGTTGTGAACCTGCGCCGGGGTCTCATCGTGCAGGTGGATGACCTCCGCCTCGGCGACGTAGGCAATCGCGTAGCCCTGTTCAAAAGCCCAACTGCTCCACGCCAAATCTTCCAGGCCGGTGAGGGCCTCGTTGTAAGGATGCTGCTCCCACAAGGCGCGGCGGATAGCGGCGTTGGCGTTGTGCGAATAGGGGTGCCCCTGCCGGGGCTGGGAGACATCGGGGAAATACTTGCGGAAAAACTGATGCTCCGAATACCAGTTGGTTTCACCGCCGCGCTGTTTGCCGTAACTCACCGCCACCTGCGGATCGGAGAACGGTTCCAGCAGACGCTCCAGCCAGTCGGGATAAACCGGGTAGCAGTGCGCGCTGATGTTGACGATGAATTCCCCGGAGGCGGCTGCCACCCCGCGGTTGAGCGACCGCCCGAAGGTAAACTCCTCCTTGGAGATGTGAACCACCCTGGCCCCGTGGCGGGTCGCAATCTGGACGGTTTGGTCTGTGGAGCCGGAATCGACCACGATCACCTCCACATCCCGGAGGGTTTGCCGCTCGATGCCGGTCAGCAGCCGCCCGATGTGCTGCGCTTCGTTGTAGGCGCGAATGACAACCGAAACCCTGACTCGCTGACCCGCCGACTCGCTGACTCGCTGACTCGCCGACTCGCTGACTCGCCGACTCGCTACCAATCATCCCCCTCCTCATAACCCAGCCGAACCAGCAAATCCCCGGCGACTTCCTTGAAGCGGGCTTTGTTCGCCTCGGTGAAGTGCTCGCGCCACTCGCCGGGCTGCCCCTTGCGGAAAGTGCCGGACTTTCGGGGGGCGATTCCAGCCTC
This sequence comes from uncultured Anaerolineales bacterium, assembly GCA_964589145.1. Classification (GTDB taxonomy): domain Bacteria; phylum Chloroflexota; class Anaerolineae; order Anaerolineales; family UBA11858; genus UBA11858. The sequence goes on from CAZPSL010000195.1 coordinate 5,093, forward strand.
CAGAGCGGCGATGGCCTGGTCGCGCGATGCGGCTATACGCAAACCGCGCCCATCCAGAAAATCCAGCAGGCGGTTGAGGGCCGCAGCGCGGTTCAAAATCAGGTCTTCAAAACGCAGGGGTAAAACTTCGGGGTAATCGAACCAGCCCAGATAGGAGTCGTAACGCTCCCTCACACTGGAGAGGGGAAACTCCGGGTCGCGGACGCCCTCAATGGCAGCATTCAGCCGCGCTTCCATGCTGTCCAATTTCTTGTAGTAACGGTGCATCCCGTGCCCCTCGTAGAGGTCGGTGGCGTAAAAAACGTGCGAGACGAGCATATCCCGCGGGTCGCGGTAGATGAAAATTGTCGCCCAGCCCGACGCGGTGAGCAGGGAACAGTACGGCTCCTCGGCATGAACATAGCCGTAGCGCAGGTCGCCGGGGCGCATGGCGCGCAGTTCGGCCAGCATCTGTTCGGGCGGGAGCGGGCGGTTGGCTTCGTCGCGGTTGACGGGGGGAAATCCGGGATTGACCACGGGGGCGATTTCGGTCAGGCCCTCCAGCACCTGGGTGAGCAGGTGCGAGCCGGATTTGGGCATGGCGTTGCCGAAAATGCGCGGCGCTCGGCGCAGTTCATCGGCGCCCCAGCGGCGGGCAGCCTGGGCGCGGCGCATCTGCCAGCGGATTTTTTTCAGGGATGACTTGAGGGCAGGGTGCATTCAGGTTTGAGGTTGCAGGGTGACTGTGTCCGAGTGCCAGGCTACCGCCAATACCCAGCATAAGGCGGCTGCCACTGAAATCCGCTGGCTCCGGAAAGCAGTTCGCATACATCCCACCGGGCACCGCCATCAGAATAGCCCAGCAACAGCGCGTTGGGCTCATCGCCAGTAGAAGAAAGCAGGTAAGCCGCGGCAAAACCATCCGTACTCCACAGAATTCGTTCCAGAGAAGGCAATCCGAGTTTTTTGATATCACACGGAATTGCCGGAATAGCGGCCATTTGAGCCAGTCCGCTGCCATCCGCATCGAGTACATACACCCCGGCGGAATAAGCCGCATCCGGCTCGCAACTCTGGTTAAAAAAAAGCGTGCGTCCATCAGAAAGGCCACGCGGTGCTGTGGGCATCATTCCACTTTCCCAGAAAACGTACATCTCAGGTTCGTCCGGGCGGCTCGGATCCAATCGGGCGATTCCGGAACTCGTCCCGAGGGAGAAAAAGGTATACAGCAAGCGGGGATCGCGCGCCCAGACGGCCTCAACATGCTCATCCTGGTAGGAAAAACTATCAGGAACCTGACGAAATTCAGCGGTTGCCACATCCACAACAGCCAAGTATGCTCCCTCGTAACAGCCGACTCGAATAAGTAAATAGCGGCCATCGGGCGACCAATGCAATACCTGAAACACCCCACAAAATTCTTCGGGGAAACGGTGCGCCATCAAGAGACGTGGGTTCCCTTCAGGTATATCCGTCAGCCACAAGCCGCGCCCGTCTGAAAATGCGAGATGAGTGCCATCCGGCGAAAGAATAAAACCAGCACATCCCAATGAAGCCCCGTTGCCCACTCGCTGCGCGCAGTACCCTAATTCATATTCCAGATTCGGATTACGCACATCCACCGCAAAAATCGTGGAAAACCGTGCAAGACTGCCGGTCAAGGTCTGCTCGTCCTCCCCTGACGGCAACAACCCCCACCCGGCATAGACCAAAAAATGCCCGTCCGGGGTAAGGTCGAAACCCGGCAGCCAAACGGCTGCACCGCGCAGTGCATAGTGAGTCGCCGGAATGGAAAAAGTCTCGCCGGTTTGCTGGTCGAGAACGATGATACCATTGAAATCCGGCTGCCCGTCAATAGCATAAGCCAGGTAACGGCCATCCGGCGTCAGGCGATAGGCCAGCACACCTGTCGGGCCGGGTTTCGCTCCCGCATCCAGGCGCGCCCGCTTGAAGCCCGAACGGATTTGCCCGCTCTCGGCAGGAACAACCACCGGCTGCAACGCGCCTCCTTCCGCCGGCCACATCCAGATAGCCCCCTCTCGCAAAAAGTACAACGGAATTGGAATCTCAGGCAGGACTTCCGGGATGGGCACCGCCCCCGACAAAGAGGGATGAGAAGTTGGCGGTACTGGAGAAGGGGTCACGTCTGGAGTACAAGGAATGGTTGCCGTTTCTGACGGGGCAAATACCCCCGTCTGGGCGGAAGTTGCGCTGGCGACTGGCGTTACCGTAATAACGTAACGCGTTACAGCAGGCACAGTCGCTGTGATCTCTGACGGGAACTGGCTGCAAGCCGTCAGGAGAACTGCCAGCAAGGCCAGTACAAACATCCAAACCGATCGCATTGTTCACCACCTCCACAGAAATACGCTGCGCTCAGTAATCCGCAACGTACTCTAACAACCCACCACGCACAATCCCGTCGAACAGCACCTGCATCAGCGGAGAGTTTTCGGGGAGCAGGTCCCGCCAGGAAAACGGGCGGAGTTGGACGTAGCCGGGGGTCGGGTGGGCTTCAAGATAGCGGCCGAAGGGCAGGGAAACGCGGTAAAACTGGAAGTACAGGAACCGCAGGGCGTTCTCCCGAAATTCGGGCGGGATTTCGATGGATTCCGCATCCAGAAAACGCTCCGCCGTCCCGCGGTATTCCTGCGGAGATTGGGGGAAGAAGACGGTCGGGTAGCGGGTGTAGCGCGCCCGCCCGCCGCAGAGCACCGCAGCCCCCAGCAGCGAAGCCTCCAGCCCAATGGAAGAATTGTAAACCATCACAAACTTCGAGCGGCGGATCAGGTCGTAGGAACTGAGCGGCGCCCGCGGGCCGACGAAAATCACGTTGGGGAGTTCCGCCGCGCCTGTGGCTTCCACCCAATCCCGGACGCTCTCGCGGCTCTCCTTGCCCTCCCGCATCTCATCCGGGTGGGCGCGGATGACGAAGAGGGTGTCGGGATGCGCCCGGATGATTTCCAGCACCAAATCCAGCCAGGCGAACATGTGCGGAAAAACGGTGTTGGCGTGAACCTGGCTGGTATCGAAGACCACGTTGGTGAACACAGGCACGATTTGGCGGAAATTCGCCGCCCGCGCCAGAAAAGCGTCATCCAGGCCGCGCATTTCGGGCCAGAAGGTGATGCCCGCCATGGTGAACTCACCCTGAAAACGGCGGCTGAGATGGCGCTCCAGGCGCGCCCGCTGCTGCGGGGTGAGTTCGAAATCCACAGGGATTTCGATGGGGTAGGCGGTGGCTTCTCCCGCGGTGAAAAACGCCGAGAAAGGCTGAAAGCCGACTTCGTGGGTGATGACGCGGATTCCGTGCTGCTGCGCCACCCAGCGGGCAGCCGCCTCCGGAAATTGCAGCCCGTTGAAGACTACCACCGCCTGCGGTCGGACTTCCCGCAGCAGGGCATCGAACGCCACAGCAACACGGTGCGCCGAGCGGATGAACTCGCGGAACAGGGCACGGGTTGCCGCATCGTCAGCGAGATGGTGACGGCGCAGCCGCCAGCGGAGGGAGGGGAGCGCCAGTGCGCCCAGTGGGACGGAGGCCGGGAGACGGGAGACAGAAGAGGGAGTTTCAAGCGCGCCACGCGTCACGCGCCACTCGAACGCCGCCATCTCCGGCACGGTCAGGTTCTCCAGGGCAGCATCCAGTGCAGGGTCGGGGGCGAAGTCGAACCAGCGGGTCTCGGCGGCGGCGGTCAGTTTGCGGGTTTGGGCAATGCAGGCCTTGCAGGGCGGGGGTTGATCGGGTTCATCGGGGTTCGTCCCCAGCGGACAGCGCGTCATCCCGCCCCGGCAGGCAAAATGAACCACCGGCACGCCCGCCAGTTGCAGGCCCCAGGCCGTCAGCAGGGTGAAAGCCGCGTTCTGGCTCAGCCCTTCCAGGCGCGAGGAGGCGTTGAAAAACACCACCGGTCGCTGGTTGGGGTCGGGGTGCGCATGGGCGCGCACCTGACGGTTGAGATTCCAGAGCCGCCACTCGCGCTCGATCCGCAGGCGGGCGGTGGTCAGGCGGGAGGGACGGAGGTCAACGATGCCTATGCTTCTCCCTCCCGCGCCTCAAAATACGCCTTCGAGAGCCGGTTGATCGCCACAATAAAACCTTCGCCGCCGCGCTGGTGCCCGCGCCAGATTTCGGGGATCATCGTGCCCCTGAAAGCACCAATCACATTGAAAAAGCGTACCCAGTCAATGCCACCCTCGCCAATCTGCAAGCCCTCCCCATCAATGCCGGAGGCATCCGAAAGGTGCAGGTGCGAAACGTAAGGCATAATCACTTCCACCTGCTCATAAAAGTCCACGTTCGCCCAGTTGCAGTACAGTTTGTGGTGCGAGGTATCGTAGCAGGTGGTCAGCCCCATCGAATCCAGAAAATCGCGGATTTCATAGGTATCCATGAAGGCGTTGGTGTGCCACTGCCCGCCGAAATACCAGGGGTGCGGGGGCAAATTCTCAATCAGCAGTTCCACCCCGTCAAAATCCAGTTCCTCCACCGAGCGGCGCAGGTTGTCGTAAAGGCGCTGGCGGTCCTTGATGAAGTAGTCGAGGCTGGCCGCCCCGGGGTGGAGCACCATCTTCGGGTTGCCGCGGAAATGGGGCGCCATCTCGCGGGTGACGTTGATGCTCCGCTGCATGAGTGCCACCGAAGCCCGGCGGTGATCCTCGTCAAAGGTGCAGAGATCCACCAGGTGGTTCGACCAAAATTCCGGGGCGTGAACCACCAGTCGGGCATCCACATCATCCCCCGGATACTCATCATCCAAATCCTTGTCGGTGAAGTGGAACTCCAGCAGGGGCGGGTTGTAGCGCAGCATGGAGCGGAAATCGTTGAAGCGCACCACAAAGCCCCACTCCATCGGCAGGGTGTGTTCGATGTCCAGTGTGACCGACTGGCCGAGATCGCGCGGTAAGAAGGGTTCATCCGCCTCGATGACCCGCTCGATGCGCCGCCCCAGGAGTTCGGTGTACTTTTGGGGGGAAAGCCCCTGCCCGGGACCTTTGACCGTGACCATCTCGCGGGTGACGATTTCCCCCGGCTCGATGCGGCGCGTCGCCACCAGACTTTTGGCGAGTACCTCGCGGTTGAGGATTTCTCCCATCGTGAAGTATTTCTCGCGTCCCGTGCCCAGGGCTTCCGTCACCTGCCGGATGTCGCGCACCATCTTTTTGAAGCCCTGCGGTTCCAGGCTGGCGGCGTGGTCGGGGCCGTCCATCGTGCGGTCGAGGGTGATGTGCCGCTCGATGATGCAGGCGCCCAGCGCCGAGGCCACCGTGGAAACCGCGATGCCGCGCTCGTGCCCGGAGTAGCCCACCGGCACCCCGAACTCCCGCAGGCGGTCCATGAAGCGCAGGTTGATGTCCCCAAAGGCGGCGGGGTAGGTGCTGTTACAGTGCAGCAGGGCAAATTCGGCGTTGCGCTCTTTGAGGAAGTTCACCGTAGTGACGACCTCCTCCCAGCGAGACATGCCGGTAGAGACGATCAGCGGCTTGCCCTTCTGGACAAGGTAATCCAGCAGGGGCAGGTTGATCATGTCGGCGGAGGCCACCTTGAAGGCAGGCACGCCGAGGCTGTCCACAAAGTCGGCACTCTCCTCGTCGAAGGCGGAGCAGAGAAAGGTGATGCCCTTCTGCTCGCAGTACTCCACGATTTTGTAGTAGTCCTCATCGGAGAGTTCCACCCGCTGCAAGATGGGCAGCAGGTAGTTGAGGTTCTTCTCGCCGACATTGGCGTTATCCAGATACTTTTTGGGATACAGTTTTTTGAGGCTGCGCTTCTGGAACTTGGCTGCGTCCGCACCGGCATCTACGGCGGCATCAATCAGCCGAAAGGCGTAATCGAGAATGCCGTTGTGGTTGACGCCGATTTCCGCAATGATGTAAGTGGGGTGGCCGTCTCCAACAAGGCGGTCGCCGATTTTGATTTCAGGCATGGGAACTCCAGGGATCGGTAAATCAGGGATTAGGGATTGGGTGCAAATCCCAAATCGTCCAGCGTGATCTCGCCGTTTTCCAGCAGGCGCTCGGCGCGCCGCCAGTCGTCGGGCGAGTCGATGTCCACCCACTCGCTGGGGTCGATGATGAGAGGCAAAATCCAGTCGCCGGTCATGGAGTTTTTCTCCATGATGGTGTCGCGCCAGGCGGCATCCACATAACCGGTTTGCCAGTAAATTTCGGGGAGCGCCTGGCGGGGCTGGTTGTAGGGTTCATTCGGCACGCCCAGTTCCACGCCGATGGGGCGCATGAACCCGTCGGGGCCGATGCGCCACATCTTGAACGGGTTTTGGAAGGGGATGCACACCGTCCGCACCGCGTCGGCTTCGGGCCGCTCGATGAGGCGGTAAACCGCCCCGTCAATGTGCTGCACCCGCCGAAACGGGGAGGTTGGGCGCAGTTGCACCACGATGTCGGGGACGTAGCCTTCATGCGTTTCCAGCCATTCCAGCGCGTGCCGAAAGACGGGGAGATCGGGGGTCTGGTCCTGGGCGAACGCTGCGGGACGCAAGAAGGGCGACTCGGCACCGTAACGGCGGGCCACCGCGGCGATCTCTTCGTCATCGGTGGAGACAATGACGCGGGTGACGGTTTCCGCTGCGAGACCGGCGGCGATGCTGTAGGCGATCAGCGGATGTCCGGCAAAATCCCGGATGTTCTTGCGGGGGATGGATTTCGAGCCGCCACGAGCGGGGATGAGGGCGAGGGTTTCGGTCATAGAAGGATGAGGAACAGGGAAAAATCAGACAGCAGATTCCAGAGACGAGCGAACAAAACTCAAAACTTCCCGAAGCGCGAACACGGGGTCTTCCGGCAACGAACTTTCCACTACGTTCGTCTCGTCCCCCTTGTGAAAATGGTGCGGATAGGTGCGCACATCCCGATGATGCGGAGCGTTATCCCAGCGGAAAATCTCCCCCGTCTGACGCCGACGTTCCCAATGATAGGCGTAATCACCATCCAACGACAGCCAGATGTCCATAAACGAGGCATCGCGAAAATGCAAACGCAGTTTGTTTGGGCTGCTCAAGGTCCCGCCAACGAGTTCTGTGCGGGAGACAATATCATCAAACTCCCGCGCGGCCAGGTCCGCCAATTTTTGATACAGAGAACGAATCATTCCGGCTCTGCCAGCGCACGAAGGCGAGCGATTTGCGCTTCCTTGTTCTTCCAGACGATGTAATCTTCCCAGGCCGGATGTTCCGGCACATCGCCATTCTGAATAGCCCGATACAAGGCATCCAGCGAAAACACGCCGTAGCGCTCGCGAATGTTAGCGATCTCCATCTCAGCCAGGCGGATTTCCTTTTCCATGAGCGAAAACAGCCCCTTGCGGACAACCTCCGTCTCCGGCAAGTCCATGAGGTCGCTCATTTCGGATACCAGCATATCAGCGTTCATTCTGCACTCCAACCTCGCAACATAAGTACCTGCCCTGATTATACCTCACCACACCGTCCAGCCGCCGTCAACGACCAGGTTCGCGCCGGTCATGTAGCGGGAGGCATCGGAGGCGAGGAACAAAAGCGCGCCGTTCATCTCGTCTTTTTCGGCCATGCGGCCCAGAATGGCCCGCGCCGAGTAACGGCGCACAAATTCGTCATCATGACTGTTGAACACGCCGCCGGGGGTCAGGGCGTTGACGCGGATGCCCTTCTCTCCGTAGCAGGCCGCGAGGTAACGGGTCAGTCCCAGCAGCCCGGCTTTGGTGACGGTGTAGTAAGCCGGTTTGTACTGCGGCGGCTGCCCTTCACGCTGGTAAAGCCGCTGGTCGGGCGGGGTGATGCCGTAGATGGAAGCGATGTTGATGATCACACCGCTGCCCTGTGCCAGCATCGGGCGCAGCGCCGCCTGGCAGCAGAGCATCGCGCCGGTGAGGTTGACCTCCAGGGCGCGCTGCCAGAGGGCCAGGGGATAATCTTCAAAGGCGGGAGAAAGGGAGTTGGGAGTTAGGGAGTCTTGCTCGACCTTCGGGTCGAGGGCGGCGGAGTTAACCAGGATGTCAAGACGGCCAAAGGCCTCCAGGGCGGCGGAAACCATCTCTTTGACGGAATCCTCCGAGGTCACGTCCGTGGGGCGGCTTTGGGTACGGTATCCCGCACGGGTGAGGGAATCCGCTACAGCCGCGGCGGCATCTCCATCCAGATCGGCAACCAGCACGGAGGCACCGGCTTCCGCCAGCGTTTTACAGAATTCCCGGCCCAACAGTCCCGCGCCGCCGGTGACAATGGCAACGCGGCCTGTCAGGTCGAACAGGTCAAAGATAGTCGACATACAGATCAGGCAATAAAACCGCGCTCTTGCAGGTATTCGATGATGATGCGGGCGTTTTCTTCAGGGGTGGTATCCACCGTGTTGAGCACAATTTCGGGGTTGAGCGGCTCTTCGTAAGGGTCGTCAATGCCGGTGAAACCCTTGATTTCGCCGCGGCGGGCTTTGGCATACAACCCTTTGATGTCGCGGGCCTCGCAGACTTCCAGCGGAGTGTTGACCCAGATTTCGATGAAGTTTTCTTCGCCGCACATCTTGCGGGCTTCGTTGCGGGTGGCGCGGTAGGGGCTGATGGCCGCACAAACCGCCGTGCCGTTGTGACGCACAATTTCGCCAGCCACAAAGCCAATGCGCAGGATGTTGGTGTCGCGGTCTTCTTTGCTGAAACCGAGACCCTTCGAGAGATGCGTGCGGACGACGTCGCCATCGAGGACGGTGGACTGTCGCCCGTGTTCCATCAGCATGGGGACGAGCGCGCTGGCGATGGTGGATTTTCCGCACCCGGAGAGACCGGTAAACCACAGGCAAAGCCCCTGTTTGCGTTTAGGGGGATGCACTTCGGCGAGGATTTCGGCGGTCTCGCGGCGGGTGAACCATTCCGGCAAGAGTTTGCCCTTTGCCAGATATTCTTCGCGGACCTCGGTGCCCGAAATGGTGTTGACCCGCACCCCTTCGGGAACCTGATCCACCGGAACGTAGCGGTCTTCATCGGGGAGGTACACCATCCACAGGAAGGGTACCATCCTGACGCCGATCTCGTCCTCGTACTGCTTCATCATCTCCTGGGCTTCGTAAGGGCCGTAGAAGGGTTTGCCGCTGCTGTCGTTGCCGGGACCGGCGTGGTCGCGCCCGACGATGAAGTGGTTTGCGCCGTAGTTGCGGCGGATGATGGCGTGCCAGACAGCCTCCCGCGGGCCGGCCATGCGCATCGCCAGCGGGAGCAGGCTGAGTACGGTGCTGTCCTTCGGGTAATAGTTTTCCACCAGAGCCTTGTAGACGCGCACGCGGGTGAAATGATCCACGTCGCCGGGCTTGGTCATGCCCACAACGGGGTGAAGCAGCAAACTGCCGCCGACTTCCTCCGCCGCCCGCTTGGTGAGTTCCTCATGGACGCGGTGCATCGGGTTGCGGGTCTGGAAGGCGACGACGTTCTCGTGCCCCATGGCTTCGAGCAGGGCGCGGGTCTCCGCAGGTGTGCGGCGGATGTCTACAAAATCGTAGTAAATCGGCAGGTTGATAACCTTCAGTTCACCGGAGATGCACAAATCGCCCCACTGCTCCATCTCGGAGACGAGAGGATGGCGGACATCGGTGGTACCCAGCACAAGACGCTGCTCGCGCTGCGGGTCCCAGGTAAAGACTTCCTCGATGCGCATGACGGCGATCAGGTTGTTGCGGGAATCCCGCAGGGTGATCCACTCGGAACGGGTGGGCAGGTCTTCCTTGTTGATGGTCAGGGTGATCGGCATGGGGAAAAGGGTGCCATCCGCCAGGCGCATCTCGGTGAGGACGCGCTGGTAATCGGCTTTGCCCATGAAACGGTCGAGCGGGGAATAGCCGCCTACCGCCAGCAGTTCCAGGTCGTGCAGGGAGCGGTTGGAAATCTGAAGGGAGGGATAGTGGCTGGACTGTTCGCGCAAATGCTCCCGCTCTTCGCCAGTAACTACCAGATTGACCAGTTTCCCGCCATAGGGCGGGATGAGAATGCTGTCAGTGTTCATGTAAGGGAAAACTCCTTGTTCGTAATCGCAACCCGAATTCTGGATTGGGATAAAGCGCGAGGCACCTGTTGGCAACACGAAAATCCGCGAATGAAACGAATGGCACGAATTATTGTGCGTGCAATTTGTGCTATTTGTCGCATTCGTGTTCCTCAAACAGCACTTTTTGGCTTATCCGCAACTCAGGTTACATAAAAATCGGCGAGGCAGGCCGCCTCACCGGCGGCGGATTATACGCGCGATTGGGGAATAGCGCAATGTTCAGTTACTGAATTTCAGGAGGCAAGGCGCGGTACTGATTGACCACCAGGGTCGGAATGCCGACCGCGTCTACGATTTCCTCGGTGAGATTTCCGTAGAGCAGTTTCTTCAGGCGCGTATTCGCTCCCGTAGAACCGATCACCACCATATCGTAATTTTCAAGATCAATCTCGCGGACAATTTCATAAACCGCCTCGCCGTGCCGAAGTTTCAACTCTGCTTCCACGTTGTAGCCTGCGAGGATCTCCGCTCCCCGGTGCAGATGCCGCGAGACCGGCGTATCGGTTTGCAGGAGACCGGAAAGCGTCTCCTCGATGCTTTTCAGGCCCGTGTACATGGTCGGGACGTTGGCAGCCACGTGGAAAAGAGACACTTCAGCATTGAAGGCCAGTGCAAAGCGGGCACCAACCTCAATGACCGGCTCCGCAAGTTGCAGTCCGCCGGTGCAAATCAGCATCCGGCGGACCTCTGCCCGCGGGTTCTTGACCACCAGCAAACAACAGGGAATATCCTTGAGCAGTTGGCGGTGAATTGCAGAGGCCTGCGGATACTCCCCGATGTGGGAAATCGTCACAATGACCAGGTCGTAATTTCCGCGATGGGCTTCCTTGACAATCCGTTTGGCAGGGTCGCCTCGGCGGACTTTGCGGGCAACCGGGTAAATTCCCAAAATCTGATTGGCTTGTTCCAGAAGTTGCTCAGCCCGGGTACGGTCTCCAGGCGTTTTCCTGATAGGGAGAATGTGCAAAAGTGTGATGTCGGTATCAAAATGCCGGGCAATCAATCTCCCCTGCAACAAGCCGGGTTCATCTGCGATTAAATCATTGACACAAATCAGGATTTTCATAACGTCTGACTTTCAAACGCTAATGTGCAGCCAAGCCGAACATCTCCAGGATTACCATAACCGCGCCAATCAATGGCAGGACGGAAAACAGCAGCCGGATACGAGGCCCGGCAAAAAAACGGGTGGAGGTCGCGCCGATTTGCGCACCCAGCGCGGCGCCAGTCTGCATCACCAGCGCCATCAGAATGTCCACATTGCCTTTCATCGCATGGGTGAGCGTTCCGTAGCCCGAAGAAAAAATCACCGAGAACAAGTCCGTTCCCACGGCCACATGGGTTGGCACGCCGATGACATAAACCAGCAGCGGCATCCGAATAAAGCCGCCGCCGACCCCCAGCGCGCCGGAGAGGATTCCCGTGATGAATCCGACAAACAGAACCGTCCACAGGGAAACCGAGGCGATTCCGGAATCCGGGAAAGAGAGCATGGGGGGAAGTTTGATGCCATAAACCTTGTGCGCCAGCCCTTCAAAGCCCAGGGCATCATCCACGCTGATTTGGTCGGTACGCACCATCCGCAAGGCACGTAAACTCTCCCAGGCCGTGAACCCGCTGATAATCAGCAAAATGAGCACGTAGAAGATGCCAATTACCACATCCACTTTCCCGGCTACTTCCAGTTTTTCGATGATTTGTGCGCCTGCTTCCACGCCGACGACCGTCCCCACAACCAGCACCAGCCCCAATTTCATGTCCACATGCCCCAGGGAGCGGTGCCGCTTGGCCGCCACGATGGATTTGCCAGTCATGTGCGCCAGATCAGTGCCAATGGCGATGTTCCAGGGGACACCGGCCCAGACCATGAAGGGCGTGGCGATGAAGCCGCCTCCCACGCCAAAGAATCCGCCCAGAATACCGACCAGAAAACCGATCCCGGCCAGCAGCAGGGGATTGACTGTCACACCCGCAATGGGGAATTCCATCGGGCACTCCTGCTATCGTTCCAGATGCAGCCAGTGCATCAAGGCCGAGGTCAGCGCCTCCAACGTAACAGCCTGCGCTACAATCAGAGCCAGCCCGACGACTGCATACAAGAGCGTATGCGTGTGTGCCAGGCGGGTCAGAAAACCGCCCAAAAAACGCAGCACGGCAAAGAAATACACAACCAGCAGAACACTGTAAATTGCCAATTCCACGGCAAAATTACGGATCAGGCGGCGTAACTCGGTTTTCTTCGGCATGGCGTTTCCTCCACCTTCCGGGCAGAACCTACGGTTCCAGAATATCTCCCAGCAATGCACCCTGCTTCCAAATCACAGGATGACCGGGGATACCGGGGAACTGCAAAGTAATCGTTTTCCAAATCTGGTCATGGATTAAAATACGTTCACACTTGTCCTGAGGACGCTTGAAGTTCCCCG
>CAZPSL010000196.1:0-12820 GCA_964589145.1 uncultured Anaerolineales bacterium
GTGCGCCGCACACACACCGAAGAGTCCAGTCCCCCCTTCCCTGGGGAGTGCGAAGCCTGCCCGAAGGGTGAGGGGGGACATAGGGGGGATGGGGCTCCAAAATGGCACGGTTTGTTGGTAGATGACAATTTTTCTGCAACATTTGCCCGCACCCATGACTATAGGAATACTTGCGTTGAGGCGAAAGTAAGGATATGATAAAGGTACTTGCTGCCGTTCAGGTTTCACCCACCATCAGGACTCTCTATGTCGAAATACATCTCTTGCCCCAACTGCAACCGGCAAATTGACCCTCAAGCCCGCAACTGTCCGTACTGCGGCGCCAACCTGGCGCTGGCAGCAATTCTGGCGGAGCGAGAGTTGCAAACATCCCCGCTCCCATTGCCTAACGATATTCCGATAACCCCTGAAATCCTGGTACCGCGGCTGGGCGATTCGCTCATCGAAAAAGGCAGGCTCACACCGGATGAGTTGCAGCAAGCCCTTCGCTATCAAAAAGAAAAAGAAAATAACGGGCAGCCCTGCCTGATTGGGCAGGCACTGCTGGATTTGGCGCTGATTGATCGCGAAACACTCGACCAGGTTGTCACTGAGCAAATTTTGCAACTGCAAACTGCCCTGCAAAATGCCAATCACGACCTGGAAAAACGCGTCCTTGAGCGCACCGTTGAACTGGAACAGGCACTCACCCGTCTGACGGAACTCAACCAGTTAAAATCAAATTTTATTGCCAACATTTCCCACGAACTCCGCACTCCGCTGACCCATATTCGCGGCTACCTGGAGTTGATGATTGATGAAGGGCTGGGCCCGCTCACCAGAGACCAAGCCGACGCGCTCGCTGTAATGCAGCGCTCCGAAGAACGCCTTGAGCGGCTGATTGAAGACCTGATTGAATTCTCACTCGCCGCAAAGGGTGAACTCTCCCTGCAAATTACAACCGTTGAAATAACCGACATCCTCGAAGCGGCTCTGATGGAATATCTGCCCCGCTGCGAGAGCAAGAACATCTCCCTGAAAGCAGATTACCCGCCCTCCCTGCCCAAAGTTCGGGCAGACGGGCAAAAAATTCTCTGGGCCTTATCCCAAATTATGGATAACGCCGTCAAATTTACCGACCCAGGCGGACAGGTGCAACTAGGCGCAAAGCAAGAAGGGAAACTGGTCACAATATCCATCCGCGACACCGGGATTGGCATCTCGCCAGAACAACTATCTGATATCTTTGAGCCATTCCACCAGGGAGACAGTTCCGCAACCCGACGGTATGGCGGCACCGGCCTGGGACTAGCCATCGCACGGCAAATTATTGAAGCCCACGGGGATACCATCGTGGTACATTCAAAGGTCGGGGAAGGTTCACACTTTGAATTCAAACTTCCGGTTGACCAAAACCCGGCATAACCATCCTGACAGCATCGGGAAAATTCACAACCAGCGGAGGCCACAAAACATCAATTTCAACCGGCCAGGAATACACACTTCTGCCGGGGTACGCAAACGTTGCAGAAATACCTGTGTTCCTCTGGAAGTGTATAATCCCAAAAGTTACACCGCCAAAACATGCTCACAGACCAGCGCGCGATCAATGCCCTGAACCTTGAACAATTACAGGCCGTTTACAGCATCAGCAGAGTAGTGCTGCAAACGGCAGATACCCGAACCGCGCTGCAAGAGATCATCCGTCTGTCCAGGCCGGTATTCATCTTCGATAACATTGTGATCTACCACTTGCGAGAGACAAACCACCTGGAACCGACATACGCCCGCTCCGTCGGGCGCGGACGATCAGCAGAAGCGGATATGGCCTGGGGTGAAACTGTCGCACAAGAGGTGGTTCAAACTGAACGCACAATCATTCGCAGCGAGGAAATCAAGGGAGAAACAAGCAATCACCTGCGCGGCCGGCTGCGCCAGCGCTACTACCTGGGGCTCCCGTTGAAAATTGGGGACGACCTGCTCGGAGCACTGGTCTTCATCCGCTTTGGCGGCCCTCCCTATTTGCCTGAACAAATCAACCTGGCAGGCTTCATCACGGAACACGTCACCCAACTACTGGCATTCCAGCAGTTGCACGAGCGAATCGCCCGGCTGGAAACCGAACAACGGCTGACCCGCTTGCAGGAGGATTTCGTCGCCGCCGTCTCTCACGACTTGCGCTCGCCCCTCGGTTTCATCAAAGGATATGCAACCTCCCTGCTCAGGGAAGATGCCAATTGGGATGCGGAAACCCGGCGGGAATTTCTGACCATCATTGACGAAGAAAGCGACCGCCTGACAGCACTGATCGATAATTTGCTGGATTCATCCCGCCTTCAGGCAGGTACCCTTAAGATGAATTTTCAACCCATCCGTCTGGACGCACTGCTGACGGATGCCGTTCGACGGGCACAATCCCGCGAATACAATCTCAACCTGTACCTTGATTTCAAAACCAGCCCAAACCGGATTTCGGGCGATCCACTCCGGCTGACACAGGTTTTCGACAATCTACTTGCCAACGCCCACAAATACGCCCCCGGCGCCGATGTCCACATCACGCTGGATTGGGATTCCGACACAGCCCATATCCGTTTTCGGGATACCGGCCCCGGCATCCCGCAAGAACACCTGGAAGATATTTTCAACCGCTTCTATCGGCTTCCCCGGCAGAATCAAACATCGCAGAATGGAACCGGTCTGGGGCTGTACATCTGCCGCGAAATTGTCCGCAACCACCACGGACAGATTTACGCCGAATCCGGCACAGGGCAAGGAACAACAATTCACATCCTGCTGCCGAAAAAACATCCCGCGTCAGAAACCCAGGAGGGACAGCCATGACCCGAATTTTAATCGCCGATGACGAACCCCGCTACGTCCGCCTGATGGAAGCCAACCTGGTAAATGAGGGTTATCAAGTTATCAAGGCCAGCAATGGGCAGGAAGCCGTCAGCGCAGTTGCCGCGCACCACCCCAACCTGGTGCTCCTGGATGTAATGATGCCGGTACTCTCCGGCTTTGATGCCTGCCAGCGCATTCGGGAGTTCTCCAACGTACCAATTATCATCGTCACAGCCAAAGGAGACGAGCAGGATCGCGTACACGGGCTGGATGTCGGCGCAGACGATTACATCGTCAAACCCTATTCGGCCATAGAATTGCTGGCGCGCGTGCGGGCCGTGCTTCGCAGGGCACAACTCTCCGGTGATACCTTTCAGCAATCCACTTTTGAACATGGAGATTTACGCATTGATTTTTCGCGGGCAGAGGTTTTTGTAGGCAATGAAATCGTTTTTCTCTCCGCAACCGAATACCGCCTGCTGCTGCAATTCGTTCAACACCTGGGTCAGGTGCTGACCTCCGAACAACTACTTGAAAACGTATGGGGGCCCGAATACCATGACGACAAAGAAATTTTATGGGTTAGCATCTCCCGCCTGCGCCAAAAACTGGAAGAAAACCCCAAAAAACCAAAACACATTGTTACCCGCCCCGGATTAGGGTACTCCATGCCCCGAATGAACACGTCAGGGCTCCCGCTCTGAGCAATGGTTTGCGGTGATTCAGGAAAGCCCTATGCACAAAAATTCATCGCCACTCAGCAGATTTTTTACAGGAGGAACTGCCATGAGCATCCGCTATAACGACAGAGGCAAATTTTTCACAAACGTCATCACCAAAGAAACCGTCCCGGCAATTATGCAAACACTGGTAACAAGCGTCCAGGGCGACCTTCACGTACGAGTCAACGAACGCGTTAAAGATGAACTAAACCGAGGAGAACAGTTCCTGGCCGTCACCAATGCCGTCATCTACGACCTCAAAGGCCAGCGGCTGTATGAAACAAACTTTATGCTCATCAACCGCGACCATGTGGTTTGCATTATCCCCGATGATGAAAATACTACCTACCGACAACAAGGCGAGAAAAGAACATGACAAACCCGACACGACACAGCACCCGTCTGCGCCCCGAAGACCTTGAAAAAATCCGGGCGTACCTGGTCAACAGCCTGACCCGTGAACTGGAATCCAACCCGCCCCCACTCCGCAAACGGCGCGAATTCATCACCCAGCAACTGGATGAAATTTACAAACAAAGTCAGTTGCGGCTGGCCGAAACCCTGCGCCAGCAGATCTTCCGCGACGTCCTGGATGATTTACTGGGCTACGGCCCCATCCAACCCCTGCTGGATGACCCCGACATCACCGAAGTGATGGTCAACGGGCCAAATCAGGTCTACGTAGAACGCAAAGGAAAACTGACCCTGACCAACGTAAAATTCGAGGATGATGAACACGTACTGCGCATCATCGAGCGCATCATTCTCCCGCTGGGCCGACGCATTGATGCCGACAAACCCACCGTGGATGCCCGTCTGCCTGACGGCTCGCGTGTGAACGCGGTAATTCCACCGGTTGCCATTGACGGCCCCTCCATCACCATCCGCAAGTTCTTCGTTGAGCGATTAACCGTCCAGCAGTTAATCGAGTTTGGCTCAATTACCGAGAAAATGGCCGAATTCTTGCGAGCCTGCGTAGTCAGCCGCCTGAACATCGTCATTTCCGGCGGAACCGGTTCCGGGAAAACCACCCTGCTGAACATTCTCTCCGGCTACATCCCTACCGATGAACGCATTGTTACCATTGAGGATGCCGCCGAGTTGCAACTTCACCAGGATCACGTTGTGCGGCTGGAAACCAAACCACCCAATATCGACGGCAGCGGAGCAGTCACCATCCGCGACCTGGTACGCAACTCGCTGAGAATGCGTCCCGACCGGATTGTGGTCGGCGAGTGCCGCGGCGGCGAGGCCCTCGATATGCTTCAGGCCATGAACACCGGACATGACGGCTCGCTGACCACCGTCCATGCCAATTCTCCACGCGATGCACTCTCCCGCCTGGAAACGCTCTCGCTGATGTCCGGGCTGGATATGCCAGTTTCGGTCATCCGCGAGCAGATTGCCTCGGCGGTAGATTTGATCGTCCAGCAAACCCGCATGAAAGATGGCTCCCGCAAGGTCACACACGTCACCGAAGTTGCCGGGATGGAAGGCAACACAATCGTAATGACAGATATTTTCCGCTTCAAGCAGACCGGCATCAGTTCCGATAACAAAATTCTGGGGCAACTGGAACCGACCGGAATCCGCCCGATGTTTATTGAGCGGCTGGAAGCCTATGGCTTCAAACTTGGTGCGGAAGTTTTCAGCGCACAAATTGCAGCCGCCATGAAGCAGCGCAAACAGCAAGGGCGCCGCCGCAGATAACCCGTCCGCTTTGCCCCCTGCACCCCCCGATTTAGGTGGAGAAAAGGAAGCAGCCCCCAGTGGATACCCGCCTTGGGTATGCGCAAAAGATGCAAAAAGACAGTGTTCCCCCTACCCTACCCCCGATTTGGGTGCAGGCAAAAGATGTAGAACGCCGGTGGTCCCCCCTCCCTTGCCCTCCCAAAATTTTCCGCTTTGGTTCCCCTCTCCCGAAGGGAGAGGGGTTAGGGGTGAGGGCCGGGGGGAGGGTTGGGTGGGGGGAAAGGAAGCAGCGCCCATACGACTGCCCACTTTCTACAACATTTGCCTGCCCCCCCCGATTTCTGCATCTTTTGCCTGCGCCCGATACCATGCTATAATGGCATCGGAAAATCAAACCTGATACAGGTTAAACTCAAGCCTTCTGCCCGCTCACTGAGCGGAAAAGCGGCCCCCACACCGGAGCGTGATGATGGTCAATTCTCTGGAAATCCGAGCAAAAAAACTGGGTGTACTCATCCGAGAAGCGCGTCTGCGCGCCGAAAAAGAGACCTCCGAATGCGCCCAGTTGCTTGGCGTCAGCACTGAAACTTTTGATGCTTATGAAAACGGAACCCAAGCCCCCTCCCTGCCGGAACTGGAAACGCTGGCACTTCTTCTGGATGTTCCTGTAGAGTATTTCTGGGAACGCGCTGCGCTGTCCACCGGGCAGATTGAGCGTCCGGCGACAAAAACAATCGGCAACCTGCTCCCGCTGCGCCACCGGATTATCAGCGTATTGCTGCGCAAATCGCGCCTCGAGGCAAATATCTCACTTGAAGAGTTAAGCCGCTATGCTGAAATCCCAATTGAGCAATTGGAAGATTACGAAGCGGGGAGACAACCGGTTCCCCTGCCCGATTTGGAAGTTATCAGTTTGGCACTCAGCCTCTCAATTCGCGAATTTCAGGACCAGAGCGGACCGATTGGCAAATGGACGGCACAAAAAAAAGCCATCCAAGGCTTTTTGGAACTCCCGCCAGAAATGCAGCAGTTTGTCAGCACACCAGTTAACCTCCCTTACCTGGAATTGGCGCAGCGGCTGAGCGAAATGTCTGTAGACCGGCTGCGCAATGTCGCAGAGGGCCTGCTGGAAATCACCTTGTAAAACTATGTCGGAAGCACTCTCCCCCAAACAACTCATCAGCGAAGCCCAATCTGCATACAGGCGCGGTGATTACGCCGCAGCCGCACAATCCTTTGAAGCCGTCCGCCAGAGTTACCTGCTGGCGGGCAAAGAGATTTTGGCCGCGGAGATGGCAAATAATGTCAGTGTGGCCCTGCTGCAAAACGGAAACCCCGAAGAAGCACTGCAAGCCGTAACGGGGACAGCCGCGGTTTTCGCCGCCGCGGGAGACCAAAAACGGCAGGCAATGGCAATCGGCAATCAGGCCGCAGCCCTGGAGGCCCTGAATCAGTTGGACGAGGCCGAGCAACTTTACTGGCAGTCTGCTGAAATTCTCAAAAATATCAATGAAACCGACCTGCGGCTTTCCGCTCTGCAATCAATATCTGCGTTGCAGTTGCGCACCGGGCGGCAGATGCAGGCCCTAGCCACCATGCAGGCCGGCATTGCCGGAATAGAAAAACCGTCGCTCAAACAGCGGATGCTCAAAAACCTGCTCAACCTGCCAATGAAGATGATGAGCGCTGGTTCAGAAACGGACGGGTGACAGACCGGCCGCAAGCGGCGAAAACCGGCAGCGAGCGCAAGCCTTGCTCTGAATCGGTCAAGGGGAAAACGCTGCAACCTGCCGCACCCATACCTGCACAACGGCTTCGGGGAGTATCCAATGGTTCTGACACACGCCCAACAACAAATTGACATCCGGCTGGCACAAGATGACGACCGCCGCCAATTGGCGAATCTGGTCCACTTTGGAAACCGGGTTCACCGTCACCTGGACTGGCGCCCCCCCCTGGACTGGATTGGTTACCAGCCCTACCTGGTCGCGATGCAAAACGGGCGCATCCGGGCTGCTTTGGTCTGCCCGCCGGGTCCTCCAGGCGCCGCCTGGATCCGGCTGTTCGCGGTGGACGATTTTGAAATATCTGCTGACGAAGCCTGGGAACACCTCTGGCCTCTTGCGTATGACTACCTTCGGGGGACAACCGTTGCCGCGATGCCGCTGCAAGAATGGTTCCGCCGTTTGCTGCTCAAAACAGGGTTTACCCAAACCGGGCAGGTCAACATGCTGCTGTGGAACAGTCAGACTGCCCTGCCGCCGATACGGAGAACCGGTTACACCATCCGCCCGATGCGGTTAAGCGATCTCCCCGCTGTGCAGGCGATAGATGCCGCCGCATTTGAGCCCATCTGGCAGCAATCGCAAGAGATGCTTGAAGCCGCCTTCCGGCAGGCGGCAATTGCCACCGTTGCCGAAAAGCAGGACAGCCCGGTTGGGTACCAGATCAGCACTGCGGGGGTGGGCGGCGGACATCTTGCCAGACTGGCAATCCACCCCGATGCACAGCAGCGCGGCATCGGATACGCACTTGTCCACAACCTGCTAACCCGGTTCAATCGCCAGGGTACACTCCAGGTGACCGTAAATACCCAAGACAGCAATTTTTCATCGCTTGCGCTCTACAAAAAAGCCGGATTCCACCTTACCGGCGAAAGTTTTCCGGTTTTTCAAATCAACCTGGATTAAAAACAGCACGGCACAAAACTTGCAGGCAAAAGATGTAGAAATCGGGCAGCCCCATGTCTCTGCCCTTCCCCCGGCGGGGCGGGGTGTCGGTGCTTGTCCTGTTCGCAAAACGAAGACTGGCAGTCTTGGCAGGACTGCCAGTCTTGTGTGCGGGGCGAGGGAAACACACGGGAATTTCTACAACATTTGCCTGCGCCCCGTACCGATGGCAGTTTTGACAAGCGCATCAAAGTTGGGTATAGTGGAAGCAGATCAATCTGGAGGGGGCTGTTGTCAAAAGGAGAATACCATGTTGAGTTTGCAAAAGCGTTATCAGTTTTATCGTATTGTCAGCGTGATGGTGTTTGCGGGTTTGCTGTTCGGGCTTTTGGCAGGCGGGGGTGCGGTTGCCGCATCTTCCAGGGGGGGTGTTTCAATCACGGGAACAACTGTCACGCTCGAGCCCGCGGGGCAGATGACCTGGGATGAGATGGTCGCCTACGAGGCCAGCCATCCGGCAGGTGTTGCTTCTGTCCGGCGGGAAATCCCCTGGATGCCGTCTCCCGCCTCCCGTGCACTGGACGGTCTGACGGCAGCCCCCGCGGGCGGGGGGCCGACCTTCGGTGCGCAATCCCCGGAAGGCATCCAGAGCGCCGGAACGCTGGTTGCCAGTTTTGCCGCCCTGGGAGACAATAACACAAGCATACCGCCGGATACGATGGGTGCGGTCGGCCCCAATCATCTGATGACCATGATCAACAGTCAGGTGCGCATCCAGCAAAAGGACGGGACGGTGCTCAGCACGGTCAGTTTGAATACGTTCTGGACGAGCGGCACCGGGCTTGCAGGCAATCCCTTTGACCCGCGCATCGTTTACGATGCGCTTTCCGGCCGCTGGATGGCGATTGTGGATGCCGATGCCCTGTCGGCGAGTTCGGCAGTCTGGTTTGCCATCAGTGCGGGGAACGACCCGACCGGCGCCTGGACGTTTTACAGCATCGCGGCCGATTCTACCGGCAACTACTGGGCGGATTATCCCGATATTGGCATCAACTCCGCCTGGATTGCGATCACCAACAATATGTTCACTGTCGCATCGCCCTCCTCTTTTGGCGGGGCGAAAATGTGGGTGATTGACAAAGCACAGTTGTTGAATGGCACCTTTTCTGTGACGACATTCGCCCGCGGGTTTGATAACACGGGTTCCGGGTATGGTTTTACCTTGCGTCCGGCGCTGACTTTTGACGCCGCGGAAACAACGCTTTACCTCGTGGATGGCTACTGGAGTTCCGGGGGGACGCGGGCGCACCGGGTGTCGCGGATCACAAATTCGTCGGGCACGCCAGTCTGGTCCCTGGTAGGGTACTATCGGGTGAACAACAACTACGATCCTTCCCAGATCAATGCTTCCCAACTTGGAACAGCCACGCGTATTCTCACGAACGATATCCGCATTCTCAACGCTGTTTTTCGCAACGGGCACCTGTGGCTGACGCATACCGGCGGATTGCCGGTCGGAGCGGTGGACCGTACGGCGGTGTTCTGGTACGAGGTTAACCCGGCAACGCCCTCCATTGTGCAATCCGGCGTGATTGACGGCGGGGCGGATGTGCATCACTTTTTCCCCAGCATCGCGGTCAACCAGTATGACGAGGTGCTGATCGGTTTTACCCGCTCGGATGCGACCCGCTACGCAGAAGCGGCTTTTGTCAGCCGTCAGCCAACCGACCCTGCCGGATGGGTAAGCCCGGTTCAGGTGCTCAAAGCCGGTGAAGACAGTTACGCCAAGGATTTTGGCACCGGACGGATTCGCTGGGGAGATTACAGCGCCACCGCGGTCGATCCGGCGGATGACCAGACCCTGTGGACGCTCCAGGAATACGCCGAGCAAGATGTCGGCCCAACCGACAATGACGACCGCTGGGGAACCTGGTGGGGAAAGGTGCAGTTTGCCGCGGACCTGATGATTGCCAAAACCATCACCTTTGGCACCTACCCGAACCTGACTTACAATATTACTGTGAGCAACAACGGCATTGCGGATGCCACAGGGGTCACGGTTCAGGACAACCTGCCGCCGCAACTGACCTATGTCAGCGATGATTGTGGCGCCGGTGCTCCCTCCGGGAATATATGGGCCTGGGATGCACCGGATGTCACGGCTGGCGGCTCCACAACCTGCCACCTGACGGTATCGCTGGCTTCCGGTGTGGCGGGGTGGGTACCCAATCAGGCAGTTGTTCAGGCCGATCAATTTGATCCGGTTTCCGGCAATAACGGTGTCGTTGTGGCATTTTCCGTGCCGCAGGCAGCCAATGACACCTACACGACACAGGAGGATCAGCCCATTGGTGTGCCTGTTCCCGGCGTTCTGGGGAATGACACCGATTTGGATGGCGACTCTCTGACGGCTGTGCTGAACACGGATGTCACCCACGGTTCGCTGACCCTGCAAGCCAATGGCAGTTTCTCATACACGCCGGACCCGGATTTCAACGGCACAGATACTTTCACTTACTTCGCCAGTGACGGGTTTGCACATTCATCAACGGCCACGGTAACAATAACCGTTGCTCCGGTCAACGATAACCCGGTGGCTGTGAATGATACTTACGTTACCGGGAGAAACACCACCCTGCATAGCCCTGCCCCCGGCGTTCTTGCAAATGACAGCGATGTGGATATGGACCCCCTGAGTACGGTTTTGGTTTCCCCGCCGGTTACTGGCGCGCTGGCATTGCAGCCGGATGGCGCATTTGATTACACGCCGCCGCTGAACTTTACGGGGGCAGTCACGTTCACTTACCAGGCAAGTGATGGTGTAGGGGGACTCTCGTCAGCGGCCACAGTGACGATTATTGTCAATGATGGGCAGCGTATTTATCTCCCGCTGGTAGTGCGCTGACCTTTTGGGAAGGTGAGAACCATTGAGAGGTGTGAGGGCTCCAAAGCCCTCACACCTCTTTAGGGCCTTCATTTCTCACCGATAATTCCGCCGCCGAGGCAAACCTCACCATCGTAGAAGACTGCCGCCTGGCCGGGAGTGATATCGCGCAGTTTTTCGCGGAACCGGACGTGGACGCTTCCATCCGCGCGGGGCGTGACCAGCCCCTCGGTCTCCTGCGCCTTGTAGCGGATCTTCACCGCCAACCGCAGCGGAGTTTGGGGAGGCTCCCCCGAAATCCAGTTCACCGGCCCCGTGATGAGTTCATCGTACCCCAACTGCGTCCGCGGGCCGACCACCAGCCGGTTGGTTTCTACGTCCTTTTCCAGCACGTAGAGCGGTTCCCGGGTGGCAATTCCCAACCCCCGCCGTTGACCGATGGTGTAAAACGCCAGCCCCTGATGCTCCCCGATAACTGCGCCCGCGCGGGTGACAATTTCACCAGGGCGTACCACTTCCGGGGCGTTGCGCCGCAAAAAAACGCGGTAATCTCCCCGCCCCACGAAGCATAAATCCTGGCTGTCCGGGCGTTTGGCAACGGGCAGGTTAAATTGCCGTGCCATCGCCCGAACTTCGGGTTTGGTGTATTCGCCAAGCGGGAAGATCGAGTGCGCCAACTGCTCCTGGGTGAGCACATGCAGCACGTAAGATTGATCTTTCCGGGCATCAACCCCGCGCAGGAGTTGGAATTGCGGACTGACCGCTGATGGCTGCCCGCTGACGCTTCGCTTGCGGGCGTAGTGCCCCGTTGCCAGGAAGTCCGCGCCCAGCGCCTGCACCTGATCAAGCAGAAAGCCCCAGCGGATGCGGCGGTTGCAGGTCAGGCACGGGTTGGGGGTGATACCACGCGCATAGCCGCTGATAAAGTCGGCAACCACCGTTCGACGGAAGAGTTCTCCGGCATCCAGTTCGTGGAAGGGGATGCCCAGTTGACTGGCAATGCCGCGTGCCAGAATGCGGTCATCCAGCGTGCAGCAGCGGTTGTCCGTCTCGTAGCCGGGTTCGCTCCACAGGCGCAGCATTACCCCAATTACCTCGTAGCCTTGCTCCTTGAGCAGGGCTGCGGCAACTGAAGAATCCACCCCCCCGGACATGGCAATGGCAACGCGTATCATGGTCGAATTATACCCGCCGATGTCCGGCGCGTGATACAATTTTCACTGACCCTTCGACTTCGCTCAGGGCAAGCCACTGACCACGGATTCGCATGACCACTTTTGCACACACTGCCGGCGGCGTTGCTGTTGCCGCCGCTGTCCAATATTTTGTTTTCAGGGAGGAAATCGCGCCATCCACAATTTTGGTGGGCGCGTTCTTGGGCTTGCTCCCTGACTTTGATTCGCTGTTTGCCCTCCTCGTTGACCGCTGGACTCCCGGCGGAGCGATGCTCTCACATCACCGCTACTTCACGCATACGCCGCTGTTCTATCTGCTGCTTGCAGGGGGCATCTGGATTACAGTGGATTGGAAATGGGCGTTGATGTTTCTCTCTGTCACGCTCACCCATCTGCTGATGGACAGTTGGAGCACGGATGACGGCATTATGTGGCTGTGGCCGCTCCGCAAGGAACAGTACAGTCTCTTCCCAATGGATATTCACGAGGGTGGGGTCTATGGCTGGCAGTTTTACCGGCGTTATGCCCGCACCCCGCGCCTGATTTTGCCGGAATTACTGCTCATCGCTGCGGGGGTGCTGGTTGTAACGCGGCTGGTTTGGCTGCGATTTTTCTCCGGGGATTGATCCATACTGACAGTGCTCCCCCCGCACACCCAAGACTGGCAGTCTTTCATCTCCGCCGCGTCGGGCGGAAACACAAAACAGACCCTGGCGTGCGGGCTTCGACAGGCTCAGCCCGCGCTCGGCATTGACCTGCCCCGGTCAGGGCCTCATCGCCCAGGGCGAGTGCCCGTGCTATAATCTGAGTCCCCCAGGCGCGCGACGGTCATCACAGTATCCGCTGGAGCGCGAT
>CAZPSL010000197.1:0-4427 GCA_964589145.1 uncultured Anaerolineales bacterium
CCCCGATGAACAAGCGTTATTCCGTTGCCGAAGCACGCAACCGCTTCACCGCCATTTTGCGCGATGCCGAAACCAGCCCCGGCGTGACCATCACCCGACGGGGGAAGCCGGTCGCGGTGCTGGTTTCATGGAACGAGTACCGGCGGTTGAGCACCCGCCCGGATTTTTGGGATGCCTATCGCACGCTGCGCGGACAGTTCGATTTTTCGGCGTTGGGGATTGAGCCGGAGATTTTCACCGGGGGACGCGATACCTCCCCGGGCCGGGAATTGGATCTGTGACCCTGCATTTTCTGCTGGATACCAACATCCTCGCCGAGTTGCTCCGCCCTGCCCCCAATGCGGGCGTGCTGGATAATTTTCGGGCGCATTACTCGGAGAGCGCAATCGCCGCGGTGGTGTGGCACGAGATGCTGTTTGGCTGTTACCGCCTGCCTGCATCCCGCAAGCGCGCTGCAATCGAAGCATTTTTGTTCGATGTGGTTGCCCCGGCTATGCCCATCCTGCCCTATGACGCCAACGCTGCCCGCTGGCACGCTGCCGAACGCGCCCGCCTGACCGCGCTGGGGAAAACCCCCGCCTTCGCCGACGGACAAATCGCCGCGATTGCCGCAGTCAACGATCTGACACTGGTGACATTCAACACGCAGGATTTTGAAAACTTTGGGGAAATTCAAGTAACGACCTGGTAGGGGGAGCGGTGTTCGGGTATTTCCGTGACACGGGACACAGGGTACAGGCAAAAAAATGTAGAAATTGAGTAAAGTTCAATATCGCTTTGGGCAAGTGTGCCCCCACCCCAACCCCTCCCCCAATGGGGGAGGGGCGTGTTCGTCAGGTGTGTGTGCGGCGCACGAAGTGCGCCGCACACACACCTAAGAGTCCCGTCCCCCCTTCCCTGGGGAGTGCGAAGCCTGCCCGAAGGGTGAGGGGGGATACAGGGGGGATGGGGCTTCAAAATACCACGGCTTGTTGGTAGATAACAATCTTTCTACAGCATTTGCTTGCATGTGACACAGGAACACGTGACACTGGAACAACATCCTACGGCAGCGAATTGTTGGCAGCCCAGTCTTCCCCCAGAATGACCACCACATCAAATTCGCTGTTCGGGTCGTAACTGTGATAAATCTGTGAGGGCACCACGTTGAGCAACTGCGCCAGGTATTCCACCGTGGCGGGCTTGCCGCTGTAATCCACGATGGTGGTTTGGCGGTAAAGCGAATCGGCGTTGGAGACCTCGGCAGCAGTGATCCCCTTGGATTGCAGATACGTGTCGGTGCGGGCGGCCAGCCCGGTGGTGAGCGTGCCGTTTTGCAGCGAGATGCGGGCGCTCTCGGCGGCGGCGCGCTCCGCAACGCTCATCGCGGCGATCTCCGTAGGTGCGGGCGGCGGCGCGGTGGAAAAGACCTCGTCGCGCAGCATCAGCAGTTTGTCGGGGATGATTTGCAGGATGGAAAGCCCGTTGTACGAGGTGGTGACGATAACCTGTTCGGGGCCGATCACGTACCGGCGGATGCGTTCTTCGGGGAGTTGCTGGATTTGCCAGGCCAAATCGAAAATCTGGCGCACACTGAGGTTGGTGCTCACCCCGCTGGCGAGTTCCTGATAAAGTACCGGCGATTTCGCGATCAGGGTGGGCAGCATCCCAAAATCGGTGACGCGCTCGTAAACCCCCATGATGATCTGCTGCTGGCGGGCGGCGCGGTCAAAATCGGAACCGGCGGTGTTGCGGGCGCGGGCGTAAGCCAGCGCGATGTCGCCGGGCAGGGTTTGCACGCCGGGCTGCAAGGTGATGGTGTTGTTATCGCCCAGCGGGTCCACGGTGATGGCTTCCGGCACGTTGATTTTCACGCCGCCGATTTCGTCAATCAGGCGGATGAACGCGTTGAAATCCACAAGAACGTAAAAATGGACGGGCACCGCCAGCACCTGCTCCACCGTGTCAATGGTCATGCCCGCCCCGCCGCCGGGGTAGTTTGTGGCCTCCCCCATCTGGAAACTCTGGTTGATTTTGTGATAGCCCAGCCCGCCGGGCAGTTCCACCCACAGATCGCGGGGGATGGAGAGCATCGCCGCGCTTCGGGAGGGCGGGTCGTAGGTTGCCAGGATGAGCGTATCCGCCAGCGGGGGGCCTTGATTCGGCTCCCATTCGCGGTGATCCACCCCGATGAAGAGTACGTTCACCCGGCTTTGACCGTCCCACCCTTCGGGGGCGGGACCATCCGGGGCCTGGAGGGGGGTGTTGATATCAATGAATTTGCCGACATCCTCCAGGGTCAGGGGCGCATCTCCCTCTTCGGAAACGGTGAACACCGCGGGGCTGTCCCCTCCCCTGCCGGCAACGGCATCCCGCACAATCAAAAACGCCAGGTAGGCGGTCAGGCAGGCGGAGACCAGGAAAATCACGATCACCGCGCCGATCACCCAGTTCGGCAGGGAAAATCTTCGTGCAGGGGGAGGCGGGGGAGGAACGGTCATCGGGGAGGGAGATGTTTCGGTGTCAAGTGTTCCCGTGTCACGTGACACGGGAGCACCGAAACACCGGAACACGTTAGGGCATCGGGTTGTTGCCCGCCCAGTCGTCGCCGAGGATGATGGTCACATCCACGTCGCTTTCGGGGTTGTACTGGAAGAAAATGCGGTACTCGGAGATGTTCATCAAATCCACGAAGTACTGGACGGTGTAGGGGTTGCCGGTGTAATCGTAAATGGCGGTGTAGGTGTGGGGCTTGTTCTCCGCGTCGCCGATGGCGACTACGTTGGCGCCCAGGCTTTGCAGGTATTCCTGGGTACGGGCGGCGAAGCCGGGGATCAGCGTGCCGTTGAGCAGCATGATTTTGGCGCCCTCGGCGGCCATCAGTTCCACCGGCTCCAGGCCGGAATCCGCCAACGGGCTGGCAGATTCGCTGGTAAGCCCGAAGACTTCATCCCGCAGGATGCGAATCTGGTCAGGGAGCGGCTTGAGCACGTCCAGCCCGTCGGGCGATTTGCCGAAGTTGACCTGCTTGGGGCCGATGATGCCCTTGTGGATGTCTTCTTCGGGCACCTGAATGGCGAGCCATGCCAGTTGGATGGCTTCATCCAGCGTCAGGTTGGTGTTGACCCCGGCGGCGAGTTCGTTGTAGAGTGTCGGGGCTTTCTGAATCAGCACCGGCAGCAGGTTGAAATCCAGAATGCGCTGACGGATGCCGTCAATCACCTGCTGCTGCCGCTGGGCACGGTCGAAATCGCCGCCCTCGGTGTAGCGGGCACGGGCGTAAGCCAGCGCGTACTCGCCGGAGAGGGTTTGCACGCCGGACTTCAGGCGGATGCGCCCCTTGTCGTCATCGTAGATGTCAATCCAGATTTTCTTGGGCACATCAATTTTCACGCCGCCGATCTCGTCAATGAAGCGCACAAAGGCGTTGAAATCCACCAGGGCGTAGTACTGGATGGGCACGCCCAGCAGATGTTCGACGGTTTTCATTGCAAGTTCCGGGCCGCCGCCGGGCAGTTTGTTGGCTTCGCCCAACTGGTAAGCCTGGTTGATTTTGTAGTAGCCGTAGCCGGGGATGTTGACCCACAGGTCGCGCGGGATGGACAGCACCCCGGCGGTTTTCGCCACCGGATCAATGGTGAAGAGAATCATCGTATCGGTGCGCGGGGGGCCTTCTCCGGCGCGCCAGTCGTTGTAGTCCAGCCCCATCACCAGCACGTTGACGCGGCTGGCGCCGTCCCAGGGTTCGGGGGTGGGACCGGCGGCCTGCGGCGGCGCCTGGGAATCGCCGACCATGTTTTCCGTGCCGGATTCCGCGGGCGCGGGAGTCTCCCCCGGAGCGAGGGTGGCGGTCGCTTCCTGGGGGCTGATCGCCAGCCCCGGCAGGTCGGTGATGTCCCAGGAGGTCACCATCCCCTTGACCATCCGAAAGGCGAAGAACGCCGCGATGAATCCGGCAACCAGCACAACCGTCCAGAAGACGATTTTGCCGGTGCTGCGTTTGGTTTCTGTGGTTGAATTGCTCATGGTTGTTTACGTCGGGTGTTGAACATCAGGAAGCCCCCGTGCGGAAGGCATCCAGCCGCGGCGGCGGGGCGCTCACAGCGAGTGCTCTGCGGCTCCGTGGTGAATTGGCGGGGGACGAAAGTTTCATCTGCTTTCAGATTGAGAGATTATATCACGCGGCGGGCAGCGGATGAACAACGGAGGGTGCAGGGGGTGCAAGCAAAAGATGTAGAAATCGGGCAACCGCATGTCTCTGCCCTTCCCCCGGCGGGGCGGGGTGTTCGGTGCCTGTCCTGTTCGCCAAATGAAGACTGGCAGTCCTGGCAGGACGGCCAGTCTTGTGTGCGGGGCGAGGGAAACACATAGGAATTTCTACAACATTTGCCTGCACCCTGTTTTGCGGGGGTGCAGGCAAATGTTGTAGAGCAGTCACAAGGACATTG
>CAZPSL010000198.1:0-11296 GCA_964589145.1 uncultured Anaerolineales bacterium
TGCTCTTTCAGATCAAATGAGATGGCACTATTAGACCCGATTTCCGGCACGATGTCCTGAGACTTACAAATCGTCTCCTTTTTCGTTACCCCAGGGTGCGGAATGTGGGAAACGGCCCGCGCGGGTCGAATTGTGAAACACTCTCAATCAGGGAGTGAGTATGTCTTTGCTTATTACCACCTTGGCGACACACGTATTGAAAAACATTTTTATCGTTTCGGGGTTCTCTAGAACAGGTTCGATTGGTAGCGGCCCAAAGGTATCGTAATCGCGATAAACAATCCACCAGGTTCGTTCGCCTTCATATTGTCTTGTTTGTGCCTCAACTGATGGTCTGGATATAATCGTAATGCCATCCTGCATCATAGTATAGTCCGTTGTGAGTGGTGTGACGTGCCCAGGACCAAGGAAATACCAGCACCAGCCCCAATACATTCGCTCGTTTGGAATAAATACAATATCATTGTTGCCAGCATTTTCATGGATATAGATAGCACTTTCCTTCAAAGGGGTCCAGGTAACGTAATTGTGTCCAACAAAACTAACTATTGCAAAGAACGATCCAGCCGCGAACACGCTGATTAAACTTATCTTTCCCCATAGATGAAAACGGTTTCGCCCACCACAATGGCGCCTGTTGCGTAGAATATCATCCGTGACTAGTGCCACCGCAAGAGATACAAAAGGAGAAACCAGTACTAATGTTCGAGTAAGCCAAATGGGTTCAATTAGATAACTGACGAGAAAACAGGTCGCGAGAGGGACAAGTATGAATGCTATTGTTATATCTTTACTCCTTTTGTTCCACAAAAAGGTTACGACTAGAAGTATAAAAAGGACTGTTGGAAATACATAACCCCAACGACCGCTGATGTGAACAATAGAATGACCAAACAACAATTGAGAGATTGTCATAGCCACATCTTTCCAATTGGGAACAAGTGGATGCGCCAAATGAATATCTTTTGCTCTCAGTAACCACGGTATGTATAAGATGACAATGGCCCCCTGTATTGCTAAATATCCGACCAATCGTCGCCACATCATTTTCCATGACTTAGCCGCAAGCAGCAACGCATAAGCAGACATTGCTGGTAGGATGATGAAAGCAGCACCTTGGCTGTAGAGAAAGGCCAGCGCCGACAGCCACACGCCAAACCCGGCAGGATACAGCCTCTCTGACGTAAAAAAAATATGTGTAAAATACCAAACCCAAATTCCCAAGAATATCATCAATACATACATCCGTAACGACAAAGAATACTCTAACAAAAGCGGGGATAAAGCAAAAAACATCGAAGACAAAATACCAATTTGGGCGGACCCCCAAACTTTCTTGCCAACGAATAGCAACGATGCGATGGATAAAACCCCCCACAAAATCGTGTTTGCCCTCAGCCAGGCATCCCCAGTCCCTGCCCATTCCCAAAAATGCAATTGCAGGTAAAAGAGAGGTGGGTGCGGATCAAAAGTTCGAACACTTTCCAGCAATTGAGGAATTGGCAGAAAAGCATGAATGGCTGATTGCAAATCATCTACACCCAATCCCACTCGGGTTGCCTTTTGAAGTACAATCGCTCGCGGGATAACAATAAAGAGAACAAGCAGTAAGGCATAAGTATGCTGTTGAAGCAAATTTTTTAAATGCTGCATATGGTCTTCCTCAATTTTAGACAAAAACAGGGCAATCCCCTTGCTGGAAACTGCCTCTTTTGAATTTCGTCACGCGGTTTATGCCAGGATCGTGTCTCAAGGTGGTAAAAAAGTAGCCCACCGCCGCCTGAGCCGCTTCCATTCGACTGTTGATCTGCTGCGGATGTCCCCTGAACTCTGTCAGGGCTCTTCCGTTTGTCTAAACTCAAAAATTGCCGTGGCACCAATGCTGCAAAGATGCGTAACCTATCCTCCCGGCGGCTGGATCATCCCGGTAAGCCCACGCCGAAACGAAGGCAACAAAAACGAACCAAAACCTGGTGTCTTGGTGACTTCGTGGTGATCATCCCGGCAAGCCCACGCCGAAACGAAGGCGCAAAAACGAACCAAAACTTGGTGTCTTGGTGACTTCGTGGTGATCATCCCAGTGAACATACGCCGCCTGAGTCATCGCCATCGCCAATCCTAAAATTCCTCGTACCGCTCCACATCGAAGGAGAACAAAGTCGCCCCGAC
Source organism: uncultured Anaerolineales bacterium (assembly GCA_964589145.1). Taxonomy (GTDB): domain Bacteria; phylum Chloroflexota; class Anaerolineae; order Anaerolineales; family UBA11858; genus UBA11858. The sequence continues at coordinate 2,170 of CAZPSL010000198.1, forward strand.
GGTGATTTTGCGGGCATCTGAAGATGCGGCCTCCCCGCTGGCGAGAATCTGAACCCGCTGCTGGGATGCCTCCTGTAAAGCCCGGATGATCTGTTCCTCCCGGCCCTCAGGGATGCCCACCATGATGGTCGCGTTGCGCTGCCCCAGAAATTCCCCGGCACTGGGCATCCGCACCACTGGCGTGTCAATTGCCTTAAGCGTTTTGACCGCGTCGGGCACATCCTCTTCCTGAAGGATGGCAAACAGCACGCCGGTGACTTCTTTCTTGTCCACCTGACGGGCGGCTTGCATCCAACTGATTTGGATCTCCGTCAGCGCTTCATCCACCTCCCCGGCCAGTTGGGAGAACACCTCTTCCGAGATAACCCCGTCATGGAGCAGATTTGCCAGCATACTGCGCTGGGTGAGCAGAGCCTCACGGCGGGCGGTGTTATACTCGTCCAGTTCCATATCGGGGTCTTCGCGCAACACCTGGAGAACGGCCTGGGTCGTTTTCTCGTTATGGTCTTTCAGCAAGGGCGCGAGCGATTTCCAGACGTGCGGGCTGAGCATCCCGTTCTGATACATCTGATCAAGCCGGTCATACGCCGCTTTGGACATCATCGCCCGCGCATGCCGACGCTCATACTCCGCCTGCTTTTTGCTGCTTGGGATGAGTTTCAGATGTTTGATCAGCGGCTGCATGGTTAACCCCTGTACCAGCAGGGTGAACAGCACCACGCCGAAAGCCATTGCCTGAATTTCCCCGCGCACCGCGCCCAAACTGGCTGGCAGACTGATTGCCAGCGCGAGCGAGATCGCGCCGCGCAGCCCGCCCCAAAAGAGCACATGCTTGAACCGCCGCGGAACGCCGCGCCCGACCCAGGTCAGGCCGTAAACCCCGACCGCGCGGGCGCCCAGCACAGCGATAATCGCCACCAGAATCACCGCCCAGTGGGTGAACAGGATTTGGGGGTCAATTTGCAGCCCGATGAGCAGGAACACCAGCGAGTTCGCCAGGAAAGCGGCGATTTCCCAGAAGTTGAACACCAGCATCTTGGTTGAGGCCGACATCTCCCGCGGCCCGACGTTGCCCGCCAGCAATCCGGCGGCGACCACGGCCAGTACCCCGCTGGTGTGAAACTGTTCGGCGACCAGATACGCCCCGAAGGCCAGAATCGCGGTCAGCGTGGTCTCAATCAGCGGGTCGTCAATCTGGCGGATAACCTGGGCGTAGAGAATCCCCAGCAGGATGCCGATCACCAGCCCGCCCCCGGCCACCACAAAAAAATCAATCACGCTGTCCGTCAGGGAGAACTGCCCGGTGATAGCGATTGCCACCATCAGGTTGAACACCACGATGGCGGTGCCGTCGTTGAGCAGGCTCTCGCCTTCCAGCAGAACTTGCAGGCGTTTGGGCACGCCCATTGAGCGGAAGAGGGCGACCACGGCGACCGGGTCGGTGGCGGCTACCAGCGCGCCGAACACCAGGGCTACCGAGAGCGGCACGCCTGTCCCCGCGGTGACGACCAGCCCCACCAGCCCGGTGGTGATCAGCACGCCGGGAATCGCCAGTGCCAGCACAGGGGCCAGGTCGCGTCGCAGATCTTCCCATTTGAGATGAAAAGCGGCCTCGAATACCAGTGGCGGCACCAGCAGCGCGAGAAACAGTTCCGGCGTAACATCGAAATCAATTCTCCCCTGCATTGAAAGTACCAGCCCAATCAGCACCAGCCCGACGGTATACGGCACGCGCAGCCGCTTGGTAAAGATGCCCACAATCGCGGCCAGCAGCAGCAACCCGATGATGGCCTCCTCGATGAGAATCAGATTGCTTTCCGAATCCAGCACGCTGAGGTTCTCTTCGGTTTCCGCGACCCCGGCCTCGTTGGAGGGCAGTTCGGCGTAAAAGTTTTCGCTGCTGGTACATGCGCCAAGCAGCATGGTCAACAACACCGCAACAACCAAAAGACGAACCCACTGTTTTTTGTCGGCAGTTCTCATATCTCTTCCCTGTTCACCTGATACCTGATTACCTGATACCTGATTACCTGCTTCCTGATTACCTGCTCCCTCACGCCTCGATCGTCACAACGCGCGGCTTGGGACTTTTGATGACCGCAGTCTGACCGCCGGGGAAGGTCAGGCGGGTGCGTTTCTTCTCGCGAACGATGGTCAGGCCGCGGAATTTGAGCGTTACCGGCATCGGGAAAGGGTTGTGCCCGTGCAGGGCAATCCGCCGGGGGGAGAGAATGCGCACCCCTAAAATTTCCAGAAACAACCCGATGGGCGGCAGCCCTCTCAGGGTATCCCGCTCGCCGCTCCCGCTTCCCGTCAGGGCGTGGTAGTGCTGATAAAAGGTCTGGTCGCGCTTCAGGTTGGCGGTCACCGTCTCCATCAGGCGGGTGAACAGGGTCACAGCGTCTTGCGCATAGCCATAGCGAAGCAGCCCTTCCCCAATCAGCGCGTTCCAGATGATCGAAACATCGTAGGCCGCGGAGGTCTCCGCGTCGGCGTGCAGGTGGATGAAAGACGGAATCCCGTAGGGTTTCCAGAAGCGGTCTTCGTCCCGGATGGTTCGGGTGACGAGTTTCTTGCCCCGATTTTTGTCGGGGATGCCGGCCCAGAGGGGGAGCAGCAGCGTCTGGTCTTGTACCGCCAAATCCACCACCCGCACGCTGATCTGGTCTTCCGCTTCGATGCCGCTGATTTGGATGTGCTCGATATGCTGGTAAACCCGCCCGCTGGTGACATCGCCGCGCCCCAAATACCAGCGGATGCGCTCCTCCGGGATGCTCTCGACCCGGTGCATTTGCGAGGCTCCTGTCCCGTGGATGAAGAGTGCCGCCGGGCGCGGTCGTTCCTCCGCCGAGCGAATTTGAATATGCAGGCGTACCGCTTGCTCGAAATCGCGTTGCAAATAGAGTTCTCCCGGCCCCTGACGCGTCCCCAGCACCTCGCCGACCGGGCTGAGATGCGTCTCCCGGTCCCAGTGCTGGTAGAGATTGTTGCGCGTATCCCAGGATGCCTCTACCGCGCTTTTCAGGTTGTCGGCCAGGGCTTCCAGGGCGGTGACCGGACTGCTGTGTTCGATGATCTTCGCCATGCGGGTCAGGAGTCGCACTTCGTTGTAGAGCATGGCGCACAGGGCCGGGCTTTCCACCTGGGAAATGTCAATCCCCTGTGACCATTCGTGCCACTGCGAAAATGCCGGATGGTCCTCGTAGCCCGATTGGAGCGGGTGACTCCACTCCGGGATGCCGTCGCCGTCCCGGTCCTGCCCGGCGGTGAACCAGACCTGGATGAAAGCCAGCAGTTTGGGAAAAACCGCTTTCAGGTATTCTCGGTCTTCGGTGGCCTGGTAGATGCGCCAGGCGGTATTGGTCAGCAGAGGGGTGGCGAGCATCCGCCCGCGCTGACCGCCCAGCCCCGGTTTCCAGTCAATAAAGCCTTGCGGGGTTTGCACCGCCAGGAAATTCTCCAGCAGGTTTTTGGCGAGTTCCGGGTATCCCGGCAGGAGTTGGCTGACCAGGTAATCGGTTTCCAGTGCGGTTTGTCCGCTCCAGTCCTGCGCATAGTCACTACCGTCTCCCAACGGGGAATAGCCCTGGTCGGGCTGACGGCTAAGCACAAAGGATGGGTGCGGCAGGTTTTCCGTCGGGCCAGCCAGCAGGTTGAAGGCGGTTTTCTGCGCCAGGGCGAAGGCCGCGTCCCAATCGGGATTGCCGGTTTCGATCTGCAAACCGCGCCCGTTGATGACCTCCAGGCGGGCGAGTTCTGCATCCCAGTTTTGGGTCACCAGTTCCCGGACCCGCCCGAAGGAGGCTTCCGCTTCCGGGAGTCCGGCAAATACCCAGGTGAACTGCCGTCTGCCGCCGGGGGCGAGTTCCAAATCCAGGGAGAGCGCCGGGTACGGCCCCGCGCTGAGTTCCGGCCCGCCGGTGATGAAGACCACCGGCGCCAACCCGCCGCTTTTGCCCTTCAGGATGGTGACGGCTTCCATTTTGTCCGCTGCCATGCGCTCGCCTTCGGGGTCGGGGCGCAGCAGGGCAGCCCACTCAAAGCGAAAATCGCGGGCGGTCAGGCGGCTGTTGGTAATGGTGACACGCCCCGCGATGCTGTGCGAATCCGGAACCCGGTATTCGATCTCGACATCAATGCCCATGAAGGGGGAAAACGTCACCCGCAGGTAATTTGGGTAAAACTGCCGCACTGCTGGCGGGGTGCTGAAGGCCGCCGGATCGGCGATGGCCGTATCGCCCTCCACAAAGCGGGGAAACATCCGAAAACTGCGCGCCCGCAACCCGAAAGAAGTCCGTAACGCCAGCGAGGGCGGCTCACTGCGCGCCAGGTGCAGCCGCCAGATGATGTCGTTCACGTAATCGGTACCGCCGCAGCGCGCATCCGCCGCCAGAATATAAGCCCCAGGGTCGCCGGATTTCAGGTTCCAGGTTTTCATGTCCCCATTTTAAGGGGAGTTCGGTGTTTGGTAAAGAGGGATGCAGGCAAAGGGTGCAGAACGACGGTGTTCCCCCCACCCAACCCTTCCCCTGCCGGGGCGGGGTGTTGGTGCCTGTCCTGTTCGCAAAATGAAGACTGGCAGTCCTTTTTGTGCGCTGTTCGCCCGTCCTCACCATCGCTTCGAGCGGAGCGGCCAGCAGGAATGCGGTCGAGCCGCCAAAAAGACTCTAGACCCTGTTACGAACTTTTCTATCGCCCCCACCCCCAGCCCCTCCCCCTGAGGGGGAGGGGAATCACCCTGTGGTGTATTTTCGGGCACTTCGTGCTCGAAAATACACCACTTAGCGATTGCTCCCCCCTTCCCTGGGGAGTGCGAAGCCTGCCCGAAGGGTGAGGGGGGACACAGGGGGATGGGGAGACAGCAGGTTTTCTGCTGCCTGCATCACAGAAAGTGCATAACAGCCTCAACAGTCTGCAAGACCTTTAGGGTCTGCGTTTAACCGAAGACTGGCAGTCCTGCCAGGACTGCCAGTCTTGTTGCGGGGTGAGGGAAACGCATAGAAATTGAACAGTTATATGCGAACTGCTTCTTTTCCCCCCACCCCAACCCCTCCCGCCCTCACTCCTGACCCCTCTCCTACAGGGAGAGGGGAACCAAAGCGGAAATTTTTGGGAGGGGTGTGTTTGTCAGGTGTGTGTGCGGCGCACTTCGTGCGCCGCACACACACCGAAAAGTCCAATCCCCCCTTCCCTGGGGAGTGCGAAGCCTGCCCGAAGGGTGAGGGGGGATGCAGGGGGGATGGGGCTCCAGAATACCACGGCTTGTTGGTAGATAACCGTCTTTCTACAACATTTGCCTGCACCCGCTTGCACCTTGTTCCTTGACGGGGAACGGTTAGCCGCATATAATGTAAGCGCTTACATCCGCCGGATTGCTGTCATGCCTTCCAAGAATTCCCGTCCTACCATTGAAGATGTTGCCCGCGAGGCTGGTGTTTCCATTGCCACTGTCAGCCGGGTGCTTAACAACCCGCGGGTGGTTGCCCCGCACACGGTCGAACGCGTGCGCACAGCCATTAACGCACTCCGCTATCAGCCGCGTGAGGCCGCCCGGATGCTGGCGCGCAGCAAAACAAACACCATCGGCTTGCTGCTGCCGGAAATCAGCGGTTACTTCTTCTTCCCGATGATTCTGGGCGTGGAAAAGGAAGCGCATGCCAACGGCTACAGCCTGCTGATTCACTCGGCGCTGGCGGAAGACAGCGAACACGGGCAGATGCCGCTCAGTTTGGGCGAGCACAACACCGATGGGCTGATCATCTTCGCACACAGCCTGAGCGAAAGCGAACTGCGCCGCCTGGATGCCCTCCACCTGCCGATGGCGCTGCTGCACCAGTCCCCGCCGGAGGGCCTGCAAATCCCCAATGTGACCTTTGAGAACAAGCGCGGCGCCCGTGAACTGGTCGAACACCTGATTGTGACTCACGGATACCGCCGCATCGTTTTCCTGGCAGGCCCGGAGCATCACGAGGATTCCTACTGGCGCGAGATGGGCTACCGAGAAGCCCTGGAGACGCATGGTATCCCCTTTGATCCAGCACTGGTTGCCCGCGGGGAATTTGACCCCGAAGCCGCCCGCGGTGCGGTCGCACGCCTGCTGGCGGAGGGTATCCCCTTCGATGCGCTCTTTGCCGCCGATGATGAATCTGCCTCCGGGGCGATGATGGCCCTGCGGACGGCGGGGCGGCGCATCCCTGAAGATGTGGCCGTTGTCGGGTTTGACGATACCCTGCTCGCAGCGCATCTGACTCCGCCGCTGACCACTGTCCACGCTCCCATCGAGGATGCCGGGCGGCAGGCGGTTGTCCAGTTGCTCCGCCGCATAAAAGGCGAACCCGCCGAAGCGGTCACCCTGCTGCCTGCGGAGGTTGTCATCCGCCAATCTTGCGGCTGCAACCCGTAACCTTCAACTTGTAACCTGTAACCTTCAACCTTCCTCACGAGGTTTCCATGAAAGTCACCGTCATTGGTGGAGGCTCCACCTACACCCCCGAACTGGTCAACGGATTTCTGGCACGTATTGAAACCTTCCCGATGACCGAACTCTGCCTGATGGATATCAACGCCGAGCGGCTGGAAATCGTCGGCGGATTTGCCCAGCGCATGGTCGCGCACAAGGGAGCGCCCTTCAAGGTCACGCTTTCAACCAACCAGCGGGAAGCCATCCGGGGAGCGAGTTACGTCACCACGCAGTTGCGCGTTGGCATGATGGAAGCCCGCCGCCGCGATGAATACCTCGGCAAGCGCCACGGCCTGATCGGGCAGGAGACCACCGGCATAGGCGGGATGGCAAAAGCCCTGCGCACCATCCCCGTGCTGTTGAGCATCGCCGCCGACATCCGCGAGGTCGCGCCCGGCGCGCCGCTGGTCAATTTCACCAACCCCTCCGGGCTGGTCACCGAAGCGCTGTTCCGCTACGCCCCGGATGTGACCTCCGTGGGCGTCTGCAACGTGCCGATCACCTTCAGGATGCACACCCTCCAGCAGTGGCAGGAGATCACCGGACAGGAGGCTCCACCCGAAGCCGCGCAACTGGATACCCTGGGGCTGAATCACCTCACCTGGCACCGCGGTTTCACCCTCAACGGTGAGGACATCTGGGATCAGATCATCGAACACACGTTCGCGGAACTCCGCCAATCCGACGACCCCGAATGGCCGCCGCACCTGATTGAAACCCTGCGGATGATCCCCAACTACTATTTGCAGTACTACTACCACACCGACCGCAAACTCGCCGCGCAGGAAAAGTGGCCGCCCTCCCGCGCCGAGGAAGTGCTGGAAATTGAAGCGGGCCTGCTCGCCCAGTACGCCGACCCGGCCCTGAAGGAGCCGCCCGAAGACCTGATGAAGCGCGGCGGCGCGTACTACTCCACGCTGGCGACTCAACTGCTAAACGCTCACTACAACGATACGGGCGAGCGGCACATCGTCAACGTGCGCCAGGGCGGCGCGGTGGACGGCTGGCCTGCCGACTGGGTGCTGGAGATGCCCGCTATCGTGGACCGCGCGGGATTCCATCCCATTGAGGTGCCGCCGCTGCCCGAAGTGTGCTACGGGCTGATTGCACAGGTCAAATCCTACGAAATCCTGACAGTGGAAGCGGCTGTCCACGGCGACCGCAAGGCCGCTTACGAAGCCCTGCTGGCGCACCCCCTTGGCCCCTCCGCAGACCAAATCCCGGCACTGCTGGACGACATGCTGGAAACGCATCGGGATTACCTGCCGCAGTTTTTCGGGTAGGGATGGGAAATAGGTAATCAGGCAATCAGGTGATCAGGTAATCGGGTAACTAGGCGATCAGGCGACAGGTGATGTCCTCAGATGCAGGTGCCTGACTGCCCGCTCCCGAATCCCGGATTGCCCAATCGCCCAACTCCGAATGCCCAACTTTCAATTATCACTCTTCGATCATCAAGTATTCATCTTCTTCCATGAACTACTACCTCGGCATTGACATCGGCGCCACCAAAAGCCACGCCCTGATTGCTGACGAGAACGGCAAGGCGGTTGGCTTTGGTGCAACAGGCCCCGGCAACCATGAGGTGGTCGGCTGGGAGGGCTACCGCCGCGTGTTGCAGGAGATCACCCGTCAGGCGCTGGATTCCGCCGGAGTGGAGATTTCCCAAATCCGGGGGGCGGGATTCGGCATCGCGGGGTACGACTGGCCCTCACAGCGCGACCCAACCCTGAAGGGCATCGCCACCCTGGGGTTGGACTGCCCGCTGGAGGCGGTCAACGACGCGGTTTTGGGGATTTTCGCCGGTTCCAGCGAGGGCTGGGGCATCTCGATCATCTCCGGCACGGGGGAAAACTGCTGGGGTGTGGACCGCGATCGCCGCTACGCGCACATGACCGGCAACGGCGCGCTGATGGGCGAGTACGGCGGCGCTGGCACGATTGTCGCCCGCGCGTTGCAGGAGGTTGCCAAAGCATGGGGGCGGCGCGGCCCTGAAACGGCGCTTGCGGCCGCGTTCATCCGGCGTACTGGTGCATCTGATTTGGATGATATGCTCGAAGGGCTGGTACTCGAACGCTATCGGCTGGGCGCGGCTGATGCGCCGCTGGTCTTTCAGGTGGCGGAGGGGGGCGATCCGGTGGCGGTGGAGGTGCTGCGCTGGGCTGGCCGGGAACTGGCGGACATGATCAACGGAGTCAGTCGTCAACTGGGGTTCACCGAGCAGCCTTTTGAAGTGGTGATGATCGGCAGCACGTTCAAGGGAGGGCGGCTGCTTGTCGGGCCGATGAAGGACGCCGTGCGGGCAGTTAACTCCAACGCCCGATTTGTGCGGCTCCACGCCGCACCGGTGGTCGGGGCGGTTCTTTTGGGGATGGAGCAGGCTGGAATGGATGGCTATACCGTCCGGGAGCAATTGATCCGGACGGCGGGCGATATTTTCTGACCTTCGAATTGCCGAATTGCTTTTTTCGAGATGTCCCGCCCCTTGATTTCTACAACATTTGCCTGCACCCGTTCCCCGTGGGTGCAGGCAAACGATGCAGAAATCGGGCAGTCACATGTCTCTGCCCTTCCCCCGGCGGGGCGGGGTGTTCGGTGCCTGTCCTGTTCGCAAAATGAAGACTGGCAGTCCTGCCAGGACTGCCAGTCTTGTGTGCGGGGCGAGGG
>CAZPSL010000199.1:0-7727 GCA_964589145.1 uncultured Anaerolineales bacterium
CGCCGATTTTCTCTACGACGATGTGCGCGGTCTGCTCACCGAGCCGGACCTCACCATCGGCATCCTCAACACCGCGCTCAGCGACTACCCGCCCAAAACCGGCTGCGTCAAAACCTTTGTGCTGGTGGGCAGTTCCAACAACGCCGACGCGATGGCAAACGCCGGTTTCGACGTGATGAACGTGGCGACCAACCACATCAAAAATTGCGGCCTCACCACCTGCGGCGACATCGCTTTTCTGGATACGCTGGACAACCTGAACCGCGTCGGAATCCTGCCCGTGGGGGCTGGGCTGAACCTTCAGGAAGCGATGCAGCCCGTGGTGGTGACGGTGAACGGCATCCGGTTTGGGTTCGTTGCCCTGGGGGAAATCGAGCCCCTGGCGTTTGCCGGTCCCGGCACCCCCGGCATCGCGCCCCTGCCCGAAGATTTCAGCACCGCCGACATCAATCTGACGGCCGCCATTGACGCCGCCAGCGAAGTCTCCGATGTGGTGATTGCCATGCCGCACTGGGGTTCGGATTACAGCGACACGCCCAACTACCGTCAACTGCATTTTGCCGAAGTGGCGGTGAACGCGGGTGCAGACCTGGTGATGGGCGGGCATCCCCATGTGCTCCAGGGGATGGAGGAGATCAACGGGATTCCGGTGTTCTACAGCCCCGGAAGTTTCGTCTTCGACCAGGACTGGTCGCGGGAGACCCAGCAGGGGCTGGTGTTCCGCGTCACCTTTAGCGGCACCCAACTCCAAACCTGGGAAGCGATTCCCGTACACATTGACGGGGACGGGCACGTTCAGGTGGCGGAATCCCCGGAATACGAGGAAATCCTAAACCGCTTCAATCAATTGAGCGAGGCATTGCGGTAAGGCGTGCTATAATCGAAAAAACACAATCCCAAAGGTTTGGCAAGTCATCGCCGGAAATACGACTGGCAGTCCTGACAGGACTGCCAGTCATCAGGCGACAAAAAGCCTTAGGGGTTCAAGCCAAAACAAGGAGGAACGATGACCTACGAAGGACCCAACCTGACCCTTTCTGACGAGCACAAGATGATCCAGCGCGAAGCCCGCCGCTTTGCCCAGGAAGAAATTGCCCCAATCGCTGCGGAATTTGACGAGACGGGCAAATTCCCGTCCGAGACGATCCAAATGATGGGCGAGATGGGCTTTATGGGAATTGAAGTCCCGGAGGAGTACGGCGGCGCGGGGATGGATACGCTGGCGTATGTGCTGGCACTGGAGGAAATCAGCAAAGCCGATGCATCCCACGGCACGATTATGTCGGTGAACAACTCGCTGTTCAACTACGGCATTATGAAATTCGGCACCGAGGAACAAAAGCAAAAGTTTCTGGTGCCGGTTGCATCTGGCGAGAAAATCGGCGCTTACTCGCTGACGGAGCCGATGTCCGGTTCGGATGCGGCCACCATGCGGACGCGCGCCGTACTCGACGGGGATGCTTACGTGATCAACGGGCGCAAATCGTGGGTGACGGGCGGCCCCGTGGCGGATTATGTCGTCCTGTTTTGCATGACCAATCCCGAAGCGGGGCATCGCGGCATCTCCGCCTTTTTGATTGAGACCGACAAACCGGGGTTTGTGCGCGGCAAAAAGGAACCCAAACTGGGCATTCGTGCCTCTGCAACCAGTGAAATCATCTTTGAAGATTACCGCTGCCCGGTGGAAAACCGCCTCGGTGAAGAGGGTCAGGGCTTCAAAATCGCCATGACGGTGCTGGATGCCGGGCGCATCGGCATCGCATCGCAGGCACTGGGCATCGCCGAAGCCGCTTACGAGGCCAGCGTGCAGTACGTCCGGGAACGCGAAGCCTTCGGGCGAAAAATCGGCCAGTTTCAGGGGACGGGGTTCAAGATTGCGGATATGAAAACCCGCATCGAGGCCGCCCGTTTGCTGATCTACCAGGCCGCGCTGGCAAAGGAAGCCGCCAAGAAAACGGGGGCGCGCTTCACGCTGCAATCGGCGATGGCAAAACTGTTCGCCTCCGAAACGGCGATGTTCGTCACCCACGCGGCGGTGCAAATCCACGGCGGGATGGGCTACTCCAAGGAACTGCCGGTGGAGCGTTACTTCCGCGATGCCAAAATCACCGAAATCTATGAAGGGACGAGCGAAATCCAGCGGCTGGTGATCTCCCGCCTGGAGACCGGGCTGCGGTAAGGCGTGTGCCCGTGTTCCGGTGCCGCGTGATACATGACACGGGAGCACCGGAATACTTGACACGTAAGCACATGACACCGAACCCCTGAACCCCCATGAAAGCCATTCTCTTCCACCGACACGGAGGGCCGGAGGTCCTCGAATACGCCGATTTTCCCTCACCGGAGCCCGGCCCCGGTGAGGTGCTGATCAAACTGGAAGCCGCGGCGCTCAATCGCATGGATTTGTGGGTGCGGAACGGCTGGCCCGGCTTGAAACTGGAATATCCCCACATCCCCGGCGCGGATGGCGCAGGCACGATTGCGGCGCTGGGCGAGGGCGTCACTGACCGCGCTGTGGGCGACCGGGTGGTGATCAACTCCAACCTGGGATGCGGCCATTGCGAGTTCTGTCTCGCCGGGCAGGATAACCGCTGCCAAAACTGGCACCTGCTGGGCGAGACCGTGCGCGGCACCTACGCCGAATACGTTGCCGTGCCTGCCCGTCAGGTGTACCCGCTCCCCGATGACGCCGACCCCCACATGGCTGCCGCAGCGGCGCTGGTGTTCCACACCGCCTGGCACTCGCTGATCACCCGCGGGAACCTGCGCCCCGGCGAAAGCGTGCTGATTGTGGGCGCATCGGGCGGGGTGAATACCGCCAGCATCCAGATTGCCAAGTACGCGGGCGCGACCGTGTACGTGGTCGGCTCCAGCCCCGAAAAACTGGCTCTCGCCGACCTGATGGGTGCCGATTACCTGATTGACCGCTCCGCCGAGCCGAACTGGGCAAAAACCGTTTACCGAATGACGAACAAGCGCGGCGTGGATGTGGTGGTGGACAACGTGGGCACCACCTTCCCCCTGAGTTTTCGCGCTGCCCGCAAGGGAGGGCGGATTCTCACCGTGGGAAACACCGGCGGTCCCAAATTCGAGATTGACAACCGCTTTGTGTTCGCCAAGCATCTCTCGATCATCGGTTCGACGATGGGCACGCTGGCAGATTTCGCCGCGGTGATGGAACTGGTGCTGGCGGGCAAACTCAAGGTCGCTCTCGACCGCGCCTTCCCCCTCAAGGACGCCCGCGCCGCCCAGGAACGTCTGGAGAGCGGTCAGCAATTGGGCAAGATAACGCTTTCGATTGAGGAGCGGTAGGGGGAGTTGGGAGTGGGAACTGGGGATTGGGGATTGGGAAATAGGTATAAGCCCATTCCAGTCCCCATTTGCCAATCCCCATTTACCACCTGCCAATCCTCACCGACCAACCTACCAGTTTACCAATTCCCATTTACCAACCTACCACCCCCTAACCCCCGCACACCGCTTATGTCCTCCCGGCCTGACTCCCAACCGCAAACATCCAGATGCAAGTCTCCGCTGAGCGTAACGCTGCTCGCGGCGATGGTGTTAATCCTTACGGTGTGGAACGCCCTGCGGCTGTATGAAGTCATCCGTCAACGGGAGGCCCTGCAAGCGTTATCACCCCCGCCGCCGCTGGGGTATCTGACGGTTTCCGCGCTGGTGTGGACAGTAATCGGCGCGGTGCTGACTTTCGGACTGGCATACGGCAAGCCTTGGGCACGCCGCGGCACGCAGGCTGCCGCCCTGCTCTACGCCGCCGGGTACTGGCTCGACCGTCTCCTGCTCGCCGACCGGGCGGCGATTGCCGTCCGCTGGCCCTTTGCGCTGGGGCTGACCCTGGCGATGCTGGTGTTCACATTCTGGGTGTTATCAACCCCAAAAGCACGCCGGTTTTTCTCGTCTCGCCCAACCTGACAGGTTTTGACACTCAACCAGCGGTATTTTTGCACTGAATGCCGGAACTTCAGGGATGGCACCTGTTGTTTGCACGAAAATCCGCGAATGAAACGAATATCACTGTTTTTGTTTGTGCAATTCGTGTCATTTGTCGCATTCGTGTTCCCTGGACAGTGCCATTTGGCTTATCCACAGATCAGGGCTGAATGCAACCTGATACCCTAATTACCTGACACCTGAACCCTTCGGAGAACTTTATGACCGACGATCCCAAAATTCAACGCCTGCGTGAACTCAAAGCCCAGGCTCGCATGGGCGGCGGACAGGCCCGCATTGACGCCCAACACAAAAAAGGACGTCAGACCGCCCGCGAGCGGATTGACCTGCTGCTGGACAAAGGCTCCTTCCGCGAGATTGATGCCTTCGTCACCCACCGCACCACCAACTTCGGGCTGGATAAACGCAAATACCTGGGCGACAGCGTGGTAACGGGATGGGGCACCATCAACGGGCGGCTGGTTTACCTCTTTTCACAGGATTTCACCGTTCTGGGGGGGAGCCTCGGGGAGGTTCACGCCGAGAAAATCGTCAAACTGCTGGAAATGGCGATGAAAAACGGGGCACCGGTCATCGGGTTGATCGACTCCGGGGGGGCGCGCATCCAGGAGGGGGTGGTCTCCCTGGCGGGGTATGCCGACATCTTCCTGCGGAACACGCTGGCCTCCGGGGTGGTGCCGCAAATCAGCGTGATCATGGGACCCTCGGCGGGCGGCGCGGTCTACTCCCCCGCGTTGACCGATTTCATCTTCATGGTGCGCGGCTCCTCGTACATGTTCATCACCGGCCCCGAAGTGGTCAAAACCGTCACCCACGAGGATGTCACCTTCGAGGATTTGGGCGGTGCGGATGTCCACGCGGAGATCTCCGGCGTGTGCCATGTGGTCGCCGACAGCGAAGCCGACACGCTCTACCTGGTGCAAAAACTGCTGACCTACCTGCCCCAGAACAACATGGAGGACCCGCCCTTCGTGCCCACCGGAGACGATCCCCTGCGCAGCGAACCGGCGCTGGATACCATTATCCCCGACGACCCCGGCAAGCCCTACGACATGAAAGAAGTCATTCGCCTGATTGTGGATAACGGCGAATTTTACGAAATTCAGGAAGCCTACGCCCAAAACATCGTAGTCGGGTTCGCCCGGCTGGGCGGGCACAGCATCGGCATTGTAGCAAACCAGCCAGCGGTGCTGGCAGGGGTGCTGGACATCAACGCATCGGAGAAGGCCGCCCGCTTTGTGCGCTTTTGTGACGCCTTCAACGTCCCGATTTTGACCTTTGTGGATGTGCCCGGCTTTCTGCCTGGGGTTGACCAGGAGCACAACGGCATCATCCGCTCCGGGGCAAAACTGCTCTACGCCTACAGTGAGGCCACCGTCCCCAAACTCACCGTCACCACCCGAAAATCTTACGGCGGAGCCTACTGCGTGATGAGCAGCAAGCACCTGCGCTGTGACGTGAATTTTGCCTGGCCGAGCGCCGAAATCGCCGTGATGGGGCCGGACGGGGCGGTCAATATCGTCTTCCGCCGCGAACTGAAGGAAACCGATGACCCCGTCGCCCGCAAGGCTGACCTGGTCGCGGATTATCGCGAGAAATTTGCCAACCCGTATGTTGCTGCTTCGCGCGGGTATGTGGATGATGTCATTGAACCGCGCGAGACCCGTCCCCGGCTGATCAACGCCCTGGAGATGCTCGCCAACAAACGCGATACCAACCCGCCCAAGAAACACGGGTGTATGCCGCTCTAGGAGCGTGCGGCTTGTTGCGTTTGTTCCCCATGAAGATCAACGGTCATCACCTTCACATCGAAACGCACGGGGATGAAACCGCGCCCCCGGTGATCCTGCTGCACCACGGGCTGGGAACCACGCGGGCCTGGCGGCGGCAAATCCCCGTTTTGGCGGAAGCCGGTTACCGGGTGATCGTCTACGACCGTTGGGGATACGGGCAATCCGACCCTCGCCCCCACCTCGAAGTGCCCTCCTTCGCCGATGACCTCGCCGACCTGGAGCAGATCGTTGCAGCCCTTGAGTTGCCGCCCGCAGCCCTGATCGGCCACAGTGACGGCGGCACCATCGCGCTCTACCATGCCGCCCGCCACCCTCAGGGCGTTACCGCACTGGTGACGGTAGCGGCGCACATTTACATCGAACCCAAAATGGAGACCGGCATCCAGGGCATCCGCCGCGCCTTCGAGGGAGATGAGCGCTTCCGGGCCGGGTTTCAGCGGGCGCATGGCAGCAGGTACGAATCCGTCTTCCGCAACTGGTACGATGGCTGGCACACCTCCAATGCTCTGGACTGGGACATGCGCCCGCTGCTGGGCGGCATCACCTGCCCGGCGCTGGTCATCCAGGGCGAGGAGGACGAACATGCCGTCCCGCAGCACGCCCGTGACATCGCCGCGGGCCTCCCCGATGCCGAATTGTGGCTGGTCCCCGGTGCGAAGCACATGCTCCCGCAGGAGAACGCGGATGTGTTCAACGAGCAGGTGATTGCTTTTCTCAAGCGTGCTTTGGGATGATTGAAGGTTAGAGACTGAAGATTGAAGTCCACCCTTTCCGTCAAAGCGCCAAAACACCGGAACACTGAAATACTGGAGCACTTATGTTCAACAAAGTTCTGATTGCCAACCGCGGCGAGATTGCCGTGCGCATCATCCGCACCTGCCGCGAACTGGGGCTGCAAACTGTTGCCGTCTACTCGGAAGCCGACCGGCAGGCGCTGCACGTCCGCTTTGCAGATGAGGCCTATTTGCTTGGCCCCGCCCCGTCGCGCGAATCCTACCTGCGCGGCGACAAGATCATTGACATCGCCAAAGCGTGCGGAGCGCAGGCTATCCATCCGGGGTACGGCTTTCTCGCCGAACGCGCCGACTTCGCCCAGGCCTGCCTGGATGCCGGGCTGGTATTTATCGGGCCGAAACCGTCCTCCATCGCGGCAATGGGCGATAAAATCGTCGCCCGCCAGACCGTGGCCGCGGCAGGCGTGCCGATTGTTCCCGGCACGGAGGGCGAAGGTGCGCTGAGCAACGAGGAACTGCTGGCAATCGCCCCCAAGGTCGGGTTTCCGCTGCTCATCAAGGCCACCGCGGGCGGCGGAGGCAAGGGGATGCGCGAAGTCCGCAATATCGAGGAGATGCCCACCCTGCTGGATGCCGCCCGCCGCGAGGCGGAAGCCGCCTTCGGGGATGGCAACGTCTATCTGGAGAAATTGATCGAGGGGGCGCGGCATATCGAAATCCAGATTCTCGCCGATACGCAGGGCAACGTGATCCACCTGGGGGAACGCGAATGCTCCATTCAACGGCGTCACCAAAAACTCCTGGAAGAATCTCCCTCCGTTTTTATCGGGGATGACGATGATTTACGGCAGCGCATGGGACAGGTCGCTGTCCAGGCATCCCTAGCCGCGGAATATGTCAACGCGGGAACCATCGAATTTCTGGTCGATCAAAATCGCAATTTCTATTTTCTGGAGATGAACACCCGTCTTCAGGTGGAACACCCCGTCACCGAAGCGGTGACCGGCATTGACATCGTGCGCGAACAAATTCGCATTGCCCGCGGGCGTTCGCTTAACTACACGCAAGCGGATATCCACCAGACCGGCTGGTCGATCGAAGCCCGCATCAACGCCGAAGACCCCTACCAGAATTTTATGCCATCCACAGGGAAAATCACCCACATGCTGCTGCCGACCGGCCCCGGTGTGCGGGTGGATACCGGCGTTTACCGCGGCTTTGAGATTTC
>CAZPSL010000200.1:0-5362 GCA_964589145.1 uncultured Anaerolineales bacterium
GTGCGCCGCACACACACCCAAGAGTCCCGTCCCCCCTTCCCTGGGGAGTGCGAAGCCTGCCCGAAGGGTGAGGGGGGATGCAGGGGGGATGGGGCTCCAGAATACCGCGGCTTGTTGGCAAACAGCAATCTTTCTACAACATTTGCTTGCACCCAGGGCTGCCAATCCTTAGCCGGTCATCTATGTCCGCGCCCACCGCCAGGCGAAGAACGCCCCGGCGCCCACAAAAATCGCCGCCAACACAAAGAGCGCGGTGTAAGACCATTGCTGCAAGAAAAATCCGGCTCCCAGCGAGAGAAAAGCCAACGGCAGAATCAGCACCGCGTTCAACCCGGCGTAAGTCGGGCGTTCTGCGGGGGGAGCCAGTTCCAGCAGGGCGCTCTGGAATCCGACCTTGCGCCCGTTGAAGGTTGCCCCCGCCAGGAAGAAAACCAGCCCCAGGGCTGCCCATCCCAGCGGGGCAAGCGCGAGTGCCAGCAGCGGGGTAACGGTCGAAATTGCAGCGCAGACCACCAGCATTTGACGGCTGCCAGCCCGGTCTACAAGACGCGCCCAAAACAGGTTTGCCAACACGCCGCCGACCACCTGCGCCAGCAAGAACCAGCCTACAGCCTCAGACGGGGCATCCAGCATCTGCCGGGCGTAGACCACATAAAAGGGCAGGGTCATCAAACTGAAGCCGGTCAGCAACTCGATGGAGATCAGCGTCTTCAGGCGTTTGCTGGCCCGCTTCAATTCCTGCCAGTAGACGCTCCAGGGCGGGGTGCGGCGTTCCCCCCCAGGGGCGGGCGGCTCCTTCATCACCCAAAATCCCAATGAGGCAATCCCCAGCCCCGTGGCCGCTAACCCAAACAGCAATGCATAGTTGTTGGGATACGGCACGTCGGCAAGGATGCGCCGCGCCGCCAGTGCCGCGCCCACCGAGAGCGGGCCTGCCAGCGCACCCATCCCGCCAAAGAAAGCCCCTCGGCGGCTGGCGGGGATGATTTTGCCGATGATGTCGGTGTAGGGGATATTGCCCAGGCCGCCGCCCGCGTAGAAAATCACCAGCATCCCGACCAAAATCCAGGCCAGGAGCATGGGCTGTTCATCTCCGATCAGGTAAATCAGCCAGGCCAGCAAGCCCCAACTGAAAACCCGCAGATAAATGGCGGTCATCAGGTAGGGCATTTTGCGGGGCAGCGGCTCGATCCAGCGGGCGACGAAAATTTGCGGCAGTGCACCGGCGACGGTCAGCACGGTGGCAAGCCCGCCCACCCAGACAGTCGAGCCGGTCAGGTCGGCGACGAAAGACGAAATCACCGTGGTCGGCTGGGTGAGCGAGACCCCCAACGCCAAAAACGCGCCGTGCCACAGCCCGGCGATGAAATTACGGCGGTCCAGTGCGGTAAATTTCTGGGGAGCGGGAGGTGCCTGGGAGGGTTCTTCTGCGGTCATGTGTGTCCGGTTCAATGTGGATTTTTCCGAGGCGACGCCCGGAAGTGCGGCAAGTATATCAACAATGTGCGGGAACTCCAAACTTTGGCAACAGGGGAGTGCAGGCAAATGTTGTCGCAATTCCTATTTGTTTCCCTCGCCCCGTGCACAAGACTGGCAGTCCTGGCAGGACTGCCAGTCTTCATTTTGCGAACAGGACAAGCACCGAACACCCCGCCCTGCCGGGAGCAGGACAGAGATATGTGACTGCCCGATTTCTACATCTTTTGCCTGCCCCCTTTTGGAAATCCGGCACCAAAACGCCGTTTTTGTGGAATAATTGGGCACACCGCGAGACTATACTTGAAAGGATACACCGCATGAAAGAAAAACGAGTCGTCATCACGGGGATGGGTGTCATCTCCCCGGTAGGGCTGGATGTTCCCACCATGTGGGAGAACCTGACTGCCGGAAAATCGGGCATCGCCCCGATCACGCTGTTCGATACCGAGGGATTCAACGTCCGCATTGCAGGGGAGGCGCACGGATTCGACCCCACGGATTACATGCCCGCCAAAGAAGCACGCCGCACTGATCGGTTTGCCCAGTTTGCCGTTGCTGCACTGGGGCAGGTGCTGGCGCAATCGGGGTTGACGGTGAACGAGCACAACGCGGACGAAATCGGCGTGATCGTCGGCTCCGGCGTGGGAGGCATTCACACCTATTCGCGGGAGTTTGTCACTGTAACCACCAAAGGCTACCGGCGGGTCAGCCCGTTTCTGATTCCCAGCATCACCGTAGATTCCCCCGGTGTGCAGATCGCCATGCGGACGGGGGCGCGCGGCCCCAGTTTTGCCACTGCATCCGCCTGTGCCACGGGAGCGGACGCCATCGGCACAGCCTACGAGACCATCCTGCGCGGCCACGCCAAGGCAATGTTCAGCGGCAGTTTTGAAGCCTCAGTAACGCCGATTGGCATCGCGGCTTTCGACCGGATGCGGGCGCTCTCCCATCGCAATGACGACCCCGCGGGGGCCAGCCGTCCTTTCGACGCCGAGCGGGACGGGGTGGTGATGTCCGAAGGCGGCGCGGTGATTTTGCTGGAGGATCTGGATTTTGCCCTGGAACGCGGCGCGGAACCCCTGGCGGAAATTCTTGGCTACGCGGGGACCTCCGATGCCCTCCACCTGACTTCCCCGGACCCGGAGGGGAGCAGCGCGGCCCGCTGCATGACTCTGGCCCTGGAGCGGGCTGGCGTAGCCCCGGAGCAGGTGGGGTACATCAACGCCCACGGGACGGCCACCCCGTTGGGGGATACGGCGGAGGTCCGCGCCATCAAGCGCGCCTTCGGCGAGGCTGCTTACCGCATCCCGGTCAGTTCCACCAAATCCATGACCGGGCATATCATGGGCGGAACGGCATCTTTTGAGGTGGCGGTCTGTGTTCAGGCGTTGCAGACGGGCATCCTGCCCCCGACGATCAACCTCGACACACCCGACCCGGACTGCGATCTCGATTTTATCCCCCACAAAGCGCGTCACGCCGATGTGAACGTGGTGATGACCAACGCTTTCGGCTTTGGCGGGCACAACGCTGCCCTGGTGCTGGGAAAAATACAAGTGTAATTTGGCGCGGGGGCAGGCGGCCGGTGTTTTCCCCTGCCCCCGGAGCAAGTTGTGGCTTGCGATAACAACCCGCCTTCATGGCCGGTATGGTGCGAGCCGTTCTTCCGCCAGTTGAACGTATTTGGGATCAATCTCGTAGCCGATGTAGGCCCGCCCCGATTTCAACGCGGCGATGGCGGTGGAACCGCTGCCCATGAACGGGTCAAGCACCACATCCCCCGCGAAGGTATAGAGTTGGATCAGGCGGTAAGGCAGTTCCACCGGAAACGGAGCCGGGTGCCCAATCCGCCGGGCTGATTCAGTGTTCATCGTCCAGACTGATTTTGTCCATTCCATGAACTGCTCGCGCTCGATGGTGTCGCCGCCCTCCGGCGGTTTCTGGCGTTTGAAACTCCCTTTGGAGAAAACCTGGATGTACTCATGGACATCTCGCAGCACCGGGTTGGAGGCGGACATCCAACTGCCCCAGGCCATCGAAACCCCGGCGGCGGCCCCCTTGTTCCAGATGATTTCCCCGCGCATCAAAAAGCCGATTTCCGTCATCATCCGCGAAATGTAATCGGAGAGCGGGATGTAGGGCTTGCGTCCCAGGTTGGCGACGTTGATGCAGGCACGCCCGCCGTTCACCAGCACGCGATACGTCTCCGAGAAGACACGGTACAGCAAATCCAGGTACTCCCGCAGCGAGAGATCATCATCGTACACTTTCGAGACGTTGTACGGCGGCGAAGTAACCATCAGGTGCAGCGAGTTATCGGGAATGTGCGTCATCTGCTCGGCGCTGGCGGTCAGAACGCGGTTTCTCAGGTCATCGGGAAAGGGGTTCTCCGGGCCGATCTCCCGCGGTTGGGCGGCAGTTTCCAGTTCCGAGTACAGCCGCGAATCGTAATACGACGACGAATCGTGACTGATGCGGGATGTGGTGCCAAATTTGCTTGGTTTTGTGGACATGCTGGCAAACAAAGTAATTTTGTGTTACGGGTACTCTCGTATAGCCGACGCTGTTATGTCCGTCTCCTGTCCCTTGTAAATCAACACCAGGCGATCGTCGTCAAAGCGGATGAAAATATCAATTGTGTCACGGTCGAACGCCTGTTTATCTACATATGTCACATGCGCCCGAATGTCTGCAAGTGGGACAAGCAAGACAGGGCCACGCGGCATCAACAAAAAGCCATCCCCCTGTTGCAGTTTGGTTTTGAAACTATTTGGTTTGCTGCCGCGAAATGTCACCTGCCACCCTGTCGGCTTTTTGCTGCCAGGACGGATGAAAACCATCTGCCCGTTTACAACTGCCTTTAATCGGCCCCAACTTTCAATTGTATACTTCTTTTGCAGAAGAATTTTCCGAACATCGTCGTTGTAAATCTCGTCGTCTTTTCTCCCGGTGAACACTTTTGAAATTTTTGTTTTCCGGGTTAGCAAAATCACAAGTTCCTGTTTGAAAGTCTCGGTTAGCGTTTTTTGCGCTGCGCTCAAGCCCGGTGAACGACTTGCGGATGTCACTACCTGATATTTGTTGATTTTGAACAATTGTACGAGATAATGTTCCAGCGTCAGGCGGATATTCTCATCATTGAGATCTGATTGTGTCGCATTACGTCCGTCGTTGACAAGAATAGCCCGTTCCCAGTGCTTTATTTTGATCTCAGGTTTTCTGATATGCGTGAACAGCCTGCCTTTTAGATTTTCTGTTTGCCCAATGTAGATTTTTTTCGCATAACGCTCATCAAAAAGCATGTAAATACATGGAATAGGGTCCTCACCGATTTCTGCAACGACCTGATCAACCGCCTGTTCGCTCCTGGGAATATCCCAAAGGCGCAGATTGCCAATCAATGTGCGCGCCCGCACAATACCAAGCCCATTAGCCGGATTATCCTGATAGCCAAAATCCAAGACATTCATGCCGGTTTCCTCAGTGTAATGATAGTTTCCCGCAGTTTGTACGTGCGTATCTGCCCCGACCGACGGTTGCGGGCTTTTTCGATTTTCTCGATTTTCAATCCGATCTCCTGTCCAATCCGTGCTAACAGCAAATCTGTAGGCAGGTATGTGTCAGCAATCAAACTATCCCCAACTACCAGAATAAACCGTCCATTGGGGCGAATTGCCTCCGAAACGGGTTTCATCACTCGATACATATCATCAAAGTATTTCTGAACGATATGCGGCATATCAGGGCGTCGGTAACGACCTCGTCGCTGGATGTTTCTCTGGATGCTGTCTGTAATTTCATCCAGCCAGTCGTTTGTGTATTTTGAATCCTGCGCGGCAAAATCTCGAATCAGCCTCTTGGATACGTTATCGCAAACGACCAT
>CAZPSL010000201.1:0-27107 GCA_964589145.1 uncultured Anaerolineales bacterium
CGTGCGCCTGTGGCGGGTCTCCGATGGATCGCTCCTGCGCACCCTGGAAGGGCATACGAATTCAGTTCTCAGCGTGGCCTTCTCGCCGGACGGGGAGACCCTGGCTTCGGGGAGCGGCGATGACACCGTGCGCCTGTGGCGGGTCTCCGACGGCACACTCCTGCGCACCTTGGAAGGGCATACGGGTTGGGTCTACAGCGTGGCCTTCTCGCCGGACGGGGAGACCCTGGCTTCGGGAAGTTCGGATGGCACCATCCGTATCTGGGGTGTGCCGGTGGGAAAATAATGATTGATAAATGGAGATTGAAGATTGAAGAATGAAGGATGAAGGATGAGTGAATAGTGGTCAGGCCACAGTCATCGCGTCGAGCGGAGGCGCAGCCGCAGTCGAGACGCAGCCTCGCCCCTGGCGCTTCGACTTCACACCCTGCGGGCGCTCCGCTCAGCGCGAAGGAGTCGTCAATGGTCAGCAGCGGATGGGAAACGGATGAACGGATATCCCCGCCCGCGGGCATCGCGGGCACAGCCGGGCCTTTTTGGCACAGGTCTCTCCAGGACTGGCAGTCCTGGCAGGACTGCCAGTCCTAAAAAGCTCCACAAGGAGACAATCTCATGGGTGTTATCAGCATTATTCTCGGCATCTTTTCCCTGGGCGGAATCTGCGTCTCGCTGATTCCCCTGCTCAATATCGTCAACTGCATCACCCTGCCGGTGGCGCTCATCGGCTTTATTCTCGGCCTGGCCGACCTGCTCAATGGTGATGACCGCAAAACCGCCGCCATCGCCGGTATGATTCTCACCGGGCTGGCCCTGCTGGCCGGCGGAGCGCGGGTGGTCATCAGTTTAATCACCACCGGCGGGATTGTGTGAGGGAGTCGTCAATGGTTAGCAGCGGATGGGAAACGGATAAACGGATGACCCCGCCCGCAGGCATCGCGGGCACATCCGGCTCTTTTTGGCGCAGGTCTCTCCAGGACTGGCAGTCCTGCCAGGACTGCCAGTCCTAAAAAAACAGGCACAACAAAATGAAAACATACACTGTACAACGCATCGAATTGCTGTCGCTTTTCAAGTTCGGGGGGCTGATCGGGATGATTGTAGCATTTTTGCCGGTTACGGTCACTTATCTCACTGCCTGGTGGGTGGTTAATCGGGTGGTGGCGTGGCTTCAGGGGCTGGTTTACGCCGTCTCGGTACCGCTGTTTGGAGATATTTCCGTAAACGGGGTTGAGTTGCTCAACCTGGGCGCGTTTCTGGAGCAACTGGAAACCCTGGTGGCGTTAGGGTTGGGGCTGGTTCTTTTGGCAATTCTTCTTACCGTAGTGCTGGCCGGACTGCTCTCCGGAGTACTGGCGGTAATCGCCGGGGTGGTGTTCAATCTGGCAGCGCAGGCTTCCGGGGGGCTGGAGATCACACTGGATGAGAAATCGCTCCGGGGGGCGCCGGGGCCTGCGGGTTCTCCGGGGGGGAGCAGCCTGCCTGCGGGGCCGCCGGTCAACGCCGGGCCGCGTCTGGAACTCGTCTCTCCGGGGCAGCAGGTATTTCCGGCTGGCGGGGCGGTTACAGTAATCGGCAGCGCCCCTAATTGTGACATTCGTCTGGGCGGGTTATCTCCCCATCATGCTAAAATTGTTTACGAAAACGGGCAGTACATTTTGTACGATCAGAGCCAGGGAAAAATACAGGTGCAAGGCTATCCGGTTAAAGGGCGCAGTCTGCTTCGAGACGGGTTTGTAATCCAGATGGATCAATACCAGATTGTGTTCCGGCAGTAGCAGGCCAGACAGGAGGAGAAATGCAGGTTTCAAGGCGGTGTGGTCATTGCGGCGCAGCACTTCGTCCGGGGGCAAGGTTTTGCCCGGAGTGTGGCTATGCGCAGCAAGCGGGCACACCCAAAACACAGGCTATCGGCCACGCAGTCCCCAGATTGAAAGTTTTGCTTCCCAACCAGGCGGAGCAGGAGATTACACTCTCAAACCGTCCGGTTCGAATCGGCCGTGCGCCGGATAATGATATTGTCGTCCCTTTTGAGACGGTTTCACGGCGGCACGCCCGCATCGTTCCCGTGCAGGGCGGATACGCCGTCACCGATTTGGGGAGTGCCAACGGGACCTACTTGCAGGGGCAGCGCATCCCGCCGAATCAGCCTACGCTGATTTCCGGCGGGCAGGTTATTCGGATTGGGGACCAACTTGGCAATTCCGTGCGCATCACCTATCTGACGGGAGGGTCAGCCCCCATTCTGACAATCCGCAACATTGGGCCGTTCCCCATCCCGCGGGGGCAGCCACGCGTGCGCATTGGGCGCGCGGGATGCGACATCAATCTGCCCCATCCGACCGTCTCGCACTTCCACGCCGAACTGATCCCATCCGGCAGCACGCACCGGATTCGAGATCTGAACAGCACCAACGGCACGTTCGTCAACGGAAAGCGGGTAAAAAATGCGGTGCTGCAAACCGGCTGGCAAATCAAAATCGGGCCCTATCGGCTAACCTACCAGGGGGATGCGCTGGTCGGCGAATCCAGCGTCGGGAATATCCGCCTGGACGGAGTGAATTTATTCAAGTCGTACCGGGTTCCGGTCCGCCCGGCCAAGGGGGGCAATGCACTGCAACAAACCGGTGCCAGGATATTCCCCAAAAAACGGGAAAAAATTATTCTGGATTCCATTTCGCTGACGGTGATGCCGCGCGAATTTATTGCGCTGGTGGGCGGCAGCGGGGCGGGAAAATCCACACTGATGGACGCCCTGAACGGTTTTCGGCGTGCGCACAAGGGGCAGGTTCTCGTTAACGGCAACGATTTATACAAAAACTTTGATCAATACCGCACCAACCTGGGTTACGTTCCGCAGCAGGATATTATTCACACCGGGCTGACGGTGCAGCGCGCGCTCTGGTATGCGGCCAAACTCCGCCTGCCGCCCGATACACCCAACAGCGAGATTGAAAACCGCATCAAAAAAGTGCTGCGAGATGTGGATATGGTGCGGCAACTGGATCAGCAAATCAGCAGCCTGAGCGGCGGGCAGCGCAAGCGGGTGAGCATTGCATCGGAACTGATTTCCGACCCCAGTCTGTTCTTCCTGGATGAGCCGACCTCCGGACTGGACCCCGGCCTGGACAAGAAGATGATGAGTACCTTGCGGGTGCTGGCCGATGGCGGCAGAACCATTGTCCTGACCACACACGCAACCAACAATATCATCGGGCAGTGTGATCATGTTTGTTTCCTTTCTTTTGGAAAGATGGTGTACTACGGGCCGCCAAAACAGGCAATGCAGTTTTTCCAGGCACAGGATTTCGCCGATATTTACAGCAAGTTGAACACAGAGAACGATGCCGCCCGGTATCAGCAGCAGTATCATACTTCGCCAGAGTATCAGCAATTTGTGGTAAACCGGCAGCAAAATATTCCGGCGGCCCAACAGGCGGTGCCACAAACAACATCACAGCCGGGCAGCCGGTTCGGGCCGCTCAAGTTTGACGGGGGAACGATCCTCCGTCAGTTTGGGATTCTCTCCCGCCGTTACCTGGATCTGATTTTCAACGACCGGTTCAGTCTCTTCATTCTGCTGGCCGTAATGCCGATTATCGGCGTGCTGCTGCTGCTGATTGCCAACGGGAAATGCCTGGTTGGGGACAGCAGCAGGCAAATTGACCAGATGCTGAAAACAGACGGGCATTACAATATTGTTGGTGCGGCGCAAAAACTCCTGCTGATGATGGCCTTGCCCGCCTTTTTGTTGGGGATTTTCGCTTCGGCGTATGAAATCATCAAGGAAAAGGCGGTTTACCGCCGGGAGCGGATGATCAACCTCAGCATTCCGGCCTATCTCGGCTCAAAGGTCGGGGTGCTAATGGGCTTTGGCCTGTTTCAGAGCGCGATGCTGATGTGGGTGGTCTCCTGGAAGGTGGAGTACCCAAGCGACGGCGTATTCCTGCCCGCCACCTGGGAGGTTTACATCTCGCTGGTGCTGGCGCTGCTGGCGGGGATTGCCATGGGGTTGCTGATTTCAGCGATGGTTAAATCCAGCAATACGGTGATTTACCTGATTTTGGTCGTCCTGATTGTACAGATCATCTTCTCAGGGGCGCTTTTTGACCTGCCGGATGCCGCCGGGTGGATTTCGGTAATCACCCCAACCCGCTGGGCTCTGGAGGGGCTGGGGGCTTCCGTCAATATGGAAAGGCTCAACGATTTGGGGCAAAGTTATATTGAAGAGATTGAGATTAACGGACGTGAAACCGAGGTCAATGAAATTATTGATGCTCCCATTGATTTCAACGTCAACTACGAGCGGGCTGCTGCCCATTTGCTCGGAACCTGGGCAATGCAGATTGCACTGGCAGTCGGTTCGCTGGTGCTGGCAGGGTACATTCTGAAAAGGCAGGATACGCAAACCTGATGTTGCGTGGCAGGGCGTGATCAATCGCGCGCCACTGTGCACTTACGCTCCAGGTTTTCATACCAAAGAAAACCTAACGTTAACAGAATTTTCGGAGGGAATATGCCGCTACCAACGGGGAAAGTTCTGCACAACCGCTATCGAATTGTGAAATTACTCGGACAGGGCGGGTTCGGAGCAGTTTACCGCGCGTGGGATATGCACCTGAACACGGCTTGTGCCGTCAAAGAGAATTTTGAAACCAGCGATGAGGCACAGCGGCAGTTTCACCGTGAGGCCACGGTATTGTCGCAACTGCGGCACGTCAACCTGCCAGGGGTTCGTGATCACTTTTTTGTTCCGGGGCAGGGGCAATATCTGGTAATGGATTTCATTGAAGGGGAAAATCTACAGGAGATGATGGAACGTACCCGCAAGCCCATTCCGGAAAAACAGGCAATCAAATGGATCGGGCAAATTTGCGATGCGGTTGAGTACCTCCACAGCCAGCGGCCCCCGATCATCCACCGAGATATCAAGCCGGATAATATCCGCATCACTCCGGCAGGGAAAGCCGTCCTGGTAGATTTCGGGCTTGTTAAAGTTTACGCCCCCAACACAACCACCACAAAAGGGGCACGCGCCCTGACTCCCGGCTATGCGCCTCACGAGCAATACGGCAATGGACGTACGGATGAACGCACCGATGTTTACGCGCTGGGCGCTACGCTTTACACTCTGCTCACCGGGCAGCCTCCGGCGGAAAGCATCCAGCGGATACCGGTTGATCATTTAACTCCCGTTCGGCAGTTAAATTCAAAAATTTCACACCAAACCGCCGCAGCAGTTCATCAGGCACTTCAAATCGCTCCCGATCAGCGTTTTCAAACCGCAGCAGCATTCAAAAATGCGCTGCAAGGGCAACCGCCGCGCAGGTTGCCCGCCCGGCAGCCGTCAGCCCCGCCAAAACCCGCCAAGAAATCCGGCAAGGCAGCGATGCTGTCTGCGGGAGGAATTTTTATCATCCTCGCGATTCTGGCCGGTTTGTGCATGTTTTCCGGGGCTTCCATTGACAATTCGGGAGAAATCTCTGCCGCCAGCAATAACAGCGAGTCGCCTCTTCATCTCAGCAGCGGCCAGACAACCGACAATGATGAAACTGTCATAAACTTCCCAACAAAGACTCGCACGCCCAAACCCCCGCCCACATCCTCCCCGGAGAACTGTCCGGGAGCACCGCCGATCCGCGTGAAAATTGGCGATCATGTGACCGTTTGCGTAAAAGCGGGCACCGTCTATTTCCGCGAAGAACCCAATGCCAACGCCGACCACCTGTACAAATTGATACCGGGAGCGGAACTGGATATTATCGGCGGTCCGGTGTGCGACCCCAGAAAAGGATGGTGGTATTGGCAGGCCCGAACTGAATCCGGCACCCTGGGCTGGATTGCCGAGGGCGGAGATGAGATCGATCCGTATTTCATCTGCCCGTAAAACCCGACAAGCGGTTTATTTGCGGGTACAGGCCAAAAGTTTCGAAATCGGGCAACCGCCAGGAATCGCTTCTCTGCAACCATGGTTACCAATTTTGTGCTGCACATCCAGAAAGGCAGGCAATAATGTCTCTTACCACCGGGCAAATACTTGCCAACCGTTACCGCATTGTTAAACGACTTGCACAAGGCGGGTTCGGAACCATCTACCGCGCCTGGGATTTAAGCCTGAAAAAAAATTGTGCGATCAAGGAAAACTTCGAAACATCGCCGCAGGCTCACCGCCAATTTGAGCGCGAAGCCTCGTTTTTAGCCAATTTGCACCACCCCAATCTGCCGCGGGTGACCGATTATTTCACCATCGCCGGGCAAGGCCAATATCTGGTGATGGATTTTATAGAAGGCGATGATTTACAACAAATGCTGGATGCCAAAGGCCCGTTGCCGGAAGTCCAGGTTTTGAATTGGATTACGCAAATTTGCGATGCACTGGAATATCTGCACAATCAGACACCCCCCATTATCCATCGTGATATTAAACCCGCTAACATCAAAATTAAACCGCCGGGCACTAAAACGGATGCCGGGCGGGCAATGCTGGTAGATTTTGGCATCGCGAAACGGTACGACCCCACGAGCGGCACAACAATCGGAGCAAAGGCGGTTACACCAGGTTTTTCTCCCCAGGAACAATACGGACAAAATGCAATTACCGATGAGCGGAGTGATATTTACGCACTAGGCGCAACAATGTACAACCTGCTGACCGGGCAGGTGCCCCCGGAAAGCATTCAGCGCGTTTTGGGGGCTACAATGCAGTCGCCGCGCCAATTGAATCCGAACATCAGCCCAAAAACCGAGGCCGCCATTATGAAGGCTATGGCACTTTCTGCCAGCGAGCGTTACAAAACCGTGGCAGAATTTTCGCAAGCGCTACAATTGAAAAAGAAGGGGGGGGTATCTGCCCCGTTCAAGATTGCCATCGGGCTGGGCGTTACATTGCTGTTCGTTGCAGCAGCATGTATTGGCATTTTCGTTGGTGATTGGGTTAGCCCTACGCCGACACCCGTCGTCACCGTAGTTGTTGAAGCCCCGGAGCCCGGGGATAATTTTGATGCTTCCGGCACACAAACCGCTCTGGCAATTGAAGCGGCCGGATTTGAGCAGCAGGCCACAGCCACCATGCAGGCAATACAACAAACACAGGATGCCGTTGCGCAAAGCCCATTTATCGCCACCACTGCCGCCTCCCCGGCAAGCCCTTCCCCATCCAGCACACCCAAGCCGCCAAACCTTGGTATTGGTGCAACCAAAATTTCACCTAAAGACCAAATGCCCATGGTGTATGTACCTGAGGGGGAATTTCTAATGGGCGCCAAGGATGATCCCGAGGCCAAAAACGATGAAACTCCCCAGCACATTGTTTATCTGGATGCTTTTTGGATTGACAAAACCGAGGTCACAAACGCCATGTTCGCGAAATTCGTAGCCGAAACCGGCTATATCACCACAGCGGAACAACAAGGCTGGTCAAAAGTTCATGCCGAATCCGGGCAATGGGTAAATACCGAAGGAGCGGACTGGCAGCATCCCACCGGCCCTGGCAGCAACATAAAAGGGCTGGATCACTATCCAGTGCTACACACCAGTTGGGAAGATGCCCGCTCCTATTGCGCTTGGGCCGGAAAACGGCTGCCGACCGAAGCCGAATGGGAAAAGGCCGCCCGCGGGCCGGATGGCAGACTTTTCCCCTGGGGTAACAGTATCAACTGCAATTATGCACAATACAAGGATTGCGGCGGAAAATCGCTCCCTGTAGGCAGCCGCCCAGACGGCGTCAGTTACTACGGTGCTGAAGATATGGCAGGGAACGCCTGGGAATGGGTTGCCGATTGGTATGATGCAAACTATTACGCCTATTCTCCATACGAAAATCCGCCCGGGCCATCCGGCGGGGAATACCGCATCCAACGCGGCGGCTCCTGGAAAATGGGAGGCCCAAAGTATCTTCGCGCAAGCAACCGCGCCCGCGCAGACACATCAGAGACCTGGGAAACCGACGGTTTCCGATGCGCAGCCGACCCGTAAAACCCCAATGCGTTCCAGAAAAAGCCCTAACGCCATGAGCAATCAACGTTCTCTGCGCGCCAAAGCACGCACACGAACACACCCCGTCCGCCACCAGAGCGGGTAGAGCGGGTAAGGATTAATTATGCCTCGTAAAAAATCTCCCCTTCGAGAATACGGCACCCTGCTGTTCGTTGCTGTCACCGCAAGTTTGCTTGTCGCTTGCGGGAAAGTATATCCACCCGCACGGGAAGAGACACCTCCGCTCCCGTCAGAAACGCCGCTTCCATCCAGCCCCGATCCAACAGCCAGTGCAACGCCCTTCCCTTCTGCCACGCCAACGGCCACAGCGACGTTTACAATCACCCCTCAGCCGCCAACAATAACGCCAACTCCGCCGTACTTTGAAAATTTTGTCATTGGAGAATCGGTTCAAGGCCGGCCATTGGCCGTCTTCCGTTTTGGCACCGGCCCATCCCGCCGCATGGTCGTCGCCGGCATTCACGGCGGAATGGAGGCCAACACAACAAAACTGGCAAAGGAAATGCTCGTTTTTTTGCGCGACCATCCAGACTGGCTGCCGGAAAACGTGACGCTTTACATACTCCCTTTGCTCAATCCGGATGGCGCCGCGCTGGGCAATATCCCCGAAGGCCGGGCAAACGCGAATTTTGTCGATTTGAACCGCAACTGGGATTCCAACTGGCAGGCCGACCCGAACCGTTCCGGGTGCTGGTCTCTGCTGGAACTCTCGACGGGCGACTATCCGCAGTCAGAGCCGGAAACCCAGGCCCTGGCTACGTTTCTGTTGGACAACGACGTGGAAATGCTCATCAGTTACCACAGTGCCGGGAATGGCATCTACCCCGGCGGACAACCGCCGATTACGCAAACTGTAGCGTTAGCGCAAAGCCTGGCTGCGGTCAGCGAATATGCTTATCCGCCAATTGATGCCGGTTGTGCGTATACCGGGCAATTAATTGACTGGGCGGCTGACCACGGTATTGTTGCCGTGGATATTGAACTGCCCAATAAATGGGAAACCCACTTTGATACCAACATAAAGATTCTGTGGGTATTTGTCCGGTGGGAATGATCCTCCCCACTTGCCAGACAAACCATTCTGAAGAGGAGAGAAATTATGTATTGCAGAAATTGTGGCGGCGAAAATTCGGAGAATTATAAATTCTGCAGGCATTGCGGCGCGCCGGCAACCTATGGGGCCGAATTCCCGCAAACACCCGATACGCCGTATCCACTGCCATCAACGGTCAGCGCATCGTCTCCGCCGAAAGGTGGGCAGCCTGCCCAATCTGCTGCCCAAAGCACCGGAGCAGGCTTTCCATCCAGGCCAATTCTGCTCGCTGCCGGCGGGGGAATGGTGCTCCTGCTGGTGTTGCTGGCAGCAGGAATGTGGGGGCTGAACGCCCTTCGCGGAACAGGCAGCAGCCGGATTCTAATCGGCGCACCGGACCGGCACGGAGAAGCCGACCTTTACCTGCTGCGTCCCGGGCAGAAGATCGAAGATGGCGTTTTGCTCGCAGAAGATACACAAAGCACATATGGTCAGTTCGTGGCAGTGACAAATCAGCAAGAACTCTATCAAATAGGGAATTACCTGACAAACTACGGCGGGTTTATTCCCCACAGCGACAAACTGCTGGTTTGGTATTTTGATGATCAGAATGAATATGTTCTGGGCTACATGGATGACAACGATGATGCGCTAACTCCGATTTTTGATTCGAGAGAGAACACAACTTACGGCTATGTATTCCGAGAGGGGAAGGATATTGTGGTTATTGAATCGCGCAGCAGTTCCGAGCGGTGCTATCACGCCCGGAAGGGAAGCCCGGCCAAACGGGTAGCCAAGGCTGACGCCTGCACCCCCGCCCGAAACGGCAACGCGATTTTCACACAAGATACCAATTCAAAAGGGCTTTCCCTATCCGTGATGGATTTGGATGGCGAACATGAAACACAACTTCTGGAAGATGAAGAAAACATCAGCAACGTGCTAATCAGTTCCGATGCAAGCCGGGTGCTATACATCGAAGAAAAACCCAACGAATCGCAGATTTTTATGCTCGACGGCAAAACAGGAGATAAAATCGGGCAAGGGGAGGAGTTGCTGCGCATTGAAGGCGCCGGTTTTGCCCAACAAGGAAACCGGGCTTACTACCTGGGCGAAAATGATGATGATGAAATGGAACTCTTCACCTTCATTGACGGTGTATCGGTTTCGGTCGCCCAAGGGTATTCTGTCGGCGCCGCGCTTAATCGGGATGGATCGCAACTCATTTATCTAATCGGCGATGAAGATGACGAAAAGACACTATATGTCCATCCGACATCCGGCAATGGCGAGGATGTTCAGGTTCTTCGGGGGAATTTGACATTTGCTCTGATGGAATCGCCGGAACGTATCCTGATCGGTGAACAAGACAAAGACGAACTGGCAATTTACAGTGCCAGCATTACCGGCGGCAATTTGCTCCAACTATACCGGGAAGATGACATGGATGTGGAAAGTGCATACTACATTCGCGGGGAAAACATGCTTTATTTACTGCTTCGCGATACGGACGAAATGATGTACCTGTACGT
Organism: uncultured Anaerolineales bacterium; assembly: GCA_964589145.1. Taxonomy (GTDB): domain Bacteria; phylum Chloroflexota; class Anaerolineae; order Anaerolineales; family UBA11858; genus UBA11858. Next base: position 10,558 of record CAZPSL010000201.1, read on the forward strand.
TGTAAACACGGAAAACGGAGAGGGGGCACTGCTCGTAGACGAATGGGCAGGAATCGAAATTCTGGATAGTGCCAAAGACGGCAGTCGAGTTGTTCTGACCGGTGTTGAAGATATTGGAGACGAGCAAATACTCTACCTGGCAGATTCAACTACGGGTACCGATCCTGTCGAGTTGGACGATGATGCCGATGACTATGTAAATGCCGTTTTTACCCGCAACGGGAAGGAAATTCTTTACACTGCTATCACAGGCTATGACTCGGACGAGGTGGAGATTCGACAAATTAAAGCCAAAGGAGGGTCGCACTTTGAAACCCTTTATACCGAAGCCTATTTGATTGATGCCGGATGGGACATTCTCTTTCCCTTTGCCTGGGTTGATTGGCAAAACGCGACAAAGTAAAATCCCCAAGAAGAGGTTGACCACCTTGACGCCCGGCCAATCTCCACCTGACTACAGTTTTGTAAACTATCCCGCCAAAGGTCAAATCGCCGGTCTTTACCGATATGATTCAGAATCAGGACTTTCTCTCTAGCAACGGCTCGCAGTGATTTGCGTGTGTTTCGCACGCAAAAATCACTACTTTTCCCTGCGTTTCAGCGAAAGCCCCAAGAATGTTCTTCAATGGAGTCACTAATGACAAAAATGAATAGGTGTGGACGGTGCTCTGCTGAAAACTATCCAGATGCAAAATTCTGTCAGCAATGTGGCGCACCACTGGAGCCGAAAAACCGACCGGAGCAAATTCTGGACCCAATCAAACAGGCACTTGCCAATACCATTGACGCGCTGCGCCCGCCAAAACCCCAACCTGAGAAAATCCGTCAATCTCCACAGCGCAGACACCAGGCCGATGCAAAGCCGCGCCCATCAATGATTCCCAAAAAGCCGGGGGAACTTATTCGCGGCTACCAGGTACTTGAAACGCGCTCGCAAACATATTCCAATTACTACAAAACCCGCTTGCTGAAATGCACATGCGGGCACCAGAATCCCCCGTCTGGCAATGATGTTTGCGAACAATGCCGGACTCCTTTGCGGCAATTTGTCTTGCGGGAGACTTTTGTAAAAAAACCGCTCGGGCAAAAGCATAAAAATCTCTTTATGCGCTTTAGCCAGGAAATCGAGGGCATCCTTAATTCTCTGGAAATTTTCTTTGAGGGGAATAAACAATACGTTGTTTTGGATAATTTCCCCGAACCCTGGAGCATCCTGGCAAATACAGCGCTGCCGGTTGGAAATCCGGACACTGCCATTGCATGGGTATCGCAACTTGGGAAAGCCATCCAGCAAACACACCAGCGCCAATACGCGCTTTCCAATGTTGCACAGCAACAGTATTGGCTGGAATCAATCATTATCTTAAAAAACCAACAGGCCTATTTTTCTGATCTAACTATGTCCCGGCCAATTACGAACACAAAAGCATCGCCGGTACAAAAAAATATTTGGCTGTTGGCTAAAATTCTTTACATCATGCTAACAGGCAGCAAGCGCATGGCCGCCGGAAAAAATGTCCCAGCCTACGAAGTTCCGCATCCATACCGCGAGGCCATTACAATGGCTCGTGAAGGAAAATTTGCAAGTGTAGATGCCTTTCTGACCGCGCTGCAAAATCCTCCCGCGCGCCCGGAACTCACCCGCAGTTTGCGCCAACTGGTAGGGTACGGAACAGACGTAGGCAAACAACGCGAACACAATGAGGACTACGTCAGCAAGTTCTCTCTGGGCTTGGAGCAAGTCCCCGGCACCCCCGAAGTCGGATTGTACATTGTGGCAGACGGAATGGGGGGACATCAGGCAGGAGAGAAAGCCAGCGAAGCCGTTATCAAGGACGTTGTTATTAACCGCATTCAGGAGCAGTTGCACAACCTGAAATCAGTGCCCAAACTCAAGCGGGCTACCGTCAAACTGGATGATCTGGTGACTCCCGGAGAAATCCTGCGAGAAGCAATTGAACAAGCCAACGCAGTCTTGTACAAGGCACGCAACGCCGCCAGCGGAAGCGACCGGGGCACAACAATTACCGCTACCCTGATTGTTGGTTCAACCTGCGCAATTGCCAACGTGGGAGATAGCCGCACGTACCTGATGCGAAACAACACGCTGCAACAAATTACCAAGGATCATTCGCTGGTTGCCAGCCTGGTTGCCAGCGGCATGATTTCGGAAAATGAGGTGCGCACGCATCCGCAGCGGAACCAGATTTATCGAACTTTGGGGGATAAACCGAAAGTCGAAGTTGACGTATTCCAAAAAGTGCTGATCCCTGGCGACAGGTTGCTGCTTTGCTCCGACGGGTTATGGGAAATGGTACTCGACGACACGATTGCAGCAATTTTGCACTCTGCACGCACACCCCAATCTGCATGTGACCGTCTGATTGAAGCCGCCAACCAGGCCGGCGGGGAAGATAACATCAGCGTGATTGTCATTTGGATCGAATGACCCCCGCATGTTTTTTCATTTTTCTACAGGAGTTTACCATGTCTGAAGCAATACAACTTACCAGCATCTGCAACCGCAGCGCGGTGCCCGTGCTCAACACACCTCAATTAATCTATGTGCTTACCGAACTAACACCAGGAGGGGCTATTGCCACCGTTCGAATGCCGCTCAACCTTGTGCTTGTTCTCGACCGCAGCGGTTCCATGTCCGGGGAAAAGTTGCGCAATCTAAAAAACGCGGTTAATCAGATCATCGAACAACTTGCACCGGAAGATGTGCTCTCCATTGTAACCTTTGAATCCAAAACACAGGTCCTGTTCCCTGCCCATCCAGCAACAGACAAGCACAAACTGAAAACAACAGTAGATCGGATTCGGGTAGGAGGAAGCACCAATATGGCATCCGGGTTGCAAGAAGCAATCCGCCAAGCCCAGCAATGGATGGCCCGCGACCGGATCAGCAGAATTGTGCTGCTAACAGACGGGGAGGCTACCGATGATGAGGATGACTCGCGGCGTGAGGCCGATACTGCCGGCGCCATGGGCGTGCCGATTATCGGCCTGGGGCTGGGCAACGACTGGAACGAAGATTTTATCTACGATCTGGCAGACCGCAGCATCCTGGCCCCCGGCACACAAACAGGATATGCCGATTTCATTCAACAGCCTGCTGATGCCGCCCGGATCTTTCAGGAGGTTTATAATTCCATGCAAGTGGTAGCCCGGAATGTGCAGGTGAATATCCGTATGGTGCAGGGGCTGGAGGCCCGCCGTGTCTGGCAGGTGACCCCGATGATTAACGACGTGAGCCTGAGAGCCATTCAGGGGCGTGCAATCGTCTTGCAAGTTGGCGAATTAGAGCAAAGCGGCACATCTTACCTGGCAGAAATCATGCTGCCGCCCCGCCCTGCCGGTATTGTCCGTATTGCCCAAGCCGATGTAACCTATGAAATCCCGGGGCAGGGAGAAATGCGCTCTGCGGTGGATCTGATTTTGGAATTCACTCCAGATCCGATGAAACACAATCAGATGAACGGACGCGTAATGAATATTGTAGAACGCGTCCAGGCTTTCAAATTGCAAACTCAGGCGCTTCACGATGCCGAAATGGGACAAGCCGGAAAGGCCACCCAAAAACTACGCCAAGCCGTAACCATCCTGCTTTCCCAAGGCGAAACGGAACTGGCAGAACAAATGCAACAAGAGGCTGACCACCTGGAGGAATCCGGGCAGATTTCATCCGGCGGCAAGAAAACAATCAAACTCACCAGCAAGAAAACCGTCAGACTTTAAGGGGCCAACCATGGCACTCAAAATGGGAGATATTCTAAACAACCGTTATCGCATCCTGGCGATTCTGGGGCAGGGTGGTTTCGGTGCAGTCTATCGTGCTGCCGACATGCGGCTGAAACGGCCCTGTGCCGTCAAGGAAAATCTGGATACATCCGAAGAAGCACAGCGTCAATTCGAAAAAGAAGCCATTATTCTCGCTCAGTTGATGCACCCGAACCTGCCGCGCGTGCAAGACCACTTCATCATCCCCGGGCAGGGGCAATATCTGGTCATGGATTTTATCGCCGGCGAAGATTTGCAATCCTTACTGGAACGCAGCGGACCGGTGAAACCGAAGCAGGCACTCAACTGGATCGGGCAAATCGCCAACGCACTGGCCTACCTGCATGCTCAGAACCCTCCAGTTATCCACAGAGACATTAAACCGGCCAATATCCGCATCACCCCGGAAGGGAAAGCCGTACTGGTGGATTTTGGACTTGTTAAAGTCTACGACCCCCACCTGCGGACGACCGTTGGCGCCCGGGCAGTGACGCCCGGTTATTCCCCGCCGGAGCAATACGGACAAGGGAACACGGATGCCCGTACCGATATCTACGCCCTGGGGGCAACACTTTATACGCTGCTTACCGGAGTAGGACCGCAGGAAAGTGTTTTGCGCGTGGTGGAAGATCAACTGGCTCCGGCAGAAACGATCAACCCGCAGATTCCCCCGTCGGTCAGTCAGGCGGTTCGGAAGGCTATGGACCTAAAGCCCAGCCAGCGGTATCAACAGATAAGTGAATTCGAACGCCAATTGCAGGCGGCATCCCAAAAGCCAGTGACACATCCACGCGCGAAACAAAAGGAAGCAAAACCCCCGCATTCAGGCGCGGCAAACCTGCCGCCGCCGCCACGAAAGGCAAAAACAAACTGGCGCAAATGGGCACTCCCTGCCGGAGCCATGCTGGTAATTGGCGCTCTCCTGCTTCTCTTTCTTGCTGGCATCGCATTTATCGGCATCCAAAACCAGGCAAACGAACGCGCAGCAGCAACGGCTCAGGCAAGAGCAAGAGCAACAGCAACGGCTCAGGCCCGAAAAGATTTTATTGCATCTCTGGAGCGCAGCGGGTTACGCGTTTTCGGGCCCGCCGAGGGGTGCCTGAAACATGAGGAGGACGATCTTGTGGAGGTGTGGACAGCAGACGTTTCCTTGCGCGATTTTATCGCCGAAGCCGTATTTCACAACCCCTACAGCACTGCCGCTGGAAGTTGGGATTATGGATTTCTGTTCCGCGATGAACGAAGCAACAATCAATACCGGCTGACCGTTTTTTCAGACGGATCTTGGGGTTTGGGAAATCAGGAAGATGCAACTTTTACCGATATTGCCAGGGGCCGACTCAACAATCTGGATACGACCGCAAACGGCTCGAATTCGATCAAGGTTATCGCCTCGGGAAACCAGGGCTGGCTGTATATCAACCATCAATTCGTTGCAGAATTGGATCTTTCTGACCGCACAAACGCCGGCGATATAACGGTTGCCACCGGGATCTGGAATGGAGACGAAATCAACGGCGAGGAAACCTGCTATGATGATTTCACCGTTTGGAGTATTCAGGATGCGGACGGGCCGGACGGGCAAATGGAATATGGCGCGAGATTGCACGACAGCCTCACTATCAGCCGCGGCGTAGGCCTTTGGGCATTTTCAGGGAGCAGCGGAGACCGGATCACAATCGAACTGAGCAGCGATGACTTCGACACCTACCTGGAACTCTACGGCCCAAACGGAGAATATCTCATCAGCGATGATGACGGCGGCACTGATACCAACTCGCGAATTGCGGATTATCGGCTTCCATCCAGCGGCCAATACATCATTCTGGTACGCAGTTTCAACAATGACGAAACAGGTTCCTACACATTGTCATTAGACGGTCCGTAACCCCATGAACAAAAGCAAAATACTCCAACAGCCCAAGAAGTTTCCGCTGCCTGAAATCAAATGGGCTGATCCAATCCGTAAAGCGCAGCACACGGGCGCAACATTCAAATCCGGGCTGTCGGATGCCGAAATTCGACAGTTGCTCCTGCACATCGCCCGCGGCAGTGAAGACGAGATGGAAATCGCTTTTGAAACCATCGTCCGTCGTAAACCCGCCGAAGCCGTTCCCGGGCTGTTGGCAATAGCCAAAGGAAAACGGGTCAAAGATGACGAGCGCAAGGTTATAGCAATTCTGGCCTTATCCGAAATCGGCGGGCCGGATGCTGTCCGGGGCCTCATGAACCTGAAATGGACAGATGAAATTGAAGATGTTGCCATTTGCTATGCGCTGGGCACAATTGGCGATCCTGGCGCCATAAATTTTCTCGCGAAGCAAACTGTCAACGGGTTCTTTTCTGCCAAGGCGTATGCAATGGTTGCACTAGCCCTGATTGGACACCCCGCGGCCATTCAGCCCCTGGTGCTGGAAAGCAAACGGGAATTCGCCAACGCCGCCTACTTCGATACCGCAGAAAATCTGCTTCAGGGAAGTTCCAGTTTCTGGATTTCCATGGCCGGGGCAGTGCTGGAGGCCCATCAACTCTCCACCTGGAGCGCCCGGAACGCGTCGCTAATGACCGATCCGGACATCCCGCTGGATGTTGTGATGAAATCTCCCGGAAACGTACGTCGAATGTGGTCGTTCCACTTGCGGCTGGCTGTTTTAACCGGTCTGCTGCTGGAAAACGGGCCAGACGCCCTGACTGCCTGTCAGCCGAAAGCCAAAGCGACTATCCAGCAATTGATGATCGCATTGCCCATGCTGACTTTGTTTCCGCCGGAGGAACGCTGGATCGCGGCGCTGGAAAAATCAACCCGCGCCCGGCAGCCCAGTGAGCGGTTGCTCGCCTATGAAGGCTACATCCGTCTTTCCAAAACCAGCACAGAAACACGGATTCTTCAGGGAGTTGAACGCGGGCTGAAAGATAAAGACAAAAATAACCGCACTGCGGTAGCCGCTTCGATCATCTATCAACGCGCCGAAAAATTTTACCCCCATGCCTTCGCCTTTGCCCGGCATCGTGCCGCGAACATACGCGGGTCCATGATCTGGCCGATAATATGGTTGGCTGCCAGCGGACACAATGAGGCCCGCCAAATCATGCAGCAGTATCGAACGGACAAGCACCACCTAATTCGCGAAACGGCGATAAAACTGTGGCAGGAGGCAGAAAAACTCAACCTGCCGATTCACCCCGCAAGCGCAAAAAGACTGTGCAGTTCCTGCCAGAGAGAAGTCCGTGCCGATGCAAAATTCTGCAATCATTGCGGCCAACCACTGCAAACCGGGCAACGTTTCCAGGCAAGTTGCCCGCGATGCAACCTGCCTGTGCGAACAGGAGCAAAGTTTTGTCCACAATGTGGATATCGGCTATAATTGTTGTGTTTATGGAGGAGTTCATTATGTCTCAACCTTGTCCAAAATGTGGAAAACCAACCCGCACCGGGGCCAAATTTTGCGGTTTTTGCGGGCAGGATTTAAGTAATCTGCCAGCAACGCCACCACAGCCGCCCTCCCCGGCAGTTCCCGCGAGCCAGACACCAACCATCTCAACATCAGAGGCTCATGCCGGGAAAAGTGTTTTTTGCCCGCACTGCGGCAAGCCGGTGCGGGTAGGCGTCAAATATTGCCCCAGTTGCGGCAAGCCAGTTCCCCCCTCGTCTCCTCAATCACACACTCCGCCGCCAGAAAAACCCCCTGTAACAAAATGGATGCTGCCGATTGCAGGCATTATCACCCTGCTATTGATCTGCTGCATGATCATTGGGGGCGTGTGGTGGGGCAAAACCCATAATGACCACGAAACCCCTGCCACTCCGGAAGCAACCGCTCCTCTGGAAAACACGCCAGCGCCAACAAACACAGTAACACCAGTACAGACAAGTACAGCCACTTCCGCTCCTACAGCCACGAGTACAGCAACGTTAACGCCTGCCCCAACACTATCCCCGACGGTTCCGATTACAGCAACCCCAACGCTCACCATCACAGAAACGATTACGCCTTCCACTGACCTGATTTTTGAGGACAATTTTGATGCCAACCTGGACCAATGGAGAATCTGGGAAGGAACACCGCAACCAGAAATCGACCCAACATACCACGCACTGATCATTCCCTCCAACGGCAATGCACAAACCGGGCTGACAACACGGGAAGAGCCATTAATTCCCCTGAGCAATGTCGCCATAGAATTTAAAGTGTGGATCGGCGAGACGGAACATCCCTTGCAGTTTATGCTGCACCCCGGCCCGCAAATGCCTGCCGCCGGTCAACCCGGATGGCTTACGCTCACAATGGAACCCAGTAAAATTTTGCTGCAAAGCCGCGATGGGGAGGAATTATGTTCCACCGATTCAAGCAGTGATATTGTTCGCATTCGCGTAGAAATTGCGGCGGACAATATGGTAAGGTTATTCGTCAATAACATACCTGCCGACTGCAAACGACTGCCTCCCCTGCCGGAACAAACCGGGAGTATAAGTTTTGGCGGGGCAGGAGGCCAAATAATATATATCAAAGTATTGCATCTCCCGGCATCTCAATAACACTCGATCTACAAAAACGAACCATGCAAACCACCTGTCCAAATTGCGGCGCGGCAAGAACCAAACCGGCCAAATTTTGCAATGTTTGCGGCGCGCCTTTGCCCGCAGCGTCACTACCCCCATCGCCAGTGATATCCGCTCCCCAGCCGCTCCACCCAACCGTGATTGCCCCGCATCAGCCATTGCCCGCGGCCGGTTTTACGAACGGCGAACTGGTACTCTCCAACGGAATGCGCTATCCGCTGGTCTCGCCCATGGTACTGGGGCGCGATGCAAGTTCGTGTGATGTCGTTCTGCAAAACGACAACCGGGTGTCGCGTACTCATGCCCGCCTGGAACAGGCAGGCGGCAACTGGCAAATTACGGATCTGGGAAGTTCCAACGGTACGAGCGTCAACGGGATGATCATCCGGGCGCCCACGATAATCTACCCCGGAGATCAAATCACCATCGGGCAAACATCCATAATGCTGGAGTTCCCCGGTATTGCACAAAAAAACCTGCCCATCCCCGCCCCGCAACCCATGGCGCCTCAGCCCGTATCTCCCAACCCGCCGCTTGTTCCACAAATTGCAGGGTTGCCATCCCCGCCAGGCGGCTGGCAGCAATGGAAACGCGAGCCTGTTGTCGAAGGCTATGTGCGGTACATTTCGGAACGCTATATGGTCAAGAAAGATGACTTGTGGAAAAAGGGCTGTGCCGCCGCCGCTCTGGGCTTCTTTATTGCACCTTTTCTTGTCTTTTTGCCCTTTCTCACGGGAAGCGATATGCCCGCCAGAGATATCCGTGTAGAAGACCGCCACACCGGGCGCGTTGTGGATGTAAAAGTTCTGGGTGAACTGATGGGCAGTATCAACCTGGGAGACGCCGTTGCCATCTGGGGACGAACCCGGAAAGGGCTGCTGACGATGATAACGGCTTACAATTACGAAACTGGCACAAACATCCGCGTAAAAAAGGTCTGACACCACAGGCCGCTGCCAGAACGAAAATTCTGACTTTACCATCTGCGGGTTGTCGAGTTGCAAAACAGGCGCCCCGCCCTTCGTCTAACAGTATTGTCAGCACCGCGAAAAGCAGCCATTGTGATCAACAGCAAACAACAACCAAATCATCAACACAAATCACCTTTTTCCTTCAAACTGCTATGAGCCAACGCTTCTGTCCATATTGCGGCAAACAACACCGCAGCACTGCAAAATTTTGCCCGGAAACCGGCAAAACCCTGCCAGCCCCCCGCCCCGTCGGGAACAACCAGCCAGCCGCTCCCCCTGCCGGATTAACAGGGCGGCTGCCACCCTATTCAATGCTCAATAACCGGTTTCTGATACTCAAAAAAATCGGCGAGGGCGGAATGTCCGCCGTTTACAAGGCTGCTGATACCCGTCTGACGGGAAAAATATGGGCGGTAAAAGAAATGAGTGAAAGTGCTATCACCAATCCGGCTGAACGGGCACTGGCCATACAAGCCTTTCAGCAGGAGGCGACTCTGCTGGCACAGTTGGAACACGAGAATCTGCCGCAAGTGATTGATACCTTTTCAGAAAACGGACGGCAATACCTGGTGATGGAATATGTAGAAGGGCAAACACTCGAGGCCCTCCTGATGCAACGGGCTATGCCATTTAGCGAGGCAGACATTTACCCCTGGATTATGCAGTTATGCAGTGTGCTCCATTACCTGCACACTCAGCCGCGTCCGATTATTTTCAGAGATCTAAAACCCAGCAACATCATGATAACAAAACGCGGGCAAATCAAGTTAATTGATTTTGGCATTGTGCGCATTCTCAAACCCGGCAAAAAGAAAGATACAATGGCTCTCGGCACAGCAGGATACGCCGCCCCTGAAGCCGCCAGCGGCCAAACCGACCCCCGCAGCGACATCTATTCTCTCAGTGTGGTCATTCACGAATTGCTCACAAAGCATGATCCCACAACCACTATCTGGGACATCCCGGCGGCACGTCAGTTGAACCCCGGAGTCTCAGCAGAATGGGAACAGATTCTGCAACGCGGGCTGGAAAAACAACGCGAACGGCGCTGGCCGGATGTACAATCCATGCAGGATGCCTTTGCACAAACAGCCACCGGGCAAGCCGGGGGAGATTACCAATCATCCGTTGTTATCCAATCAGGCGAGGGAGCCGTCCAGATACCGACCTCGCGTCCCACCACCCGGCTGCTCGAGGCCGCGGCGCAACTCTCCACCGGGCAATTGACGGCAGCCATCGGCAGCGTTGTACTTCTCACAATCGCCGGCGTTTGGGGATTATCACCAATCTTCGCACAGTATCCCATCATCTGGAATAACCTGGCCCTGATAGCCTTTGTTGCTCCCTTTACCCACGCAGCAGTACCCAAACGATGGATAGCCGGAATAACCCACGCTGTAATCTCACTGGCCGGAGGGTTAACCATCGCGTGGCGGTTGCAAAATCCATCGTACGATATTGTTCTGCTCATTGTTGGTGCGCTGGTCAGCGCAGGTTTTATTGAATTCTGGCTGCATTTCTTGCCCCAAATAAAAGGAACGGGAACACAGGACCCGTGGAAGCGGGAATTAGGATGGTATGCCTTTATGGCTGTCATCGCGACCGCTCTTTTGTACCAGATTGAATCACAGCAAGGGATAAGTATCCTGCTCTGGATCAGCGCAGCAGTTATTGGCGCAGCAGGCTGGTTCTTTGGAGATTTGGCATACCAATATTTGCAAAATCGTCACAACTGATTCGGCCCGCGCTGGCAGATTTTTTCGGGCAAACATTGACAGAGCGAAAATCCTGAACAGAAAAGAAAGACAAGACGAGGTGCAATCATGCGATACTGCCCCCACTGTGGCGCAGAAGTAAATGAAACGGCAAAATTTTGCAATATCTGCGGCACACCACTCTCCCCGCAGCGACCTGTCGGGCACCCAATCCCGAATACACCATCGTCAGATTTTTCCAACTGGGAACAACCTTCTTTGGATTCTGACCCGTTCGCGCCACCTCCGACCATTTTGGATTCTGCCCCGCAACCTGTCCAATACCCTGCGGGGCAGAATGCAGCGAACTTCGGTCCGCCCGTTGTCTCAGGCTTACCCGGCCTTGCACCTTATGAAATGTACGCGGATAATGGCCCCCGTTTTGGCGCGTATATCATTGACACTCTGATTGTGACGGGAGGAGGCATTCTGGCAGGAGTTTTGTTCGCACCGGTGTTAAGCGTCATAACAGACGAAGCGCTTGCGCTGGCTATCATAACCTTACTGGGGGCTGTCACACTGGCCTGGTCGCTGGGTTATTACACCTATTTCCACTCAACGAGCGGGCAAACTATAGGGAAAAAGGCGATGGGGTTGCGAGTGGTTCGAAGAAATGGCTCACGGCTGACGTGGCAGCGTGCACTTTGGCGGGCCTTTGCGTTTTTTATCTTCCCTACTCTATTAAGTTATGTAACCTGCGGACTAGGCTGGTTCATTAATCTCATGCCGCTGTTTCACTCCGAACACCGGGCGCTCCATGATTTGCTCGCCGACACCTGGGTAATACAAGACTAGTCAAAAAGAAATACAGCAATGTCCCCACCTCAACTTCCCGCCTTGCCCGCGCTGCCAATTGCCTTGCCGGACGTGCAACAAATCATTCATACACTGGAACGCCGGCATCTGGAAGAAGCAGCACCACCGGCGCGCCCCATATGGGGTGCGAAAATTGAAGGCATCCCCTACCTGCGTATTTTAGGGCAATCCCGGTTCTGGGAAACCACACCGGAAAGCCCGGCAGGATACGAAAACCATATGGCAGATTTGATTACCGGGTTCCATGGAACCGGGGTAACTTTTGCTTATCTGGTGCTCGGCAATCCACAATCGGTAACTATCCATCTAGGGCTGGAGGGAGGCGGAACATCCGCCAAGGGACTGCTGCAAACATCACTGATGGGATCTTTCCCAGGCATCCAACTGGCATCACAATGCAACCGTCAGTTGGGGAGTCTTTACAAGAATTGGGGAACCTTCAACCACCTGGGACGAATGACCGGCATTCCAACCCTAAAATCTGGCGCCAGGCCAGCCAGTTACACCAGGAAGAGAGGAAAATCGCAGGAACGCGGTTCAGCATCCGGGCAGATACAGCAAATTGAACGGTTGCTGCGCGCCCTTTACGGGGAGGTGTGGGGGTATCTGGTTTGGGCCACTCCCTGGGCAGAAAGTGAAGTTATCGCAAAAATCAGCGGGCACCTCACAACGTTAACACGGGTTTCGGTCAATGGTCAGATTTCAGAAAATGCCCAAATCACCTATACGCAAACTGTCCGCCAAAATGAATCGACCGGGATGACCACATCGCGCAGCACAAACATTACCAATTATTGGGTGCAGCACGCCAGTGAACTGCTGGAGGCCGATCTTGACCGGCACCGCCGGGGGCAGGCACAGGGAATGTGGCAAACCGAGGTGTACTTCTTTGCCGCCAAACCAGAAATACTCGCCCGGACAAAAATGCTGCTGCGGGCAATTTTTGCAGGAGAAGATTCCCGCCCGGAACCATTGCGAACTTTTGTGGGAGAACGCGGTGTCCCCGGTCAGCCAAATCAATTCGTTACTACGCTGACATCCGGCGAAGTTGCGGCGCTCTGTCAGTTGCCGCGGGAGGAATTCCCCGGTTTTCAAATTCGGGATTATGCCCGTTTCGACGTGGACATCCCGGCCCCGCCGCCTGGGGAACCGGTTGTTGCCATTGGGAAGGTTTTGGACGGCGGCAACCCTACCGGCGGCTGGTTCAACATTCCCCGCAAAGATTTTGCCAAACACGGGCTGGTGGCGGGGGTTACCGGCAGCGGCAAAACGAATACCATGTTCCATCTGCTCGATAAACTCTGGGACCAGGGGAGAGGCATCCCGTTTTTAGTGCTGGAACCCGCCAAAACCGAATACCGTGACCTGCTCAACCGAAATGAGTTCAGGAAACAGTTGAGAATTTACACATTGGGAGATGAGCGGTATGCACCCTTCCGCCTGAATCCGTTTGTTTTTGAAATTGCCGGGGTAGAAAACCGCATTCATGTCCAAACTCACATTGATTTTCTCAAATCGGTTTTCAACGCTGCATTTATTCTCTATGCCCCCATGCCCTACGTGCTCGAAACCTGCCTGCATGAGATTTACGAAGATAAGGGCTGGGACCTCACTACCGGCCAAAACCGCCGCCTGCCGCCCCAGGAACGCGGGAAGGAACACAACTGGCCTGTTTTTCCCACACTGACCGATCTCTACCGAAAGATTGACGACGTGGTAGACCGCCTGGGATACGAGGAGCGCATCACCCGCGACGTCAAGGCCGGGCTAAAGGCCCGCATCGGCAGTTTGCGGCTGGGGGGGAAGGGATTGATGCTGGATACCCGTTACGGAATCGCCATGAGCGATTTGCTTGCATCCCCCACCATCCTGGAGATGGAACGGCTTGGCAGCGACGATGAAAAAGCATTTGTGATTGGATTGATTCTGACGCGGCTATACGAATATCGCATTACCCAGGCCAAAAGCGGAGCGGCACTCCCTCCACTGCAACATGTTGCCGTGTTTGAGGAAGCCCACCGCCTGCTCAAAAACACCGAAACAGAAGTGGGAACAGAAGAGGCCAACACAAAGGCACAGGCCGTAGAATCTTTCGCCAATATGCTTTCCGAAATCCGCGCTTACGGACAGGGAATGCTGATTGCCGAACAGATCCCCGCCAAACTTGCGCCCGATGCCATCAAAAACACAAATCTGAAGATTCTGCACCGGATGGTTGCCAGGGATGACCGCGAAGTGATGGGGGGAACAATGAACCTGGAAGATGAGCAACTCCGCATTGTGGCAACGCTGCACCCTGGGGCAGCCGCCATCTTCGCGGAGGGCGCTGATCACCCATCGCTGATACAAGTACTCAAGCAGCCCGAGAAGGAAGATGCTGACAAAAAACGTTCCCGTCGTGTCAACGACGCCCGCATCGCAACTGCCATGAAAGCCATTTGTACCGGCCCGATCTATGATCCGGCACCAGGATATAACCAGTATCTGAAACTGGCGCCGGAGGATCTGACCAAAGTACGCGACCTGGCGCAGGATGTGCTGGAGCACCCGGAGTTCCGAGAACAATTTTCGCGTTATTTTCTCTCCCTTGTATTACAGCCCAGTCAGGCCGTACAAGGGTTTCCCCCGTTAATGGATTTTATCCAACGCGTTGCTGGTAGAATATCCCCATCGCTGGAACGGGATGTGGCAGTTGCTGTATTTCTTCATGGCCTGGAATCACTTTTCGATGAACGTGGTCGGCGTTATCGCTGGTTTTACAACGTCAGCAGCGCGCTAAGAGAACAGTTAACGCCCCCCCTGGTGCAAATTGCCAGGGAATTCGAAAACCGGCAAACAACGATTGAACATTTGCACGAGAAAGTGGCAGCGGAACTTCAATCTTTCATCACGGCCTATCGTCAACAAACCGATTTCAGGAAACGGCCCGGCCCGTTTGCCGGTTGCATCCACTGTCCACAGCGCTGTTTGTATCGTTGGGATATTGAACCCTTGCTCCACGACGCCCCCCTAAAACGCGATTTTGTGCGCGCAATCCAAAATACACAAAATGATCAGGAAATGTGGCGTACACTTGGCGGCGTGGCACAATCGGCGGCCGGACGGGCGGCAGCCGTAACCAGCGAATCCTTAAAAATCGGAGCAGCAATCTGTTTCACGGCACAGATGTCGGCCACTCTGCATTTTTCCGCAGCCAGTCAGCGCAAGGCAACCCAAAATGTCAAAAAAATTGTCAGCCAGGCCGCCAGACAATGAAACAGTGCTTCTGTAATGGCCGGAGGTGGATGGAGCTGCGGAACAAGGCAAAACTGCCGTCCTGAGCAATGGTGTGATAGCAATGCCAATTCTACGCGTTCCAGCAAAAGCCCCGAAAAGCGATCATCCCCTGGAGAAATGAAACCATGCCCCAAAAGAAATCTCCCGAACAAGACCATGTCGAACCTGGCTCAAGCCCTGTTGAACAGCAAGGGATGGATGCCAAAATTGCAAATGCTGAATCGGCCAAAGGAACCGGAATCTCGGAATCCACGGATGCCGGTGACCATTCGCAAATTGAAAATGAAATGTCATCATCCGTGATAACCGACGAGATGATTGCAGATGAGAAAATAACAAAAGCAGAAGATGCGGTCACCCCCACCAGCACAGTGCATATTGAAGAATTACGACCGAATACAACTTACGAAAAAAACGGGTACCAGTTCAAAACCGATTCGGTTGGCAGACCAAAAGTGGTATCCGGAAAACTGGAGTTAAAGCCGGGAATTCGCTCTCCCGAAGGAACAAGAATTGGCAAAATGGGAATAGATGGCGATGAGGGGGGACATCTAATTGCAACTCGATTCAATGGGCCATCAGATGCCTTTAACATCAGGCCGCAAAATGCTACACTCAACCGTGGAGCATGGAAGACCATGGAAAACGATTGGGCCAAGAGTATCGTAGAAGGCAAACGTGTTGAAGTATCCATCAACCTCTTTTATAATGACATCGAAACAATACGCCCGTCTCGTTTCGATGTGAGATATTGGACTGACGGAAACATTCGTCAGAAAACTTTCCTGAACAAAGCCGCTTAGGAGAATACTATGACGCTGCCGATAAACTCAATTTATCAAACCATTGGAACAGAAATCGCAAAATCAATCCCAGAAGAGTGGGACAAGGCTTGGGTTGTATTTGAATTTTCGCCAGATGTTTTCGATATTCGAGGACGGTATATTTCAGCCGATACCAAACAAGAGAAAAGTTTTGTGGTTAGCCAAAATACTATTACTCATCTGCACAATCTTCATATTCAAATGGCAGAAACACCAAAAGGGGACTGGAAAACAGCCCGGTTTGAACTGCAACGAAACGGGCAGTTTGAGTTACACTTTGAATACTAAAACCCACATTGACAAAACCATCTGCGCAACGAGGAAAATACAGTGAGCGACATATCCTACCCTGAGCAAGATAACATCGAATCTCCATCAAAGCAGATTGATGCTGCTGACCTCGATAACCGCATTAGTCAAGCCGAAGACGCACAATTCCCAGAGCAAAGCGATGCGCCATCAACGAGGGATGATTTGCAACAATACAGCAAACAACTGGAAGCCGAAACAAAAGCCGCCGAAGCCCGAAAACTGGCCGAACTTCGTGCCCAGCGGGCAGATGCCG
>CAZPSL010000202.1:0-4446 GCA_964589145.1 uncultured Anaerolineales bacterium
CGTCCCACAGTTGCCCGCCCGACAGGCAGGGCCTCGGCAATCTGGGCATCCGTCCAGCCATCATCGGCTTTCAGCAAGATTTGTGCGCGCTTTATCTCTCTTACTTTCTGCGTGCCGCCCATGAGCAGGGCGATGAGATGAGTTCGTTCTTCTTTTGTTAAGTTGACGTGATACTGCTTTTTCATGTGGCATCTCCTGGGATGACTATTTCTCCCCAGTATGCCACACTAATAGCACCTTATCAAACTACACTTGACTGTGTAGTAACCCCTCTCCCGAAGGGAGAGGGGACCCAAAGCGGAAATTTTTGGGAGAGGCGTGGTTGTCAGGTGTGTGTGCCGCACACACACCTAAGAGTCCAGTCCCCTCTTCCCTGGGGGTGCGAAGCCTGCCCGAAGGGCGAAGGGGGATACAGGGGGGATGGGGCTCCAGAATACCACAGTTCGTTGGCAGATAACTATCCTCTACAACATTTGCTTGCACTTGGGCAAATCCAGCATCAGTACCTCGGTCAGGAGACGGGCATTGATGTAGCGGCTGTTCTGCTCGATGGCGGTTTCCAGATGACTGACCATGCTTTTTGCCGCTGGCAGTTCAACCGTGCCTGCCAGGAACTCAATTTCATCTGTCCGGTCGAGATTGGTTAGCGGCACTGCCGAATTTGCGGCGCGCAGCATCACATCGCGCCAGAGCGTAAGCCAGGTATGGAGTGCGGCGTTCAGCGCGGCACGGTCTTTTGCCAAAGTTGCCGCGTAAGCGAAGCGTTCCGCGCGGGAGGCGGCGAGCAGGCGGCGGTGGTCATCCAGCCAGGCCTGGCGTTGTGCCAGCACTTCAGGGCTGCCGTGCAAATTCAAAGCGTAGCCGGGGCGTCCGCCCGAAAGGTGAGCCAGCAACTCGGCTTCTGGCTGGGGGAGGCCCCAGCGGGTTTGCAGCCCCGCCGAAAGTTTTCCAATACTCAGCGGACGCAGTCGTATCACCTCGCAACGCGAGAGAATTGTGGGCAGCAGGGCCTCTCCGTTGCTGGCGGTCATCAGCATTATCACTTGCGGGGGTGGTTCTTCAAGGGTTTTGAGCAGGGCATTGGCTGCACTGGGGTTGGCCTCCTCAAAGCGCAGCAGCAGCGCGGCCTTGTAACGCGCCTCGTAGGGCGCCAGTGAAAGTGCGCGCTGCAACCCGCGAATCTGCTCAACCTTGAGCATTTTCCCGGCCTGCTCGGATTGGACAATAGTCAGATCAGGATGCTCCATGCGGGCAATCAGGCGGCAGGCGCGGCACTCTCCGCAAAAATCTCCCGGTGCAGGCGGCCGGGTGCAGTTGACGGCTTGTGCCAGGTGCAGTGCCAGTGTGCGTCTCCCCGTCCCCGCAGGGCCGGTAAACAAATAGGCATGGCGCAGTTTCCCGTTGGCGATGTGTCCGCGCAGCAGGTTAACCGCCCATTCGTGTCCCAGAATACCCCAGTTTTCCACAATGGATTCCATGGGGAAATTGTAGCCCAGATAGGCACACGAAGCAAGGCGAGTTTGCCGGAGGGGGGCAGGCAAATGTTGTAGAAATTCCTATGTGTTTCCCTCTCCCCGCACACAAGACTGGCAGTCCTGCCAGGACTGCCAGTCTTCATTTGGCGAACAGGACAGGCACCGAACACCCCGCCCCGCCGGGGGAGGGGCAGAGACATGCGGCTGCCCGAGTTCTACATCTTTTGCTTGCACCCTTGCCGGAGGGGGGCAGGCAAATGTCGTAGAAAGATTGCTGTTTGCCAACAAGCCGTGGTATTCCGGAGCCCCATCCCCCCTGCATCCCCCCTCACCAAAATTTCCGCTTTGGTTCCCCTCTCCCTGTGGGAGAGGGGTTAGGGGTGAGGGCGGTCAGGCGCGAGGGCGCCGTCGTTCCGAACATTTGTGCACCCCCTCGCTAAAGCGCAGCCAACTACGGCATCGCAGGCAGCGGACAGACTGCTTCATCCGGGAAGGGTTCCCGCAGCAGCAGTGCAATTTGCTGCCCTGTTTTATCGTAGACAATAATGGCGGCCGCATCCATTTCAAGCCACCCTTTCAGACATCCGAACGCCACCACATCCGCACCGTTGGGAAACTGTGCCGGTGCATCTTCCTGTGCCAGCACTACCCCGCCGTTGTACGGCCCAATGATGTAAAAATCCACCCGGTTGTACGGCAAGGAAGAAAAGGTTGTTCGTTTTGTGCCATTTTCTCCCTGCCCGACCTGATGGAAACGCGGGTAAAGTGCCTCTCCCTGGACAACAATCCCGCCCGCGTTTTGCCAGTTTGCCAAAATGTCCCGTTCTTGCGGGCTGAGTTCAGGGGATTGCAGAATTTCTTGCAGGCGAACTTCCAACTGTTCGGCGGGGTAATGGTTGGGGACGATTTTCTCGCTGAGGGGGAGAAGACTCCCGATGAGCAGGATGGCGAGGGCAGCCCCGGAGAGGAGTCTCCACCCTGAGGGGGAGCGACTCGCCTCGTTTCCGGGCGGATTCTCCACCCGCGGAGACGCGGTCACCTGCGGGGAGAGCCGTTTCCCGCGAAGCCATGCGTATAGCCACGCCGAAAACTGCCCCAGCCCAATGGCAAAATAGAGCATCCCGATCCAGTCTACCGGCAGGATGTACCGTCCTCCGGAGTTTCGCACCAGCGCGTTGACCAGCGTGTAGCCAAAATGCCCGGCCAGCGGCACCAGCCCGATGAAACGCATCCGCCGCCACGCGCTGACCAGGCCGATTGCGACCAGCAGCAGATTGCCCGTCACAAACAGCCACGATTGCCGCGGCAGGTGCCCATCCCACTTGAGCCAGAAGGGCAGGCGGCGGATATAACCATCTGCCGAGCAGCACTGGTACCAGAACCGCTGCGGCTCGCGGTGGGCGGTAAACGCCAATGCGCTGTCAGGCAGCCGCCAGGTGCCGGGCAGGTAGAGTATGGTTTGAATCTGGCTGTTGAGAAAGTGGTTGGCGATGAAGGCCGCCACCGTGCCGGGATTTTTTTTGATAATCTGGGCGGTTTCCTGTGCCATGCGCTCGGCGAACTCCTCGGGGGTTTCACCGGGGAGCATGGTGGGTGGGGCCTGTGGGGCGGTATCTGCCGGTTGCGTTGCGGAGGGCGGCGAACCGCCAGGTGCCTCATCGCTTCTGTCCTCCGTCTTCTGTCCCCCGTCCCCTGTCCCCTGTCCATAACGCAGGGCAAACAGGTCGGCGCGGTAGTGCGGCGAATCCAGGAAGATGGTGCCGGTGATCTGGTAGTTGCGCCAGACCCAGGGAGCGAGGAAGAGCACCAGCCCGACGGCAATCAGCGACATCCCTTTGACCCAGAGTTTAGGGCGGCGAAGCAGTTGCAGGAGTGCGGCAAGTCCTGTGAAGGGCAGCAGAATCCCGAACTCCGGGCGGATGAGCATGAACGCGCCGGTCACTCCCCCGGCAATCAGGGCCAGATGCTGACGCTGCGCCGGTTTTTGCAGCCAGCGGATCAGCAGCAGGGTGAAGATCATCACACCCAGCGCGGTCGGCAGGTCGGACATCAGCAGTTTGGCGTTGGAGGTGGTGACCGCGTCCCCCAGGATGATGGCGTTAGCCTCGCGGAAGATCAGCAGCACGGCGGCGATGACTGCCGCAACTCGGCTGTGCAGGTGCCGCGTAATCCAGTACAGAAGCACGGGCAGCAGTGCCAGCACCGCAACCTGCATCCAGATAATCGGCTCGTAGCCCGGCCCGCCGATGGCATGCAGAACCGCCAGGAAGAAGGCGTACATCGGGCGCAGGGGAAAGGGGGCGTTGTGAGTTTTGAAGCCCATCCCGGTCAGCAGGGTCTGACCGGTGGTATCGTACAGGTAGGCATCGGAGTTGGGGTAGAACTCGTAATTCGGCGGGCGCGGCGGGGCGGCGAACCAACTGGGTTGCAGCGGCAGACTGTTCCAGATCAGGAAGGCCGCCAGCCAGATGGTGAGGCTGAGCAGGATGTCGGCGCGCAGAAAGCGGTAACGGCGTGCTTTTTCCAGAAGATCGGGATGCCGCTCTCCCCACAGCGCGGCGGTGATGTACAACATCCCGGCCAGCCAGGCCAGAAAGCCCTGCGTCTCCATCACCGGGGAACCGACGGCGTACCAGCCCGCGCCGGCGTCGGAGGAATCGATGCCCAGTCCGGTCAGCGCAATCAGCAGCCAGATGAGCAGAAAAACGCCCATCACTGCGGCGGCCTGATACACAGCGAAGCCCGCGCCTTCTCCCGAAGGGCGGGCGGAGCGAAGCAGGAACAGCGCCGCCAGCGTTTGTGCGCACAGGATCGCCCCCCAGGCCATCAGCGGCTGCAACCGCTGAAAATAGGCCAGCGTGAACGGCTCGGTCAGTTCAGGGGTCAGCAGCCAAAGATAGGCGTTGACCAGCAGCCCCAAACTGAGCAGCAGCACGCTCCAGTTCCAGGCGTTGCCGCGTGCCAGACGGGT
>CAZPSL010000203.1:0-10006 GCA_964589145.1 uncultured Anaerolineales bacterium
TTGAGTTTGGCGCGCATGACGGTGAAGCACAACTCGGCAATTGCCGGTCAATCCATCGAAAACATTGAGCAAACGTATCACGTCAGCGTGGTGCTGCTTCGGCGCAGCGGCGAATCCCCCGATTATCACCCGGCAGCCTCCCGAAAAATCGCCGCCAACGATACACTGGCCGTACTGGGCGCTGCACCGCATATCAACGCACTGGCGCAGGTTGTTTGACCGCCGGAGATTTCTTATTACCGCCCCGCCAACCCGCTGATACGCCAACCCACCAACCCGCTGTTCGCTGATTCACTGACTCGCTGACTCGCCAACCCGCTGACTCGCTGACTCGCTGCTTCTCTGAACCATGAAAATCGGACTGGTAGGCCCCTGTGGCGCTGGAAAAACTACGCTGGCAAGGCGGTTGAAGTCGCGCGGCTTCGAGGTGCGGCAGATCGCCCAGGAACACTCCTACACCCCGGATATGTGGCGGCGCATCTCCAGCCCGGATATCCTCATTTTTCTGGAGGTCTCCTACCCCGTGACGCTGGCGCGTAAACCTTTCCGGTGGAGCGAGCATGAATACCGGGAACAACTCCACCGTCTGCGCCATGCTTACGAACACGCTGATTTGCGCGTTAGCACCGATTCGCTTACGCCTGACGAAGTGCTGGAAACGGTGCTGGAATTTTTAGACTCTATTGTGAACTTTTCTGTCGCCCCCACCCCCGGCCCCTCCCCCTGAAGGGGAGGGGAGTCGCCCCGTGGTGTATTTTCGGGCACGAAGTGCCCGAAAGTCGCATCTGCCCGTCTCAGCCTTCAGCGTCCAACGCCCGCGCCATCAAGTCCTGGATGCGGGGGAGCATGGAGGCCGGGTCGGGGTGCAGGCCCTCGATCAGCAGGGCGCTGTCGTAGATTTGCTCGATAATCTCGTTGCCGAGTTCGTCATCCGGGTCAAGGGCGCTCAACCGCGTGATGATAGGGTGCCGCGGGTTGAGTTCCAGGACCTTTTTGGGGACTTCGTAATCCCGTTCCAGGTAGCGGTAAACCCGCTGCATCTCCTGACCGAGCGCGCCTTCGGGGTCCACCAGGCGGGCGACGGAGTTGCGCAGGCGGTCGGTGGCGCGCACGTCGGTGACGCGGTCGCCCAGGCGGGCTTTGAACCGCTCCGCGAGGGCGGCGAATTCATCATCGGGGAGGGCTTCGGGGCGGGAATCATCCTCGGAACCGGGAGCCTCCGGGAGTTCCAGGTCGGGGCTCGCCACGTTCACCAGGTCAAAATCGCCATATTTCCGCAATCCCATCAACATGAAGGAATCCATCGGTTCGGTGAACAGGATCACCTCGTAGTTGTGTTCGCGGAAGTAGTCGAGATGCGGGCTGCGGGCGACCGAGTTGGGGTCATCGCCGAGGATGTAGTAGATTTTCTCCTGCCCGGCCTGGATGCGCTCGATGTACTCGGCGAAGGAAACCCAGGTTTCGGGGTGGGCGGTGGTGTGGAAGCGCACCAGTTTGGCGAGTTCGTCGGCTTCGGTCGGCTCGGAGGCAATGCCCTCCTTGATGTAAACCCCGAACTGCTCCCAGAATTTGAGGTAGGTTTCCGGGTCGTCCTGCGCCAGGGCGGTGAGTTTGCTCATCACCTGCCTGGTGAGTACCTTGCGCAGTTTGGCGATGAGCGGGTTATCCTGGATGGTTTCGCGGGAGACGTTGAGCGGCAGGTCTTCGCTGTCCACCACGCCCTGGATGAAGCGGAAGTGCCGCGGCAGCAGGTCGGTGGTGTACTCCTGGATGAGGACTTTGCGGACGTAGAGTTTCAGCCCGTCCTCTTTGCGGAGGGAGAAGATGCCGCGCTCGGCTTTGGCGGGGATGTAGAGCAGGGCGTAGAGTTGCAGCGGCGCGTCGGCGGCGTAGTGGATATGCGCCAGCGGCGGCTCGAAATCGAGCGTGAGTTGGCGGTAGAATTCGTTGTACTGGTCTTCCTCCACCTCGCGGGGTGAACGCCGCCAGAGTGCGGTCTGGCTGTTGACCTGCTCTTCGCTCTCGCCGAGGTAGATGGGGAAGGGGACGTAATCGGAGTGTTTTTTGATGATCTCGCGCAGGCGGTGTTCCTGGGCGAACTCCTCGGCATCGGGTTTGAGTTTGATTTCCACGGTGGTGCCGCGCGCCGCTTTTTCGGCGGGGCCGACCTCGAAGGTCTCGCCGCCGGTGGCGTACCAGAACGCGGCCTTGGCGCGCGGCTTCCAGGAGCGGGAAGTCACCCGCACCCATTCCGCCACCATGAAGACGGAGTAAAACCCGACTCCGAACTGCCCGATCACATCCACCAGCGCCTGACGGTTTTCGCCCTCTTGGGCGGCTTCGAGAAACGCACGCGCCCCGGATTGGGCGATCGTCCCCAGGTTTTGGATCAGTTCTTTCTGGGTCATCCCCACGCCGGTATCGGTGATGCGGATGATCTTCTCGTCAGGGTCCACCTCAATGTGGATTTTGAGTTCGGCTTCAGGGTCGAGCACGTCGCGCTCGGTGAGGGAGATGAACTGCATGCGCGTCAGTGCATCGGAGGCGTTGGAGATCAGTTCGCGCAGGAAAATCTCTCGGTCGGTGTAGAGTGAATGGATGAGAATATCCAACAGTTGCCGGATTTCGGCTTTGAAGGCAATCGGTTTCTTTTCGGTCATCTGTGTTCCTCCGGGGAAGGGTCGGCGATTCGCTGACTCGCTGATTCGCTGACTCGCTGATTCGCTGACTCGCTGACTCGCTGACTCGCTGATTCGCTGACTCTGTTTGTACCCCAAGAGTGTTAGATGAACGTAAGAAAAGCGAAAACGCTCTGTTATTCCTGTTCCCCCAGCAATTCGATGAAGGCGGCCACCACACGCGGGTCAAAATGGGCACCGGCCAGCGTGCGGAGGTAATCCAGCCGCCGTTCTCGCGGCCACGCGCTGCGATACGAGCGGTCCGAGCCCAGAGCATCCCAGACATCCACCACGGCAAAGATGCGTGCCGCCAGCGGGATTTCTTCTCCCTTAAGGCCTTGCGGGTACCCGGAGCCATCCCATTTTTCGTGGTGGCTGTAGGGGATTGCCAGCGCCGGTTTGAGGTAAGGGATGGAAGAGAGCATCTTGTATGCGTAAGTCGGGTGCTGGCGCATGATTTTCCACTCTTCTTCGGTGAGCGGGCCGGGCTTGTTGAGGATTGCGTCCGGGACGCCCATCTTGCCGATGTCGTGCAGCAAGGCCCCGCGGCGGATGTGGATCAGTTCGGTTTCGTTGGTGATTCCCATTTTCCGGGCCAGAGCCAGGGTCAGATCCATCACCCGGCGGCTGTGGCCCTCGGTTTCCATATCGCGCAGTTCGAGGGCATGTGCCCAGCCTTCAATTGTGGCGTCGTAGGCCCGGACGAGTTCCCGGTTGGTGCGTTCGAGGCTGGCAAAGAGGTTGATGTTGTCAATTGCAATCGCGGCCTGCCCCGCCAGTGTTTCCAGGAGAGAGAACCATTCTGTGTCGGGTTCGAGTGCGCTGCGATGGTAGATTTCCAGCACGCCGACCAGATCGTCTTTGGCAATCAGGGGAACGCCAAAATAAACAACGAATTCCTCCGCCCGAAATTCAGGAGAACACAGGGAGGCAGTGTCAATTTCGTCCAGTTCCAGGATCTTCAAAAGTTTTCGGTCTTCCAGAACTGTGCGGGCGAATCCGTTTTCCATTCCCAGGTTTGGGAGGTGCCGTTTCGGGGTGTGGAAGCCTCTTCCGGCAGCGAATTCCAGATGTTTTGCCGTGGCATGATAAAGCATTACGGCGGCCGCATCCACCTCCAGTTGCCGGATGACGTGTTCCAAAAGAACATCCAGGGTTTGGGTAATTTCTGTTTTGCTGGAAATTGCCTGGTCGATCTCGCGCAGGGCAGATAAATGCTGTAACCGCCGCTGGGCATTGCGGAACTGGATGGCGTTATCAATTGCCTGCGCGGCTTGTGCTGCAAAGGAGTTGACAAGTTGAATTTCATCCGCCCGGTATGCCTGAGGACGTTCGCTGTCGAGGGTCATAAACCCAATCAGTTCGTTGCGTACAATCAGCGGGACGCCCATCCAGGTCTTGATGGTTTTGGAGGCACCCCAGTTGGCAAAGCGCGCATCCTGCAAAGGGTTTTCGAGAATCAGCGGGGCGTTGCGTTTTTTGATGACATCAAAGAGTTCGTTGTTTCCGGGGAGCGTCAGGCCTACGGCGGACGGTGTGATCCCCCAGTCCATAACCACCCGGAGTTTGTCATTCTCTTTGAGAAAAACTGCGGCGCTGTCTACCGGCACAACCAGGCGGATCTGGTCAAGAATCAGGTTGAGCACCTCATCCAGGGCCAATGATGCCGTAAGAGCGGTCATCACTGTGGTGAGTGTCTCCAGTTGGCGGGCATATTTTTGAAGCGATTCTTCTGCCCGTTTGCGTTCGGTAATATCGCGCCCCAGAACAATCAACCCTTTACGCGCACCGTCCGGTTCATACAAAGCCACTTTTATCACGTCATAAATTTTGACCGTTCCGTCAGGCCTGCGAATACTCTCCTCACCCCGCGAGATGCCCCCGGTCTGCCAGGCTTGCTCATCGGTTTCCCTACAGGTTAGAAAAGCATCTTTGAAAACCGGATGGGCGTATTCTGCCAGTTCCACGTCCGTTTTACCGCGGTAGTCCACGCCATCCAGCATGAAGAGTTCCAAATCAGCATCGTTGGCTTCCAACCATCGTCCCTGCCCGTCCTTGAAGCAGATAATATCCGGTGTGGCGTTAATGAGGGTGCGCAGGCGTTCTTCATTCTCGCGGATAAGCCGCTCCGCTCGTTTGCGCTCGGTAATATCGCGCAAAATGCCCAGTGCAAAATCTTGCTCTCCCAGATGCACAAGGTAAATGGTGATTTCCGCCCAAAAGCGGGAACCGTCCTTTTTCACCAGTTCCATCTCCGTCAAACCCGTCCAGCCGCTCTTCCAAATTGCAGGGAACCGTTTCAAATTCACATCCGGAGGAACCAGCACCCGCAGGTTCATCTGCAACAGTTCGTTCATTTCGTATCCGGTCATGCGACAAAAAGCGGGGTTGACCAGAACGTAGTCCCCCTCCCGGTCTACCAGCGAAATGCCCTCCCCGGACTGTTCGAACACTGCCCGGAAAAGCGTCTCGCTGCGGCGCAGGGCAGCCTCAGTTTGTTTCTGCCGGGTTACATCACGGACAATTGCCGTTACGGTGTTTTTGGCACTGGGAACGTAACGCGCATCAAAAAAATGTTCCTCCCCGTTGATTGGCAACGCATATTCAGATTGCTGAATTTCATTATGCGCCAACGCTTTCTGCACATTTTCCAACGTTACCCGTGCCAGGAATTCCGGCAGCACTGCTTCGGCTGGCCGATTGATAAATTCGCGTGGATCCAGGTACAACAGATCGTCCCTGGCGCTTTTATAGTCTCGAAAAACCCCATCACCATCAATTTGAAAAATTAAATCAGGGATACTCTCCAACAAATCACGATTCCGCGCCTCACTGGCCTGCAACTCGGCCGTGCGCTTGCGAACCGTCCAGCGCAAACCAAAGATGACCCCCAGCGACAGGGCAATGATCGCAGCCAAAATCGTAAAGGCCGGAATCACCCATCTCGGGAATTCAGATGACTCGTGAGGGGCCGTCAGCCAGCGGGCAACGGCCTGAGCGTAGGGGGAATTCTCCTGTCCTTTCCATTCTTCCAGGTGATGGTCAATCGCTGTCAGGATGTCCGGGTCGCCGGTTTTTGCCTCAGCGAAACGCACCGCTACGGGGTGGAATATCACTGGGGTCTTGACCACCCGAAAATCCTGGGCGTTCAACTGCCCAAACAGGCGGCTGACCACCCCGGCCTGTGCCCGCCCCTCGGCAACCGCACGCAATACCGAAGGGTAATCATCCACAAACAGATACTTTGGTTGGCTCTGAAAATCCGCCAGCAAATCCACCGCCGCTGCACCGAAAATATCATCCCGCAGAACGGCAATCGTTTTTCCATCCAGGTCAATCGGCGTTTCAATGGATTCACCGGGACGCGTATAGACTACCCCCCAATTGGTGAAGTAAGTCTGATTGCTGAAAGCGTATTTTTCCGCCAGCCCACCGGAGTAAACCATCGGCCCCAGCAAGTCAATCTCCCCCTTGTCGAGCATTCCCAAACAGGTTGTCCAGGTGCAGGGGATATAAACGAGGTCCCAGTTTTCCTCATCGGCAATTGCCTCGAGAATGTCAATCACAAACCCCTGTGCGGTACCATCCGCAAAAAAAGCCATCGGCGGATTGTCATAAACCCCCACCCGCACCACGCGCACCCGCTCCGGCGGTGAAGACTGAAACAACTGACTGGTTACCAGAAGCAACGCCAGAACGTTTTGGAGCAGGCGCATCCGATGCCTCCTGAGGGCATCCCAAAAAACTTGCCCTCATCTACCCGATTTGCGAAAAACCAGGACTTTCGCTTTGCGCGATGGTTTGTGGTATTTTGTGCGTTTCAGCGAAAACCCTAAAAAAACAAAAGCCGGAAGAGGGCAACAAAGCAACAGCATTATTGCCCAATCTTCCAGCCTTTCGGTAACACTACAGCATTTCCCGCAACACGGTGTGCAAAATGCCGCCGTTGCGGTAATAGAACACCTCCAGCGGCGTATCCAGCCGCACCACCACCTGGAAGTTGATCGCCGTCCCGTCGGCACGGGTGGCCTTAACGGTCAGTTCGCTCTGCGGGGCGAGGTCGTTGTTCAGGCCCTCAATGTCGTACACCTCGGTGCCGTCCAGCCCCAGGGTTTGCGCGTTCAACCCGGCCTTGAATTGCAGGGGCAGCACGCCCATCCCCACCAGGTTGGAGCGGTGGATGCGCTCGAAGGATTCGGCAATCACCGCCCGCACGCCCAGCAGCAGCGTGCCCTTGGCCGCCCAGTCACGGCTGGAGCCGGTGCCGTACTCCCTGCCGGCAATCACCACCAGCGGCGTGCCGTCTGCCTTGTAACGCATGGCAGCGTCGAAGATGGTCATCTGCCCGCCGGTGGGATGGTAAACCGTGTAACCGCCCTCCACGCCGGGCACCAGTTGGTTCTTCAGGCGGATGTTGGCAAAGGTGCCGCGGGTCATCACCCGGTCGTTGCCGCGGCGGGAACCGTAGGAGTTGAAATCGCGCGGCTCCACCCCGTGCTCGATCAGATACTTGCCCGCCGGGCTGTCCACGGGGATGGCACCTGCCGGGGAGATGTGATCGGTGGTGATGGAATCCCGCAAAAGGGCCAGGACGCGCGCCCCCTTGACGGGAGTCACATCCGGGACTTTGGGGGTGATCCCAATAAAGAAGGGCGGCTCCTGGATGTAGGTGGATTTCTCATCCCACTCGTAAACGTCGCCTTCGCCGCCCGAAATGCGGTTCCAGGCTTCGTTACCGGAGAACACATCGGCATACTTGCGCTTGAACATCTCCGGGGTGACGTTTTCGGCGATGGTATCCAAAATCTCCTGCGAGGAGGGCCAGATGTCCTTCAGGTAAACCGGCTCGCCGTTCTGGTCCGTGCCGAGGGGTTCGGTGGTGAGGTCAATATCCACCGTACCCGCGAGGGCGTAGGCCACCACCAGCGGTGGCGAGGCCAGGAAGTTCGCCCGCACATGCGGGCTGACGCGCCCCTCGAAGTTGCGGTTGCCCGAAATCACCGCCGCGGCCACCAAATCGGCCTCGTTGATGGCTTCCACCACCTTGCCGGGCAGCGGGCCGGAGTTCCCGATGCAGGTGGTGCATCCGTAGCCGACCACGTTGAAGCCCAGTTCCGCCAGCGGCTCCAGCAGACCGGCCTGCCGGAGGTACTCGGTCACCACGCGGGAGCCGGGCGCCAGGCTGGTTTTCACGGTGGGGTTCACCTTCAGGCCGCGCTCGACGGCTTTTTTCGCCACCAGCCCCGCGCCGATCATCACCGAGGGGTTGGAGGTGTTGGTGCAGGAGGTGATGGCGGCAATCACCACCGAGCCGTGCTTCATCTCGACCGCCTGCCCGTTGGTGCCCACCGTTGCCGAGGCGGAAAGTTGCTCATCACTCAGCCCGAAGCCCTGCGGCCCGACCGGCGCGGTGAGGAAGGAGCGAAACGCCGATTTCATCTCCTTCAGCGGAACGCGGTCCTGCGGGCGTTTGGGGCCGGCGAGGTTCGGCTCCACCGTGCCGAGGTCGAGTTCCAGGGTGTCGGTGTATTCGGGGTCGGGGGTCTCCGGGGTGCGGAACAGGCCCTGGGCTTTGAGGTACTTCTCCACACGCCCGATCAGTTCCTCGGAACGTCCCGTCAGGCGCAGGTAACGCAGGGTTTCCTCGTCCACGGGGAAGAAGCCCATCGTGGCGCCGTATTCGGGGGCCATGTTGGCGATGGTCGCCCGGTCGGGCAGGGCCAGCACATCCAGCCCGGGGCCGTAGAACTCCACAAACTTGCCGACCACGCCCTTTTGGCGGAGCATCTGCACGATTTGCAGCACGATGTCGGTGGCGGTGATGCCGTCCTGCGGTTCGCCGTAGAGTTTGAAGCCCACCACGTCCGGGGTGAGCATATCAATGTGCTGGCCGAGCATGGCGGCCTCGGCTTCGATGCCGCCCACACCCCAGCCGACCACGCCCAGCCCGTTGATCATCACGGTATGGGAATCGGTGCCGACAAGGGTATCGGGGAAGGCAAGAGTTTCGCCGTCCACATCCTTGGTCATCACCACCTGGGCGAGATACTCCAGGTTGACCTGATGGATGATGCCCGTGGAAGGCGGCACCACCCGGAAGTTATCGAAGGCTTTTTGTCCCCAGCGCAGGAACTCGTAGCGTTCACGGTTGCGCTGGAATTCCAGTTCGGCGTTGCGCCGGAGGGCATCGGGCGTGGCGAAGAAATCCACCTGCACCGAGTGGTCAATCACCAAATCCACGGGGACATGCGGGTTGATTTTGCGGGGCTCATCGCCCAGACGGGCCATCGCCGAGCGCATGGCGGCCAAATCCACCACCGCGGGGACGCCGGTGAAATCCTGCATGATCACCCGTCCGGGGCGGAAGGGCAGGCCGGGGCGGTGCGCGGTGCGCGGCTTCCAGGCCGCCAGGTTGCGGATATCGTCCTCGGTAATGGTTTTGCCGTCGTACTGCCGCAGCACCGATTCCAGCATGATGCGGATGGAGAAGGGCAGTTTCTCCAGTTGGGTCAGGCCGGCTTTTTCGAGCGCATCGAGCCGGTAAAAAGTGTAGTTGCCGTGAGACGTTTGCAACGTGTCACGGGCGTTGAAAGGGTCTTGGGTCATAAGGTCTCCTGAGGTTTGCAAATTTGCAGGTTACGGAAAGTAACGGTAAATCTCTTTCCGATGTAAAACACGCACAAAAGTGACGACATCCTGCTCAATCGTCACGCCAATTTTGAAAAATCCCGTCCCGGCTCACCGGTTCAGTGGCTTCGCCTTCCTCGATGGCCTTCGCCAAAGCGACTTCCTCCATCGCCTCCACAAACACATCGGCGAACAGGTCCTTGCGCTCCTGAAGCACCTCAACAATCGCTTGCTTGAACAATTTTTTGATTTCCAGGCTATCCATCAGCGAAGTATCCATGTGAACATCCTTTCACGTTGCACCGCGTCACCGCACAATCGCGTCCGTCATGCGGGCGACGCGCACCATCTCGCGGACATCGTGGACGCGGATGATGTCCGCCCCGCGGGTGATGCCCACTGCCACGGATGCCGCGGTGCCCTCCAGCCGCTGATCAGGCGGGAGATCGAGGGTGTATCCGATAAAGGATTTGCGCGACGGCCCCAAAAGCACCGGAAATCCAAGGGCGCGGATTTCATCCAGGCGGTTGATCAGTTCCAGGTTTTGCGCCACCGTCTTGCCAAACCCGATGCCGGGGTCGAGGATGATTTTGTCGTCTGCGATGCCTGCCGCCCGCGCCCGCTCGACGCTCTCCATCAGTTCGCGTTTGACGTCTTCGAGCAGGTCATCGTATTCCGCGCCGAGGTAGGCGTTACCCAAC
>CAZPSL010000204.1:0-6179 GCA_964589145.1 uncultured Anaerolineales bacterium
AGTCTCATCACACCCGTAGCCGTTGACCACCATTGTCAGCGATGTCAGCAAACAGCCCCAACTGCCGATGGTTTCCTTATCCTGGTTGCCAAGTTTGACGTTTTCCCACGCAGGATCGTTCTGGTAAAGGGCTTCCATTTCAAACATTAATGCCTCCTGAAGCACACCGATCGCTAAAACCAATAATACCCTGGCCCCCGCCACACCAGAGGATTGTATCACGTTCCAAACAACGCTTGCAAGTTTTTGAGAGAGCAGGGGTGCAGGCAAATGTTGTAGAAATTCCTATGTTTTTCCCTCGCCCCGCACACAAGACTGGCAGTCCTGCCAGGACTGCCAGTCTTCAGGGCAGACGCGCCGAAATAGGGAACGGATTAGCGGATGCGCCGTAGAGCGGATCAGTAATCCGCTCTACGGCAAACAAACCGTTTTGCAGGCGGGCCTTACTTCCCCAGCCGCGCCTTCATCGCCTCGGTGAGCGGCGGCAGGATGTCGAACAGATCACCCACCACGCCGAAGCGCGCCAGTTTGAAGATCGGGGCGTCGGGATCTTTGTTGATGGCGACGATCACCTTGCTGGTGCGCATCCCCGCGAGGTGCTGAATCGCCCCGGAGATGCCGCAGGCGATGTAAAGATCGGGGGAGACCACTTTGCCGGTCTGCCCGACCTGATGGCTGTAGGGGATGTAACCCGCGTCCACGGCAGCGCGGCTGGCGCCCACGGCGCCGCCCAGCACCTCGGCCAGTTCGCCGACCAGTTTGAAGCCCTGCTGCGCCCGCCATTTTTCCTGCTCCTCATCGCTGATGCCGTCCGGCGGCGTGAGTTTGGGGTTGTTGCTCACCCCGCGCCCGCCGGAGACGATCACCGCCGCGTCCGTCAGGCTGACGCCGCCCTCGGTTTCGGCATAGCCGCTGACCTCGGAGAGCGCCGCGCCCTCGGCGGGGGAAACATCCACGGCTTCGGGGGTGCCGCTGCGGGCGGGATCGGCTTCGGGCTTGGGGAAGGCGCGCCCGCGGGTGGTGATGATCTGCGGGGTGGCGCTGCACTGCACCTTCGCCAGCAGTTTCCCGGCGTAAATCGGGCGGGTGGCGGTGATCTTGCCGTCCGCCTGTTCCAGGGCGGTCACATCCACCAGAACGCCGGTGTTCAAATCCACGGCAGCCATGGCGGCGAGTTCGCGCCCGCGGGTGGTGGTCGGGAACAGGATGACCTCCGGGGCGGAATCCCCGGCCAACTTGCTCAGTACCGCCGCGTAGGGTTCAGGCCGATAGTCCGCCAAAACGGGGGAATCCGCTACGAGGACGTGATCCGCCCCATAGTGGAAGGCTTCCTGGGCGATGCCGTCCACCCCTTCGCCGAAAACCAGCGCGGTGACCTCGCCCAGCGATTTTCCTGCGCCGAGGGCTTCCCACGATGCGGGCAGCGCGGCGCCTTTGAATTGGTCAATGAAAACCCAGATTTTGCTGCTCATAGCACCTTCTCCGCCATAATTTTGTCTGCCAGTTTTTCGGCGATCTCCTGCGGGGTTTCGCCTTCGATGATTTCGTTGACGATCTCGCGCTGGGGCGGGTTCATCACCTGCGGCCAGGTGACCACCGGCGCGGGGGCCTCGATGCCCAGGTCGCCCAGCCCCCAGACGGGGACTTTGGCGCGGGCCGCCTTGCGGATGCCCATGAAGGAGGGGTAACGCGGCTCGCCGTAATCCTTGGTGACGCTGACCACCGCCGGGAGTTTGGCGCTGACCATCTGGCGGCCTTCCTCGGTGGCGCGCTGGACCTTGATGGAATCGCCTACCTCGTCAATGGCGGCCACCAGGGTGAGCGCCGGCCACCCCAAAACGCGGGCGACCATTGACGGCAGGAGGCCGGTATCGCTGTCAATGGCCTGTTTGCCGAAGAACACCAGGTCTACATCGCCGATTTTCTGGATGGCGGCGGCCAGGGCTTTTGCCGCGCCCAGCCCGTCCGCATCGGCGAGCGCGGGGTCGGAAACCTGGATGGCTTCCTTGCAGCCCATCGCCAGCGCGTGCTTGATGGCTTCGCGCTCATCCTCTTTGCCCATGCCGAGGGCGACGACCGTTCCGCCGTGGTCTGCCGCGGTTTGCAGGGCGGCTTCCACGGCGTACTCATCCCAGGGGTTGATGACCAATGGCGCATCACCCCAGGAGATTTGCCCGTCCTGCACCGTGACGGTTGCCGCGGTGTCGGGCACTTGCTTGACACAGACTACGATTTTCAAGGGGAACCTCCTTTTTCCTGACAGTTGGTGGTTTGGTTGTGGGGAATTGGGGGGCTAATGCCCCCTCTGTGGGCACGCACCCGGTTACGCCTGCTTTTCGCTTTCACAGGTTCACCGGGTTTTCGTCATCTTGATTTTCCAGAATCCTGCCGATTTGTTCGCCAACCTTGGGCAATTCATTTGTGGCAATTTGCCACACGATATCCAGATTGACACCAAAATAGTGATGGATCAGCCGGTCGCGAAGCGCCGCCATGTTCTTCCACGGAATATCAGGGTAGGCTGTGCGCAGTTCATCTGACAATTTTTTTGTGGCTTCCCCGACAATCTCCAGGTTGCGGATCACCGCGTCTTGGAGTTTTGTGTCTTGCAGAAAGTCGGCGTAGGTTACCCCCTCCACATACGCTTCGATGCGGTGGACTGCTTCCCGAATATCGCTCAAAAATGCCCGTTCCGCCCGATTAGACATAAACGATATTCTCCACAATATCCTGTGCCACACGGGGGATACGGATGCCGCGTATCCCTTCGGGGGTGAGAACATCTACTTTCCGGTTTAGCAAATGTTCAAGGCGTTCACCAAGTTCAATGAATTTGAACCCGATCGGCTGTTTGAACTCTACAACAACATCCACATCGCTTGCAGCGGTTGCTGTACCCCTGGCAAACGACCCGAAAACCCCCAGCCGCTGAATGCCGTATTCGGCAGCCAGCGCAGGGTAATGTTCACGCAGCAAGTTGATGACTTCTTCCTGTTCGGGTGACATTGCCAAACTCCTGGTATCGCTTGCCTCGCATTGAGATTATATCAATTTGCCAGTTTGCCAACATTTTACCGCCTGCGCTACTCCTCCGTCTGCCAGTATTCCTCATCATACGGCGGCAACTCCTTGCGGAGCGGCTTGTCGCGCCGCCAGCCGAGGGCGTAACTGGCCTGAATCAGCCTTTGGATTTCGTTGCTGCCCTCGTAAATCACCGCACCCTTGGAGTTGCGCAGGTACCGCTCCACATCGTACTCATCGCTGAAGCCGTAAGCCCCGTGAATCTGCACGGCCTCATTTGCCGCCGCGAAGGATGCGTCGGTGGCGTACCATTTCGCCGCGCTGGTCTGGCGGGTGTTGCGGATGCCCCGGTTCTTCATCCAGCCCGCTTGCAGGTAGAGCAGGCGGGCGGCTTCGTAATCCAGCGCCATGCGGGCGATCTTCGCCTGGATCATCTGGTGCTCTGCGATGGGGGCACCGAAGGTCCGCCGCTCGTTGGCGTAGGCCACACTGGCTTCCATCGCGGCGCGGATCAGCCCGGTGGCGCCCGCAGCCACGGTGTAACGCCCGTTATCGAAAGCGGACATCGTGACCTTGAAACCCTCGCCCTCCTCGCCGATCATGTTGGCGGCGGGCACGCGCACATCCTGGAAGTTGATCCAGCCCGTGGAACCGGCACGCACCCCCAGTTTCCCGTGCAGGTCGCCGCGGGTGACTCCGGGGCTGTGCAAATCCACAAGGAAGGTGGTCAGCCCCGCGCTGGGCTTGGGCGCATCCGGCAGGGTGCGCACCGTCACCATGGCGTAATCCGCCAGCCCGGCCAGCGAAATCCACATCTTCTCGCCGTTGAGGATGAAGTCGTCGCCATCCCGCCGTCCGGTGGCGCGGATATTGGCAAAATCCGACCCCGCGCCCGGCTCGGTGAACGCCCCGCAGCCGATTTTCCCGCCGCTCGCCAGCGGGACGAGAAACTTCTGCTTCTGCTCCTCCGTGCCCCACTGGAAGACGGTCATCGCACACAGGCCGGTATGCACCGACATGATCACCCGCAGGGTGGTGTCCACGGCTTCCAGTTCCTCGCAGGCCAGGCCAAGCGCGATGTAATCCATGCCTGCGCCGCCGTAGCGCACCGGCAGGCAGATACCCAAAATCCCCAGTTCCGCCATGCGGGGCAGCACAAAATCCATCGGTTCTTGCTTGCGGTCGTAATCCTTGACGACGGGCGCGACTTCCTTTTGGGCGAAGTCCCGCACCATTTTTTGCACCATGCGGTGCTCTTCGGTAAGGGCAAAATCCATGTGTGGCCTCCGGTGGTTGGGTAGTCCGATAGTCGGGTAGACAGGCACTCCGGTCTCTCGTCACCCGTCTCCCGTCCGATTATACCCGAAACTCGCTCCGCCCGACCGGTCGGTAGGGAAATTCAACCGCGGACCGGGAAGGGTATAATCTGTAGGATGAAGATTTTACGGGATTCCCGCTTTTGGTGGAAGGGCGCGCTTTTGGGGATTTTCCTCGCCGTGCTGTGGATCGCTGCCCCCGCAGGGGAGCCTCGCACCGGCCCGAAAGCGATTCCCCGCCCGCCGGTCACCGCCAGCCCGGATGTGATTGCCATGCGCCGCGTCCACTTGCACCGCGCCACCCGCGATTATCCCGCCCTCCTCGCCGACCTGCAAGCCATCGCCGATTTTCAGTCGCCGCTCCTCCCGTCTCAACTTTCAACTTTCAACCTTCAACTTTCCACGCCTGACGAGCGTCTCGCAAACCTGTACCGTGAGATCGCCCTGCTCTACGCCGCCACCGACCCCGCCGCCGCGCCGGAGGCCATCCAACGCGCCATCGAACTCGACCCCGGCCTGAAAGCACGCCTGCGCCCGCTGGAGCGGGCCATCCGCCGCGCCGAAGACGCCGATGACCCGGCCTACCTGCTGACCCTCTCCGGACGGGAACTGGCCGCTCTCGGCG
Organism: uncultured Anaerolineales bacterium; assembly: GCA_964589145.1. Lineage (GTDB taxonomy): Bacteria > Chloroflexota > Anaerolineae > Anaerolineales > UBA11858 > UBA11858. Next base: position 4,963 of record CAZPSL010000204.1, read on the forward strand.
AGTGGGAACTGGCCGAAGCCGCCTTCGAGCGTGCCGTCGCCGCCAACCCGGCCTATGCCGAAGCCTGGGCGTATCTCGGCGAAGCCCGTCAGCACAGCCGCAGCGGAAACGATCCGCTCGAAGCGCTGGAAACCGCACGCACGCTTGACCCGCAGTCCGTGGCCGCGCATTCGTTCCTCTCGCTCTACTGGCAGCGCCAAAACGACCTGGAAACCGCTCTCGCACACGCCCAGGCCGCCGCCGACCTCGCTCCCGACACCCCGGAGTTGCTGATGCGCCTCGGCGACCTGACTGCCCTCAACGGCGATCTCGCCGCCGGGCAGGACCTTTACCTGCGTGCCGTCGCCACCGCCCCCGATGACCCGGACACGCTGCGGGCGTTGATCGCCTTCAACATCCGCTACGGCTTCGATCTGCGGGAGACCGCGCTCCCCCTGGCGCGCCATCTGGCGATTGCCAACCCCCGCGATCCCGCCTCGCTGGACGTGATGGGCGAAGTCCTGCTGCGGCTGGGCGATCTCTCCAACGCCGAGCGCTTTTTCCGCCGCGCCCTGGCGCAGGACCCGGATTTTGCGCTCGCTCATCTCCACCTCGGCGATCTCTACCGCTTGCAGGGAAAGCCGCAGCAGGCATACGATCATTACCAGCGCGTGCTGGAACTGAACGCCAGCGAAGCCGTGCGTTCCCGCGCACAGGAGGCGCTGAAAACCCTGCACGGGGAGTGATTCCCTGACGGGTGCGGAAGCCGTTTTCGGTTTTCGGCAACTGCGCTCAAAGGGTGCAGGCAAATGTTGTAGAAATTCCTATGTGTTTCCCTTGCCCCGCACACAAGACTGGCAGTCCTGCCAGGACTGCCAGTCTTCATTTGGCGAACAGGACAAGCACCGAACACCCCGCCCCGGCGGGGGGAGGGTAAGGGAGGGGGGAACACTGTCGTTCTACATCTTTTGCCTGCACCCCTGCTCTCTCAAAAACTTGCAAGCGTTGTTTGGAACGTGATACAATCCTCTGGTGTGGCGGGGGCCAGGGTATTATTGGCTTTAGCGATCGGTGTGCTTCAGGAGGCATTAATGTTCGAAATGGAAGCCCTTTACCAGAACGATCCTGCGTGGGAAAACGTCAAACTTGGCAACCAGGATAAGGAAACCATCGGCAGTTGGGGCTGTTTGCTGACATCGCTGACAATGGTGGTCAACGGCTACGGGTGTGATGAGACT
>CAZPSL010000205.1:0-2150 GCA_964589145.1 uncultured Anaerolineales bacterium
GAAAGCAGAATTGTTGGCAAAGATCTAACGGGTGCAGGCAAAAGATGTAGAAATCAGGCAGCCGCATATCTCTGGCCTGCTCCCGGCAGGGCGGGGTGTTCGGTGCCTGCCCTGTTCGCCAAATGAAGACTGGCAGTCCTGGCAGGACTGCCAGTCTTGTGTGCGGGGCGAGGGAAACACATAGGAATTACTACATCTTTTGCCCGCACCATGAGCCGTACATAATTTGCCAAACACATCTTTTGCGGTTATACTGCACAGGCTGCCCGCCGGAAGGCGGGCGCATCGTCTCTAACAGGGCGGTACAAAACGGGCGATTGCCCCCACCATCACACCAATTACAATTTCGGGCTAAGCGTGCGACTTGGCTCACGAAGTCAAGGAGTACTGTAATGTCGTTTGAACAATTTAACCTCGATTCCCGCATTAATGCGGGAATCAAAAATGCCGGATTCAGCATCCCCACCCCCATTCAAGAGCAGGCGATTCCCGTCATTCTCAACGGCCAGGACGTTTTGGGTCTGGCCCAAACCGGCACTGGCAAGACGGCGGCTTTTATGCTGCCCATCTTGCAGCGGTTGACCAAAGGGCCGCGCGGCCGCATCCGTGCCCTGATTGTCGCCCCCACCCGCGAACTGGCCGAACAAATCCACCAGAGCGCGCGCGAACTGGGCAAGCACACCAAAATCCGCAGCGCGACCGTTTACGGCGGGGTGAGCAAAAACCGGCAGGTCAACACCCTGCGGCGCGGCGTGGAAATCGTGGTCGCCTGCCCCGGACGTTTACTCGATCTGGCGGGGGAGGGCGCGATTGATCTCTCAAAGGTCGAAGTGCTGGTGCTGGATGAGGCCGACCGCATGTGCGATATGGGATTTTTGCCCGACATCCGCCGCATCATCAAACTGCTGCCCAAAAAGCGGCAGACTCTTTTCTTCTCCGCCACCATGCCGGATGACATTCGCAACCTGGCGAACTCGATTTTGCATAACCCGGTCAAGGTACAAATCGGGATGATCGCCCCTGCGGAGACCGTCTCCCATGCGCTGTATCCCATTCCCTTTGGGTTGAAGAAGGAATTGCTGTTCGCCATGCTGGAGCAGACTGCCACCGGGCGGGTGCTGATCTTCACCCGCACCAAGCGGCGGGCGCGTTTCCTGGCGCGTGATCTGGAGAAACGCCGCTACCGGGTCGCCGCGCTGCAAGGCAATATGTCGCAGAACAAACGCCAGCAGGCGATCAACGGCTTCCGCAACGGACGTTACGACATCCTGGTAGCAACCGATATCGCCGCCCGCGGGATTGACGTTTCCGAAATTTCGCACGTCATCAATTATGACATGCCTGATACTGTGGATGCCTACACGCACCGTATCGGGCGCACGGGGCGGGCTGAGAACAGCGGCGAAGCGTTCACCTTCGCCAGCCAGGAAGACGCCGCGCTCATCCGTCAAATTGAGAAACTGCTGGGAACGAAGATTGAGCAGCGCAGCCTCGACGGGTTCAATTACGGCAACTTTGAGCCGGTGATCAAGGTCAACGGGAACAGGGGTTCAGGAGCGGGGCGAAAATCATCCTACCGCCGCCCAGCACGCAAAAACCGCCGCCATTACCAGCGCAGTTTGACGCCGCAGCACAGGACTCCCGCACCCTGAGTTTTCCGCGAGGCTGCGACTGGCAGTCCTGACAGGACCGCCAGTCGCCGGAATAAAAAATGGGCGTGTCATCGCGCAAATCGCCGACACGCCCATTTTTTTAGGGAAAAACGAGACCCACCAGTGCGCAGTCTAGCATGAAATGATACAGAACTTGCAGACAAATAAGAGCAAATGGCGTCAGCACGGCATATCAGGTTACGTTTGACTGTGTACTAGACCCTGTTATGAACTTTTCTATCGCCCCCACACCCAGCCCCTCCCCCTACCCTCACCCCTAACCCATCTCCCACAGGGAGAGGGGAACCAAAGCGGAAATTTTGGGGAGGGGTGTGTTTTCAGGTGTGTGTGCGGCGTACTTCGTGCGCCGCACACACACCGAAGAGACCAGTCCCCCCTTCCCTGGGGAGTGCGAAGCCTGCCCGAAGGGTGAGGGGGGACACAGGGGGGATGGGGAGACAGTAGGTTTTCTGCTGCCTGCATCACAGAAAGTGCATA
>CAZPSL010000206.1:0-3359 GCA_964589145.1 uncultured Anaerolineales bacterium
ATTCCGGTGGCAACGCAACTATTACGAACACATCATTCGCGACGAACGCGCCCTCAGCGCCATTCGCCAGTACATCCGCGACAACCCCCGGCGTTGGCACCTGGACCGCTACAACCCCCGCGCCGCAGGCGAAGACCCGCAAGCCCGCACGTTGTGGAAATTGTTACAGTCCGCCCCATTGCCGCAGGGGCGTGATTGAATCATCCCGTATGCAGGCAGCAGGGCGTGATAAATCACGCCCTGCTACCACGCCTGCGCGTACCAGCGCAGATACTCCTCCAGGTGCGCCTGCCAGTAAGCATCATCGTGAAAGCCGGGGTACAGATGCCACTCGTAGGGCACATTGGCTTCGCTCAGCAAATTCTCAAAAACCAGCGTGTACCGCAGCCAGCGGTCATTGGTTCCCGCGTCGAGATAAAGCCGCGGGAACTCGTCATCGGGGATCGCGGCCAGCCATTCCCGAATTTCCTTGTTGCTGTCAGTGGAGAAGACCGGCGTGCTGTGCGCGCCGATTGCGCCGAACAGGCCTGGATGCTGCAAGCCAATGTGGACAGCCCAGTTTCCGCCGCGGGAGATGCCCCCAATGGCGCGGCAGGCCCGCTCCGGGCGGGTGCGGTACTCCCCGTCCACCGCGGGGAGCAGATCGCCGAGGAAGGCCTCGTCAAACCCGCTCACCGGCGGCGGGTCGAAATGCCGCGCATCGTAGGGGAAAACCATGATGAACGGCGCAACCTCCCCGCCGGAAATCAGCCGGTCGGCGGTTTCGGCAGCCCCCAGGTCAAGCCAGTGGGTGTTGGAGTACGTCTGCCCGTGCAGAAGGTAGATCACCGGGTAACGCTGGTCATTCTGGTCGTAGCAGGGGGGCAGGTAAACCAGGTATTTGAGCGGGTCTTTGAGATGTTCGCTGGCGAGTTGGCGGGATTCGATGACCCCGGGGGCGCAGGCAGGCGGTGTCGGCGGCTGGAGGGTGAAGGTCGGCGTGACCGAAGGCTGTAAACCGAGGGTCGGCGCAGGGGAGGGGGAGGAGTTCTGAGAGCGCGGCGTTGGCGGAACCGCCGAGGGGGCGGCAGAGACCTGGGGAGTCACAAACCCCGCGGGGGTCGCCGCGGGGAGGTCGTTTCCGGTACAGGCAGCCAGCCCCAGGAGGAGAAGCAATCCTGGGAGCAGTTTCCAAATCCAGCGCATCCGATTCAAAAAAGTCGCAGGACGAGATCATCCCGCCCTGCGACAAGAAAATCCTAGTAGATGTATTGGCGCGGGTCAACCTTTGCACCGTTGATGCTGAGTTCAAAATGCAGGTGCGGACCGGTGGAGTTGCCTGTGCTGCCCATCACGCCGATGGTGGCTCCCTGGAAGACGCTCTGCCCGCAGTAGACGAAGATGTCGTTCAGGTGAGCGTAGGCCGAGACCCAGCCGTTGCCGTGGTCAATCACCACCAGGTTGCCGTAGCCGAAATTGCTCCAGCCTGCGTAAACCACCACGCCGCTATCCACCGCGTAGATCGGATCACCCAGCGAACCGCTGTAATCCAGGCCGGGGTGGACGTTGGGATCGAAGGTGTAGCCGCCTGCGCCCACGTAGCCGGTCGGCGTGGGGAAGACGAAAGTTCCCGTGCCCACCGCGCCGGTGTAAACCGTCCCGCAGTTGCCGGGGCCGTAGTAGCGCGCCGAGGCGGGGTTGTCACGCGTGATGGCTGGCGGCCCCCAGTCCTGCGTGGCGCGTTTGCCGCCGGGGACAATCAACCAGGTGCCCGGTTGAATTTCCGGATCTCCGGTGGTCGCCATTGCCAAATCGAAGCGGTTGCCGGGGTATTCGATGATGTCGTCCGGGGTGACGCCGAAGAAATCGGCCACGGCATCCAGCGTATCGCCCTCCTGCCACTGGTAGTAGGTGCCGTCTGTGGGCAGCACGTTGAGCACCTGTCCGGGACGCAGGACGTGGGGGTTATCTTCCAGCACGGCGTAGTTCCCCCACAGGAGGGTCTCCGGCTTCAGTCCGAAGGCGTCGGCGATGCTGAAGAGGCTGTCACCGGTCTGGACGGTGTAGGTGATCACATCCACACGCGGGCGCGTCGGGATGCTGGTGATCAGATTGGCGGCACGATGGATGGCGGAGACCTTCAGGGCGGCCTCGCCTTCAAATTCGGGGAGCGCCGCCTGGGTTTCGGGGGGATTCTCCACCTCCGGGGCGGATGCTTCCACCTGGGTGGAATCATCCGCTTGAGCGGCTTCGCCGCGCTCCGGAGCCAGAAATCGATCCCAGGCCAGGAAGACTGCGATCCCGACGATGACGATTACCAGTAAGTTGACCGCCAGGCGGATGATCCGCTGGGCGGTTTTTTCGCGGGGCTGTTCGTTCTCTTTCTCAGTCATTGTTTGGTCTCGTAATTGTTTCCAGCATCACTTCCTCGGCAGTATAACGCTGCCGCAGATGAACCGGTTCCCTGGTTTGTGCGCGCAGTTTCAGGTTGAGCAGTTCCACAAAGAAGGCGAAGAACATGGCAAAGTAGGTGTAGCCCTTGGGGATGTGGAAGTGCAGCCCTTCGGCGAGCAGGTTGACGCCGATCAGCAGCAGGAAACTGAGCGCCAGGATTTTGAGAGTCGGGCGGTCTTCAATGTAACGGCTGATCGGGCCGGAGGCGAACATCATAATGCCGACCGAGACCACCACCGCCGCGATCATCACGCCGATTTCGTTCGCCATGCCGATCGCGGTGATGACCGAATCGAGCGAGAAGACGATATCGAGCAGGGCAATTTGGACGATCACCGCCCAGAAAGAAGCCCGCACTTTTGCCGAACTGTGGCCTTCCCGTCCCTCCAGTTTGTCGTGGATTTCGAGGGTTGCCTTGCCCAGCAGGAACAGCCCGCCGATCAGCAAAATCAGGTCGCGCCCGGAGACGGTGTGCTCTCCGATGGCAAAGAGCGGGCTGGTGAGTTGGGCAATCCAGCGCAGCGAGAGCAGCAGCAGGATACGGGTGGACATGGCCGCGAGCAGCCCCAGGGTGCGCGCTTTCCCCTGCTGGTCAGGGGGCAGTTTCCCTGCCAGAATGGAGATAAAGATGATATTGTCAATGCCCAGGACAATCTCCAGGGCGGTGAGCGTCAACAGCGCAACCCAGGCTTGCGGGTCGGTGAGCCAGGACATGGGCAGGCAATCCTTGATGATTGGTTTCGGAATGAAGCGTGCGGTTTCTGAGTTTAGTACACTTTCGGGAAATTGGCAACTGCCTGAGAATCGGGGGGTGCAGTCAAAAGATGTAGAAATCGGGCAGTCATATGGGTGCTGCTTCCTTTCCCCCCTCCCTTACCCTCCCAAAATTTTCCGCTTTGGTTCCCCTCTCCCTTCGGGAGAGGGGT
>CAZPSL010000207.1:0-6488 GCA_964589145.1 uncultured Anaerolineales bacterium
GCCGCCTCGGCGCGCTGAACATCAATCTCGCGCACATTCTCCGCTGCATCCGCCAAAATAGTGATGATGTCGGGCTGAACTTCCACCACGCCGCCCGCCACGGTGAAATCTTCCTCGTTGTTGCCCAGGCGGACGCGAATCACGCCGTAATTCAGCGTGGAAAGCAGCGGGGCGTGGTTGGGCAAAATACCCATCTCGCCATCGCTGCCGGGGATCACCACAATGTCGGCATCCCCCTCGAAAACCATGCGGTCCTGGGAGACAATTTCACATCGAATTGGCATAATCTCTTCTTTCGGTTTACAAGGGGTGAAACAGGAAACAGCCTGCATGCAAACCTGCACACTTGCTGCCTGCTTTTCTACACACTTTCCAGCCGTTTGGCGTTTTCAATCACATCGTCAATTGTGCCCGCCATCATAAAAGCATCTTCTGGCAGGTCGTCGTACTTGCCATCCAGAATCTCGCGGAAGCCGCGCACCGTCTCGCGGATGGGCACGTACTTGCCGGGGATGTTGGTGAACTGCTCGGCTACGAAGAAGGGCTGCGAGAAGAAACGCTCAATCTTGCGGGCGCGGGAGACCAGCAGTTTATCGTCCTCGCTGAGTTCGTCAATGCCGAGGATGGCGATGATGTCCTGCAAGTCCTTGTAGCGCTGGAGTACTTCCTGCACCTGGCGGGCGGTGTTGTAGTGTTCCTCGCCGACGATCAGGGGGTCAAGGATGCGGGAGGTGGAGGCCAGCGGGTCCACCGCGGGGTAGATACCCTTCTCGGCAATGGAGCGCTCCAGGGCGATGGTCGCATCCAGGTGGGTGAAGGTCACAACCGGGGCAGGGTCGGAGTAGTCATCCGCGGGGACGTAAACCGCCTGCATGGAGGTGATCGACCCCCGGCGGGTGGAGGTGATCCGCTCCTGGAGTTCGCCCATCTCGGTCGCCAGGGTCGGCTGGTAGCCCACGGCGGAGGGCATCCGCCCCAGGAGGGCCGACACTTCCGAACCCGACATCGAGAAGCGGAAAATGTTGTCAATGAACAGCAGGACGTCGCGCCCCTCGTCACGGAAGTATTCCGCCATCGAGAGCGCGCTCAAAGCCACGCGCAGACGCACGCCCGGAGGCTCGTTCATCTGCCCGTAGACCATCACCGTATCCTTCATCACGCCGGATTCCAGCATCTCGCGGTAGAGTTGCGTGCCCTCGCGGGTGCGCTCGCCCACCCCGGCGAAAACCGAGTTGCCCTCGTGCTCCATCGCCACCGAGCGGATCAGTTCCATGATGATGACGGTTTTGCCCACGCCCGCGCCGCCGAAGATGCCGGTTTTGCCGCCTTTGGTGAAGGGGGCAATCAGGTCAATGACCTTGACGCCAGTCTCGAAGACTTCCACGCGGGTGGACTGCTCATCAAAGGCGGGTGCCTGCCGGTGAATGGGGTAATACTCTTTGGCTTCTGCGGGGGGCATCCCGTCCACCGGGCGTCCCAGGACGTTGAAAACACGCCCCAGGGTCGCATCTCCAACCGGCACCATAATCGGTGCGCCGGTGGTCTGTACCTCGGTGCCGCGCTGTAAACCGTCGGTGGTATCCATCGCCACGCAGCGGACGTCGTTATCGCCCAGGTGCTTTTCTACCTCCAGAACAATCGGCTCTTTGCCATCCTGGTGGATTTCGAGGGCCTCGAACAGATCGGGGAGTTCGCCAGCAGGGAACGATACATCCACCACCCCGCCTTGAATCTGGATAATGCGGCCAGTCGCCTTTGCCATGCTTTCCTCCGGTGTTGAGTTTCAGATTGACTCACCACAATGAGCATCAATCTGGTCTGATGTTCCTTCCGCGCTCTGTGTGGTGAACGCCATATTGCCTGTTGTTGTGTTTGCTGCTAGTAAGGACTGGCAGTCCTGGCAGGACTGCCAGTCCTGATCGTTTTAGCGCGTGCTTTGCGCCAGTGCTTCGGCGCCGCCAGCGATGTCCAGCATCTCGCTGGTGATGCTCTGCTGGCGGGCTTTGTTGTATTCCAGTTGCAGGGCCGCGGCCAGTTCGGTGGCGTTGTCGGTGGCGTTCTTCATCGCCACCATGCGGGCGGCATGCTCGCTGGCAATTGATTCCATAATCGCCTGGAAAACTTGCAGCGCAGTGAACCGCGGCACAATTTTGTTCAGGATTTCTTCTTCGTTCGGCTCGTAGATGTACGTCCCGGTGAGTGCAGAACGCTGGTAATCATCCACACGTCCGCCGCCGTGTGCCACTTCCAGGGGCAGGAGTTTTTTCGTAGTCGGAATCTGGCGGATCATGTTGACGAAATCGGTGTAAACCAGGTAGACCTCGTCCGCGTTGCCGCTCAGAAATTCATCCACCGCCAGCCGCCCGATTGCGGAGACATCCGCGAAGGAGGGGGCTGCCGGCAAATTGCTGAATTCCGCCATAATGTCCGCCCCGCGGCGGAGCATCATATCACGTCCCTTGCGCCCGACGGTGATGTAGCGCACCGGGACGGGGTAATCCTTGAATTGCTGCATGGTGTGACGGACGATGTTGGTGTTGTAGGCCCCCGCCAGACCGCGGTCACCGCTGACCATCACCACCAGAACGCTGTTGACCGAGTCTCGCTCCGCCAAAAGCGGGTGCAAACTGGAGCGTCCCGGCTGCAAGGCAATATGGGTGAGCACCTGCCAGGCTTTGGCGGCGTAAGGACGGGTGTTGTACATCGCCTGCATCGCTTTTTGCACCTTGCTGGCGCTGACCGCCTGCAAAGCGCGCGTCACCTGAGCGATGTTCTTGACGCTTCGGATGCGAAGTTTTACTTCTCGTGCGTTTGCCATAGTTCCCTTTCAATGTCGGGGACTGAGAATCGGCAGATTGAATTCAGGAAAGGACGTTACGAATGCCCGCTCTGCCAATCTGCCCGTGACCGATTGCCAATTTAATGCCAGGTCGCCTTGAATGCGTCCAGCGCGGCGGTGAGTTGCGCCCGCAAATCGTCGTCAATGCGTTTTTTCGCGATGATTGCCTTGCCAATTTCGGGGTGGGAGGTCGCCATATAACGGATCAGGGAAGATTCCCACTCCCGCATCCGCTCCAGGGGAACCTCGTCTGCGTACCCGTTGGTGCCCGCGAAAATGACGATGACCTGGTTTTCAAGGTCTACCGGTTCATACTGGGGCTGCTTGAGAATTTCCTGCAACCGCCGCCCGCGGTTCAGGCGGGCCTGCGTAGCCTTGTCGAGATCGGAGCCAAACTGGGCGAAGGCAGCCAGTTCGCGGAAGGCGGCCATATCCAGGCGCAAACGACCGGCAACCTGCTTCATCGCCTTCGTCTGGGCATCGCCGCCCACGCGAGAGACCGAGAGGCCGACGTTGATTGCCGGGCGGATACCGGCGTAGAACAGGTTGTTCTCCAGGTAAATCTGCCCGTCGGTGATGGAGATCACATTGGTGGGCACGTAAGCGGAAACGTCACCGAGCAGGGTTTCGATGATCGGCAGTGCGGTCAGCGAACCGCCGGTGCCGCCCACCTTGACGATTTTGTACTCATCGCTGTTTTCCATCGCCTTGAGGGCCTGCTCCGCATCGTGGTGCGAGAGCGGCCCCTGGTAAACCTTGCCGTCCACCGCATCGGAAACTTCGGCAAATTCGCCCTCGAAATCTTTGGGGACAATGACGTAATGGTTAGCGAGGCGGGCGGCGCGCTCCAGCAAGCGGGAGTGCAGGTAGAACAGGTCGCCGGGGTAAGCTTCGCGTCCGGGCGGACGGCGCAGCAGCAGCGAAACCTGGCGGTAAGCCCAGGCGTGCTTGGAAAGGTCATCGTAGACCACCAGGGCATCGCGTCCGTTCTCCATGAACTCCTCGCCGATGGCGCAGCCAGCGTAGGGAGCGATGTACTGCAACGCCGCCGGTTCGTCTGCGTTTGCCGTCACGATGATGGTGTGCTCCATTGCGCCAAAGCGCTCCAGCGTCGCCACCGTGCGGGCGATGGCGGCTTTCTTCTGCCCGATGGCGACGTAAATGCAGATGACGCCCTTGCCCTTTTGGTTGATGATCGTATCAATGGCGATGGCCGTCTTGCCGGTCTGGCGGGCGCCGGTGATCAACTCACGCTGGCCGCGGCCAATCGGGATCATCGAGTCAATCGCCTTGATGCCGGTCTGGACGGGGGTATCCACATCCTGACGGGCGATCACGCCGGGGGCGATGCGCTCAATCGGGCGGTAGTTGTCAACCTGGATGGGGCCTTTGCCGTCAATGGGTTCCCCCAAAGCGTTGACCACCCGTCCAATCATGGCATTCCCCACCGGCACCGAGGCGATACGCCCCGTCGAGCGGACGGTCATCCCCTGGTAAATGCCGGAGTAATCGCCCAGGATGATGATCCCCACGCTGTCTTTTTCCAGGTTGAAGGCCACACCCATCACACCGTTCTCGAACTGCACCAGTTCCTGCGAGCGAACCTTCGAAAGGCCCACGGCACGGGCAATGCCGTCTCCGTCTTCGACAACGGTACCAATATCCTGGACTTCCAGTTCGGGCTGGAACGCTTCAATCTGCTGCTGAAGGTCTGTGGTAATTTGATTGATCAGATCAGACATTTTGCCTCCGGGCGAAAAAGTTTATGTTCAGTCAGAAACCCAAGAAAGCATACCCGCGCTCCGGGCGGGTACGCACAGTTTCAGGTTACGGAAATCTCAAATTCATGGAGCGCTCTCGGTGGAAGGATGACCCACACCCCACTGGAGTGCAAGCCCTAAAATGATACCTGAAAGGCGGTAGATTGTCCAGTTAGATGAAGAAAAGGGGTGCAGCAAAAGGGGTAGAAATTCCTATGTGTTTCCCTCACCCCGCAACAAGACTGGCAGTCCTGGCAGGACTGCCAGTCTTCGGTTAAACGCAGACCCTAAAGGTCTTGCAGACCTTTAGGGTCTTTTTGGCGGCTCGACTGCGCTCCTGCTGGCCGTTCCGCTCAAAGCGATGGTGAGGACGGGCGAACAGCGCACAAAAAGGACTGCCTGTCTTCATTTTGCGAACAGGACAGGCACCGAACACCCCGCCCCGCCGGGAGCGGGAGAGAGACCTGTGGCTGCCGCGTTCTATATCTTCTGCCTGCCCCCCCCGAAGAAAAGCGCGGCCTGTTCCTGCCAATCCATGATAAAATCCCGCCATGTCCAACCTGATTCCCAAGCCCGTCTCCGTAACGCCCGCCGCAGGGCATTTCACACTCACCCCAAACACCCAAATCATCGTCTCATCCGCTGCTGATGACCTGCTTGCCATCGGCGAGATGCTTTCCGGCTGGATTGAAGAAGCCGCCGGATTTGCGCTTCCCGTGCGTCCGGGGGATTCCACCGCCCCGGAGGGGAACATCCACCTGCGGGCGGGCGCGGCGGATTCCGTTTTGGGCGGGGAGGGCTACCGATTAACGGTCTCCCCCCAGGGGGTCACGGTCGAGGCTCCACACAAAGCCGGGGTTTTCTACGGGGTGCAGACCCTCCGTCAAATGCTGCCGCTCCAGCCGGGGAGGGTCAAAATCCCCGGCGTGAAAATCCACGATTACCCCCGTTTCCCCTGGCGCGGCGCAATGCTGGATGTCGCCCGCCATTTTTTCGGGGTGGCGGATGTCAAACACTATATTGACCTGATTGCGGCCTACAAAATGAATACCCTGCACCTGCACCTGAGCGACGACCAGGGCTGGCGCATCGAGATCAAATCCTGGCCCAACCTGACGGCGCACGGCGGCAAGACGGCGGTGGACGGCGACGCGGGCGGGTTTTACACCCAGGCACAGTACGCCGAAATCGTCGCCTATGCGCACGAACGGCAAATCACCATCGTCCCTGAAATTGATATGCCGGGGCACACCAACGCCGCGCTGGCATCGTACCCCGAATTGAACTGCGAGGGAGTTGTGCCCGAACTTTACACCGGAATCCGCGTTGGCTTCAGTTCGCTTTGCATCGAGAAGGAACTCACCTACCGCTTTGTGGACGAGGTGCTCGGCGAAATCGCCGCGCTCACCCCAGGGGCATACCTGCACGTCGGCGGGGATGAGGCCGAATCCACCCCCAAAGACGCTTACCTGAAATTCGTCAAGCGGGTGGCGGAGATCGTGGCAGCGCACGGCAAAACGATGGTCGCCTGGGAAGAGGCCGCACAGTGCGACATCGCTTCCAGCGCGGTGTTGCAGTATTGGGCGGATATCGAACATGCCAAAACCGCCGCCCAAAAGGGGCACTCGATGATTCTCTCCCCGGCCTCGCGGGCTTATCTGGACATCAAATACGATGAGGACACCCCCCTGGGGCTGACCTGGGCCGGAACGGTAGACACGAAGCGCGCCTACACCTGGGACCCGGCAAGTGAAGTGCCCGGCCTGCCGGAAACGCGCATCCTGGGGGTGGAAGCGCCCATCTGGTCGGAGACGCTGCGCACGATGGCGGATGTGGAGTTTATGGCTTTCCCGCGGCTGATCGGCATCGCCGAAATCGGCTGGTCCCCG
>CAZPSL010000208.1:0-12966 GCA_964589145.1 uncultured Anaerolineales bacterium
TCTGCCCTTCCCCCGGCGGGGCGGGGCGGGGTGTTCGGTGCCTGTCCTGTTCGCCAAATGAAGACTGGCAGTCCTGGCAGGACTGCCAGTCTTGTGTGCGGGGCGAGGGAAACACATAGGAATTTCTACAACATTTGCCTGTACCCCCCTGATTTTTTGCCCTTTCCCACTGTCGCATTTTCGGGTATCCTTATAAGGGCAGGTGACCCCCATAAATATCTGCACATTTTTCAGCGAATACCCTCATCGCCTGACCACCATTTTGTCTCAATTCGCCCTCAGCAAACAGGAGGTTTCCCATGCTCAATGATGTGTACGCCGAAGCAAAAGGTCGAATGAAAGGAGCAGTGCAATCACTGGAAGATGATCTCTCCGGCATTCGCACCGGACGAGCCAACCCTGCATTGGTGGAAAAACTCCAGGTAACATATTACGGTGCCCCCACTCCTTTGATCCAACTCGCCAGCATCGGGGTTCCTGAACCGCGCACCCTGATGATCCGGCCGTTTGACCCTTCCACGCTGAAAGACATCGAAAAAGCGATTCTCGCCTCGGATTTGGGACTGACTCCCAACAACGACGGCAAGGTCATCCGCCTGAACCTCCCTCCGCTAACCGAAGAACGCCGCCGGGAACTCGTCAAAGTAGTCAGGCACCGCGTCGAGGAGGCCCGTGTTGCCATCCGCAACGTGCGCCGTGACAGCATCAAAGACCTGCGCGAATTTGAACACGAAAAAATAATCTCCGAAGATGAACGCAGAAACGGCGAAGACGAACTCCAGAAAATCACCGACGACTATATCGAACAGGTCAACAAAGTCGGCGAACGCAAAGAACAGGAAGTGATGGAGGTATAAAACATCTTTAAGACCCGAAAGCCCCGCCAGGCCTTTCGGGTCTTAAAGGAATGAGAACTCATGACACCCAACAAAAAGGACAAACCGCCGAAACGAGTCCCCCGGCACCTTGCCATCATCATGGACGGGAACGGCCGCTGGGCATTAGCGCGCGGTCTGCCGCGGCTGGCCGGTCACCGCGCCGGGACGGAAAATCTGCGTCAGGTCATCGAGGCCTGCGGCGAATTCGGCATCGAATACCTGACCATTTACGCCTTTTCCACCGAAAACTGGGGACGCCCGATGGAGGAAGTCCAGGGGCTGATGCGCATCCTCGAAGACGTGATTGACCGCGAACTCCCCGAACTCCACGAAAAGGGCGTCCAACTGCGGCATATCGGCAACCTCGACCAACTCGACCCCGACCTGCGCCAGAAAGTACTCGACGCCATCGAACTCACCAAAGATAACGACAAACTGGTGCTCAACGTGGCCTTCAATTACGGCGGACGCGATGAAATCGTCTACGCCATCCAGCGCATGATCGCCGAGGGCGTGCAACCGGAGGAAGTCACCGACGAACTGGTCAGCCAGTACCTCTACACCGCCGGTGTCCCCGACCCCGACCTGATCATCCGTACTTCGGGAGAACTGCGCGGCAGCAACTTCCTCATCTGGCAGGGAGCATATGCCGAGTGGTATTTCACCCCCACTTTCTGGCCTAATTTCGGACGGGACGAACTCCGCAAAGCCCTTGAAGAGTACAGCAAGCGCGAGCGGCGCTACGGCAAAACCAGCGTTCAGGTCGCAAAGGAGAACTGATGCTCCGTCAGCGCGTTCTTGTCGTCGTGATCCTGCTGCCCATCGGCGTGGGATTGATTTATCTGGGCGGATGGGCGTACACAGCAATGATCGCCGTGATCCTGGGGCTGGCAGCCTGGGAATATGCCCGCATCTTCAAAGCGGGGGACTTTCAGCCATCGGATGTGACCATGATCCTGGGGGTGTTGCTGCTCACCCTGGGGCGTGCCTGGGACGGTTTTGAGAGCGCTCCCCTGATTTTAAGTTTTCTCGTCCTCGCGGCGATGACCGTCCACCTGATCACTTACGAGCGCGGCCGCGGCCGCGCCGCCTCCGATTTCGCCGCCACCCTGAGCGGCATCTTCTACATCGGTTGGCTGGGGAGTTACCTCATCTCCCTGCGGAATTTGCCAAACGGAATGTGGTGGGTGCTGCTGGTGCTCCCCGCCGTCTGGCTGGCAGATTCGGGGGCCTATTTCATCGGGAAGGCAACCGGCAAACACCAGTTCAGCCCCCGTCTCAGCCCCAAAAAGACCTGGGAAGGCTACTTTGGCGGTGTCCTCGTCGGGACGCTGGGCAGCGCGCTGCTGGCTTTCATCTACAGCCTGATCCAGCCCGGCGTGATGACCCCGCTCCAGGGCGGCATCATGGGGCTGATTTTATCACTCGTCACCCCGCTGGGCGACCTCGGCGAGAGCATGGTCAAGCGCCAGTTTGGCGTCAAGGATTCCAGCCATCTCATCCCCGGCCACGGCGGCGTCTTCGACCGCATCGACTCCTGGCTTTGGGCAGGAGTCATTGGATACTACGTCATCCTGTTTACCAGTTGAAACCCGAATTTCAGATACCCTGAATGTCGAACAAAGGTACGGGACACTTGTTTTGCAGCATGAACATTCGCGAATGATACGAATATCACGAATTTTTCGTGTGATTTACACCATTCGCCGCATTCGTGTTCCCCGAACAGCACCATCTGGCTTATCCGAAACTCAGGTTCAGAAGAACCGGCAACCCCCGCAGACCCCCATCCCCTGATATTCCACACCCCAATTCACTACCCCCGAGGAGAAACCCATGTCCGATTTACCGAGTCGCAACCTGGCATTGGAGTTGGTTCGCGTCACCGAGGCGGCAGCCCTGGCAGCCGGTCGCTTTATGGGGCGCGGCCAGAAAGAAGTCGCCGACAAAGCCGCCGTGGACGCCATGCGATTGGTGCTCAACTCCATCGAGATGGACGCCGTAGTGGTCATCGGCGAGGGCGAAAAAGACCGCGCCCCGATGCTTTTCAACGGAGAGCATGTCGGCACCGGCTCTCCCCCGGAGTGCGATCTCGCCGTAGACCCCATTGACGGCACCCGCCCGCTGGCCGATGGCTTCGTCAACTCCATCGCCACGGTCGCGATTGCGCCGCGCGGCACCATGTTCGACCCCGGCCCGGCCTTCTACATGGACAAAATCGCCGTCGGTCCCGAAGCCGTCGGCATGATTGACATCAACGCGCCTGTGAGCGTCAACCTGCAACGCGTGGCACGCGTCAAAAACATGGAAGTCAGCGACCTGACCGTGGTGGTACTCAACCGTCCCCGGCACGAGCAGTTGATCCGCGAAATCCGCGAGTGCGGCGCGCGCATCTCGCTGATCCCCGACGGGGATGTAGCCGGTGCCCTGATGACCTGCTGGCCCGATGCGGGCGTAGACGTCCTGATGGGCATCGGCGGCACCCCGGAAGGCGTTCTGGCGGCCTGTGCCCTGCGCGGCATGGGCGGCGAAATCCAGGGCAAACTGCACCCCCGTGACGAAGAAGACCGCCGCCACGGGGAAGAACTGGGCTACGATTTCGACAAAACCATCACCATGGATGACCTGGTCGCCTCGGAGGATACTTTCTTCGCCGCCACCGGAATCACCAACGGCCTGCTGCTGGACGGCATCAAATACTTCAGTCACGGCGCACGCACCGACAGCATCGTCATCCGCGGGCGCACGGGGACGGTGCGGCAAATCATCTCCCGCCACAATTTCGAGAAACTCAACCCCATCAGCCAGATTGAGTATTGATCAGAACTTTCGCTCAGAGCAATGGTTTGTGATGTTGTGTGCGCCGCACACCCACCTGACGAACACACCCCTCCCCAAAATTTCCGATTTGGTTCCCCTCTCCCTGTGGGAGAGGGGTCGGGGGTTGGGGGGTGCAGGCAAATGTTGTAGGACTTACGCACTTCAAGTCAAATTAGTGCAATTTACCCCCATATATAGGGGTGGACAATTCTAAAATCGGAATATGCGGCTCAACTGCGTAAGTCCTATGTTGTAGAACGCCGGTGGTCCCCCCTCCCTTGCCCTCCCCCCGCCGGGGGGAGGGTTGGGTAGGGGGAAAGGAAGCAGCACTCATACGACTGCCCGATTTCCACATCTTTTGCCTGCACCCAATGTCTTCCGTGTATTGCCGTTTCGCTGCCTGTGCGGTAAAATCCCATCGCAAATTGCCCTCGTAGCTCAGTGGATAGAGCACTTGGTTGCGGACTAAGGGGTCGTGCGTTCGAGTCGCACCGAGGGCGCAAAGAGCGGAGAAATCCGCTCTTTTTTGTTTCGGGCAGCATGGGGGCAACGGATAGTCCCAACATCCCCCGTGGAAAACACAACCCCATCGCAGATGGGAACAGCAGCCAACGCCCCGCTTTATCCGGCAAGCCGCGTGCGCCCCGGCAAATCCTTGACGGCCTGCTTTTCAGAGGGCAGCCCCACCGGCAGGATGCCGCGTCGCTGCAATTCGCGGGTGATCATCTGCTCGACCTGCCGCTTCTCGTCCCGCGTGACCACCGCAACCTCATGGGAACGGTGCAGCAAGTAGGGATAGGTACGCGTCCCCAAAATCCGGCACTGATCCACCAGGATAGCGTGAATCTGATCAAGCATTTTAGGGGAATCCACCACCCAGGTCGGAATCTCAACCCGCACAGGGTAAGGATGCTTTTCATCCCGCCCGACGTTGAGATAAAAAAAGTTCAGCGCAAGTTCGGCAGCGTACTGCCCCGCATTGCGCGACTGAATGCCGAAAACCGCCGAACGCTCGCCGGACTTCAGGGCGCGGCGGAACAAATCGGCATCGGTGACGCCCAACAGGGGCCGCCGCCGCCCGGCATCTTCGAGTTCATCCAGGGGGAGCAGGGCAATCTCCAGCAGGCGAACCAGCAAATCCCCGCGCGGACGGTCAATATACCCCGCCGCCGATGCCCCCAGACGGTGCAGTTTTCTCAGGGCGGCGAGGTAATCCTTGAAGTATTTTTTGTAAACCTGCCCGTCGGCCTCGTCCTCGCGCCCGACCCACAACTCCAGCGGCCCGTCGGTGAGCGTGACCAGCGGCTTCGGCTGCCCCGCCGCCAGTTCCGCCAGCAACTGACGCTCCCGCAAATCGCGGCGCAGGGCCACCAGCCGTTCGGTGATGCGCCCCGCCGGGGTGTACATCTCCGAATCCTCGTAAATCAGGCGGCTGCGGACGGTTGTGACCGGCGATTCCGGCGAACCGTAGCGCATCTGGATGGCGCCCACGTTGACCAGGCAATAATCCACCGAGGCGTGACGGTCGGGGTTGATTTGCGAGCCGTCCGCCGCCAGGACGGTGGCATCCTGCGGGAGCGGGGGCAGCGGGAAAGCCGCGTCCAGCGGCTCATTCCCAGGGAGGGCGCAGCGCAAATGGGGGTTGAACGCCAGCGCGGCCTGGACTTTCTCCCGCAAAATCCGGTTGTCCCGCGCCTGATCATGCAGCGTGGTCATCGCCCGCTCCATCAGGGCGCGCAGATGCTCTGCTCGCAGCGGGGCTTGCTCTCCGAGTTGGGTGACTTGCTGGCGTACCTGTTGAAAATCGAGAGACATGGGGATTCCGTTTCGGGAAGATGCAAAGGTTTGCAATCCAGGGGGTGTTTATTTGGCAGTACAAGCAAACGGCCAAACCGAATGGCAACGATGCCGAAATCTCCAACCCGCATCTTCTCCGTCTTTCCGGTTACTATCCGCTTTCCGCCAGCAGCCGTTTCAGGAGTGCATCCAGTTCTTCGTTGGAATAATAATGCAGCGTGATCGTCCCGCCCTTCTTGCCGTGCCGCAAATTCACCTTCGTCCCCAGAGCGGTACGCAGCCGATCTTCGATGGCCTGAACTTCGGGTGCAGGCTCGGCCTTGGGCGCTTTGGCGGGTTTCTCGCCGCCCAGTTTGCGCACCAGTTCCTCGGTCTGGCGGACGTTCAGTCCCTTGTCGAGTACGGTTTGCAGGGCGGCGGCCTGCGCCTGGGGCGTGGGGAGCGCCAGCAGGGCACGGGCGTGCCCCTCGCTGATTTTTCCCGCCCGCAGCGCGTCTTGTACGCTGGGCGGCAGGTTGAGCAGGCGCATCGTGTTAGTCACCGAAACGCGGCTCTTGCCCACCCGGCGGGCGATCTCGCTGTGCGACAGGCCGAACCCCTCCGCCAACTGACGGTAAGCCTCGGCGGTCTCCAGCGGGCTGAGGTCGGAGCGCTGGACATTTTCAATCAGCGCCAGTTCCAGCCGCTCCTGGTCGCTGCTCTCGCGCAGGATGACGGGAACGGTGGTCAGCCCGGCCTGCCTGGCCGCCAGCAGCCGCCGCTCTCCGGCGATGAGCGTGTACTGTTCCGGCTTCTCGCCGCGGGTGACGATCAGCGGCTGGATGATGCCATGCTCCCGGATGGATTCCGCCAACTCGGAGAGTTCCGCGGGGTCAAAAACGGAGCGCGGCTGACGCGGGTTTGGAGCGATTGCCGTTACCGGAATTTCGCGCACCCCCGCGGGGGCAGGCGCCGATTCCGGCTCAAAGGCGGCGGTCTTCTGCGGGATGAGGGCATCCAGCCCTTTGCCAAGTCCAGAGCGTTTTCGTGGGGTCATAGGGTTTTTCAGGTTGCAGGTTGCAGGTTACCGGTTGAAAGTTGAAAGTTGAAGGTTGACGTTGTTCAATCTTCAACTTTCGCATTATCCTGCTCAATCATCTCCCGCGCCAGGGCTTCATACGCCAGCGCACCGCTGGATTTGGGGTCGTACACCGAGATCGGCACGCCGTAGGATGGGGCTTCCGCCAGGCGGATGCTGCGGGGGATGACGGCTTTGAACACCAGGTTGGGGAAAAATCTCTGCACCTCCGCGACCACATCATTGGCAAGATTGGTGCGGGAATCGAACATGGTCAGGATCACGCCGCGCACGCGCAGATCAGGCACCAGGGCGCGGCGGACGCGCTCGATGGTCTTGGTGAGTTGACCGAGGCCCTCCAGGGCCAGGTACTCACACTGGACGGGGATCAGCACCCCGTCTTTGGCGGCCGCCAGCCCGTTCAGGGTCAGCAGCCCCAGCGAGGGCGGGCAATCAATCAAAATGTAGTCATAGCGGGTGAGAGCGGGTTCCAGTGCCCGGCGGAGACGGGTTTCCCGCGCTGGTTCGTCCACCAGTTCCACCTCCGCTCCCGCCAGCGCCGGAGAAGCAGGCAAAATCGAGAGTTTGAGTTTTGGATTTCTGAGAATGTTGAGCGCGCCGCCATCCAGGCTGAGCAGGGCATCGTAACTGCTGCGCTGGAGACTGTGCTTGTCAATGCTTAACGATGATGTGGCGTTTGCCTGGGGGTCAATATCCACCAGCAGGACGCGCTTGCCTAACCGCGCCAGGTAAGCGCCCAGGTTGATGGTGGTAGTGGTTTTGCCAACTCCGCCTTTCTGGTTGGCGAGCGCGTAGATGAATGCCATGGGAGTTGAATGTTGAAAGTTGAGGGTTGAAGGTTGAGGATTGAAAATTGAAGATTGAAGATGGGTGGCGGGTGGCGAATAACGGATGGCGGATGGCGAATGGCGATGACGGGAGCCACTGCCCGCTATTTGCCGCCTGCTGGCCGCTTCCGGCTTCCGGTTACGCCAGCACTTCCACCCGCGCGGCTTCGACCTCCGCCGGAGTGGGGAGACCGGCAACGCCGACGCGGGTCACGGAAACCGCGGCCAGTTCCGAGGCAAAGCGGGCGGCTTCCCAGGGGTCGCCGGTGGTGTGCAGCCGGTGAAAAAACGCAGTGGCGAAAATATCGCCCGCGCCGACGGTGTCCACCGCCTCCACTTCTGGGGGGCGGATGCGGCGCACATCGCCGTTCCAGTACACCCGCACGCCCTCGCCGCCTTCGGTGACGGCCAGCACCCGGCTGGAAACCGCCATTTCTTCGATGCGCTCCTCGTCGTGCTGCACGTCCTCCACGCTGATCACCGCCGCGTCCAGCCGTTCCAGCACGAAGGCGGCTTCAGGCCACTCTGCGGGGGAAACGTGCCCGCTCTCGTCCCAGGTGCGCAGCCAGCCCTGCGGGGTGGCGCAAATCATCGAATTGGGGAAGTGCCGCACCAGGTCGGGTTCGACCTCCTGGGCGATGGGGGCAAGATGTACAACCGGGGCGTTCCGCCAGGCTTCGGGGATGTGCTGAAACCCCAGAGCGGGGGCGCGGCTGTGCAGGATTTGAACGCGTCCCGCGGGGGTTTCGCGGTTCTCGAAGGTGGTGCTGGCCTCCGCAGGATGACTGACCATCGAGACGCCCTCCAGATGTCCGTTGAGGGGGAACTCCTCCCCCCAGGCGGTCACCAGCCCGACGCGCAGCCCCAGGGCGCGTGCCATCAAGGCGGAATACGCCACCGTGCCCCCCAGCCGATCCCCGTCCGGGGTCAGGTCGCGGGAGAGGTGGCCGATCAGGAGGTAATCAACGGGTTCCAGGCGGGTGAGGGAAAGCATGGGGGAATTATACCGCAACCTGAATGCAGGCAAGATGGACGTTCCGGTTTTCAACACAAATATCCGCGAATAACACGAATGGCACGAATTTTCGTTCTTTATTCGCTGCACTCATGTTGAACACCACAAGAAAAACGGCTGGCGAGTTTGTGAGGCGCGCCAGCCGGGGAAAAACGTAGGGGCGTGATTGATCACGCCCCTGCTACAGGGCGTGATCAATCACGCCCCTACTTGGGGTAAATCACAACTTTGCGGCGGTCGCCCTCGCCGCTGCTTTCGGTGTAAACATCGTCGCGGCCGCGCAGTTCAATGTGGATGATGCGCCGTTCGCTGGCGGGCATCGGCTCCAGGGACTGGCGGCGGCCAGTCTCAGCGACCTGGTCGGCGACGCGGCGGGCGAGTTGGCGCAACTGCTGCTCGCGGCGGTGACGGTAGCCCTCCACATCTACGGTGAGGGGCACGGAACGCCCCAGTTCCTTGCCGACGATCAGGGTGGTGATGTATTGCAGGGCGTTGAGGGTCTCCGCCCTGCGCCCGATGAGGATGCTGAGGTCGTCGCCGCGGATGTCCACCAGGATGGGCTGCTGCCCGTGGTAGTCGGCGCCCTCCACGTAGGCGGCGGTGACGCTGGCGCTGACTTTCATCTTTTCCAGCAGTTCGGCGACGGTGTCGCGGGCAACTTGCAGGACGGGATCAACTTCGGGTTCTGGCTCATCGGCAGCGGCCGAGGGGGTCGGAGGTTCTTCTTCAGGCTGGGCTTCTGCATCAGGAACGGAATCCTCTTCCGGTTCCGGGGTCGGCGGCTCCGCCTTGAGGGTCAGGCGGACACGCGCTTCCCGCGCGCCTATCCCGAACAATCCCTTGTTGCCTTCATCCAAAACTTCGATTTCGACTGCATCCTGAGAGACTCCCAGTTGCGCCAATCCCTGCCGGATGGCTTCCTCAATGCTGGGGGCAGTGGTTTCGAGAGAGGTACGAAAATCTTCAATCATGCGGTTCTCCCTTTTACTTTTGCATACTCTTGGGGAGCAGGTTTTTCCAATCCAGGCGTCCCATCAGCGCGTACTGGATGATGCTGGCAAGGTTGCTGGTGATAAAGTAAATTGCCAGCCCGGAGGGGAAACTGTACGCCAGCCAGCCCATGAAGAGCGGCATGTAGAGGCTCATCATCTGGTTCATCTGGGAACTCTGGTCGCCGGAATCCGGGTTGACCGGGGTCATCATTTTGGTTTGCAGGTAACTGGTAGCAGCAACCAGTACGGCCAGCAAGGGAAAACCAAATCCGGCGATGTAAATGCGCTCCGGCTGGCTGAGGTCCATCCACAAAAACTGGCGGTTTAGTGGGATGAGTGCCGCACCGTAGGAGATGTGTTTGGAGAGGTTGAGCAGTTGCAGCGGGGTGACGGCCAGCGAGCGGGTGATGGACTGGTACAGCGCGATGATGATGGGGAACTGGATCAGTGTGGGCAAACAGGAGCCAAAGGGGCTGACGCCCTTTTCCTTGTAGATGCGCATCTGCTCCTGCGAAAGTTTTTCCTTGTCGTTTTTGTATTTTTTCTGGATTTCTTTCCACTCTTTGGATTGCTGCAAATCCTGCATGGCCTGGGTGCTCTTCATCTGTTTGGCGGTGAGCGGGTAGGTGAGCAGGCGGATGATCAGGGTCAGGGCGATGATCGCCAACCCAAAGTTGTGCCCCAGAAACTCATAGATGATGAGAAGGATGTTGATAAAAACAGAGATTACGGCATCCCACATAGGGTTTTCCTCTTCGGTGTGCGGCGGTGGCTATTTTTCTTCGGCGGTGGTGAACTGCCACTGCTGAGCGCCTTCGGCGTTGAAGGCGTAGAGGGTCAGGTCGCCTTTGTCGGTGGCGACCAGAAGCAGGTCACCGGCAGCGATGGGCCCCGAATGGAGGGGCTGGTCAAACTCTTTTGTCCAGCGGGTTGCGCCATCACGGGTGACCGCATACAGCGTTCCGGCCTGATTGGTGAAGTACAGGCCATCGTCGGTGAGCAGCGGCGTGCCGACAATTTCGCTGCCGGTGGGCAAACTCCACAATTGCGATTGTGTGTTGCGGTCAACAGCGTAAAAATTGCCGGCGATGTCGGCGAAATAGAGCGTATCTCCATCCAGGACAGGGCTGGTCCAAACCCAGTCGGCAGTGGGAAACTTCCACAGGATTTTGCCATCAGCAGCGTTGATGGCGACCAGTTCGTTGAGGAACGAGCCGATGTAGAGCGTTTTCCCATCCTCGCTGACGGCGGGGGAGCCAACGCTGGCCCCGCCGAGCGGTTCGCTGCGCCAAAGGGTGCTGCCATCGCGCGGGTTGATGGCATACACGCTGTGATCCATTGAAGCCAGATACACACAGTCGCAATCGGGACCCGCCGCAGGCTTCGCCCAGTTCTCGTTCTCCGCGGTGAAGGGGGAAGCCCAGATGGAGCGTCCGCTCACATTCAGCGCGTAGAGATTTTTATCGGCGGAGGGGGCGAAAATTTTCCCGTTGACAATCAGGGTACTGCCGATGTAACGGTCGGTTGCGCCTTCAAACTGCCAGTTTTCCTGGCCGGTTTTCGCATCCAGGCTGTAAAGGATGTTGTTGTACCCTCCAACGATCACCTGCCCGTCATCGGTGATTTGCGGGGCAGCATAAAACGTGACCTTGCTGTTCTTTTCCATCACAGCGGGGAAGCGCCATCGCTCCGTGCCGTTTTCAAGGTTGATGGCATACACCTGCGTGCTAAAAGCGATGTAAGCAGTCTCGTCGTCAGCAGTGATGCCGGGCCAGCCGGAAGCCTGCAATCGGCTGCCCGAACACGAACTTAAAGCCAGCATCAACAACAGGGCGGCAAGCAGGGGAATGGTAAGTTTTTTGGTCATAGTTTTCAGATGCTCAATAATCACAAGCGGATTATTGAAGGTTACGGAACAGGGTCGTACCCGCCGGGGTTGAAAGGGTTGCATCGCAGCACCCGCCAGGCAGCCATCAATCCGCCTTTGATCACGCCGTATTTGTAAACCGCCCGATAGCCGTAATGGGAACAGGTCGGGTAAAAACGGCAGGTGTTGGGCGGCAGGGTGCGCGAGAACGTCAACTGGTAGAGACGGATGAGCAGCAGCAAAGGGATGCGCGGCAAATTCCCCGGTGTGAGGGGCAAATCGCTGATCTTGGGGTCTGCGTCGTGATGGTGGGATTCTTCCGTTTCGGAGACTTCCAGGTGATCGAGATGGAACTCAGTTGACATTGTTTCCTTTGAGCACGCCGGCCCGTCGGAGCAGGCGGTCAATCGCGGTTTGGAGTTCAGGAGAACCGGCTTCGTGGATGGATTTGCGGGCCAGAAAGATCAAATCCCATCCGGGCTGGATTTCGCCGATGCGGGGACGGATGGCCTCCCGGATGCGGCGTTTGGCCCGGTTGCGGAGGACCGCGTTCCCCACCGAGCGGCCTGCGCTCACCCCGAAGCGTGTACTTTCCAGTTCGTTCGGGTGGACAATCAATACAACAAACGGGTGGGCATAAGATTTCCCTAACCGCCGCACCCGCTTGAAATCAGTTGATTTCCGCAGACGAAATTTCCGCTTCATCCCAGTGCCTGGGTGGCACGCCTGCCGGATTCTTGTCCGGTTAACTCTTCCAATTAATCTTCTTGACGTGGTTGTTCATCTTCGGCGCCAGGACGTGACGGCCTTTCTGGCGGCGGCGTTTGAGCACCCTGCGCCCGCCCTTGGTGGACATCCGGGCGCGGAATCCGTGAACGCGCGCGCGACGCCGAATTTTAGGTTGGTAGGTTCGTTTTGGCATATTGGCTTACCTCGTGCATATCGCAAGTTTTCTAATGTGGGATAGCCTCTTTCGACAAGAGGCCGAGCGATTATACCGTAGCAGGGAGATTTGTAAAGGCACAACCGTTCTCTGGGTGCAAGCAAATGTTGTAGAAAGTGGGCAGTCGTATGGGCGTTGCTTCCTTTCCCCCCACCCAACCCTCCCCCCGACGGGGGGAGGGCAAGGGAGGGGGGACCACCGGCGTTCTACATCTTTTGCCTGCACCCGAAGTGGGGGGTAATCTTGCCGCTCTGCGTTTCGATCTTCAAGTATCAAGGCTCAATTTTTGCCTGTTGCCTTTCAGTCCGGCACGGAGCAGGTTTTTGCGGATGTTGGGCGCCCAGGTTTCGGCCTGGCGGAGCAAATCTTCGGCGAGACGGCGGCGGGTGTGGTCGCTCTGCGGGCAGGCCGGGGGCGGGGGCGGAAAATCGGGGTTGGCGCGGGCGAAGCGGCGCAGGGCTTTCTCGCGGGTGTATGCCAGCGGGCGAATGACGCGGAAGGCCCCGTCAAAGTAGTCGCGGCGGGGCGCCATCGTCTCCAGGCGGGCGCCAAAAAAGAGGTTCAGGAGCGTGGTCTGGGCGAGGTCATCAGCGTGGTGGCCGAAAGCGATCACGTTGCAGTGCAGCCGCTGGGCGGTCTCGAAAAGCGTGCGCCGCCGATTGCGGGTGCAGCGCACACAGGTCATCGGGGTAGGTTCGCCCGCGGGGAGGGCAACCGGCTCCAGGGCATATTCGTAGCCGCTGGCTTCC
>CAZPSL010000209.1:0-3640 GCA_964589145.1 uncultured Anaerolineales bacterium
GCGTTCATTTCCCCGGTCAGGTGCCGCAGGCGCGCTTGCCGGATTTCTATCGGGCTGCGGACCTTTACATCAGCACCTCGCACAGCGACGGCACCTCCATCTCCCTGCTGGAAGCCCTGGCCTGCGGCACGCCCACTCTGCTCAGCGACATCCCTGGGAACCGGGAGTGGGTCGCTTCGTATGTCCCCCCGTCTCCGATGGAAGGCGATGATGAGCAGACGGCGGGCTGGCTCTTCCGGGACGGGGACGTGGATTCCCTCACCGAGGGGATTCTCCACGCGGTCGAGAATCGGGTGCAGTTGCCTGCCATGGGCCGCGCAGCCCGTCAATTAGCGGAATCCCGCGCAAACTGGGAAGCGAACTTCCCGCATCTTTTCGAGGCTTACGAGATCGCTTTGTCAGCCTGAAAATATCAATTTCCAATCTCTAATTTTGTACTTCTCAACCCTATGAAAACTCTCACCATCATCCAGGCCCGCATGACCTCCACCCGTCTGCCGGGCAAAGTGCTGAAAGAAATTGCCGGCCGCCCGATGCTCGAATGGGTGGTCGAGCGGGCGCGTCGCGCCGAGCGTGTGGATCAGACCGTGGTCGCCACCTCGCTTGACCCCAGCGATGACCCCATCTTCGAGTTCTGCAAGCAGAAGGGATACCGCGTCGGGCGCGGCAGCCTCAACGATGTTCTCGACCGCTATTACCAGACCGCCAAACACTTTCATGCTGATGTGATTGTGCGCGTCACCGCCGATTGCCCCTTCATTGACCCTGCCCTGATTGACGACGCCGTGCGCCTGCTGCTCTCCGGCACCGGCGCGCTGGGGTTGCGCAAAAAACTCTCGGCGGCGCGCTTCGATTTCGTTGCCAACCGCCTGCCGCCGCCCTGGGGGCGCACATACCCCATCGGGCTGGATGTGGAGGTCTTCACCTTCGACGCACTGGAAAAAGCCTGGCGATACGCCATCGCCCGCCACCAGCGCGAGCACGTCACGCCCTACTTTTACGAGGGCACCCCCGTTGACCAGTTGCGGTACAGCCTCCCCGACGTGCCCTATTCCAGCGCGATGACCCCTGAAGGGCAGCACATTGCCCTGATGCACCACACGCCCGACTACGGTCACCTGCGCTGGACGGTGGACACCCCCGAAGACCTGCAACTGGCCCGCGAGATTGCCGCCCGCTTCCCCGATGACACCTTCACCTGGCAGGATATCCTCGCCCTCGTCCGGCAGCACCCCGAACTGACCGAAATCAACGCCCGCGTGCGCCACAAAACGCAGTTGGATTGACCGTTTGGTTCTGTTGAAAGTTGAAGGTTCCCTGTCCCCGACCTTCAACCTTCAACCTGTAACCTTCAACCTTAAACCTGCAACCTGCAACCTGCAACCCGTCCCCCCCATGCTGACCCTCTTCTCCGCGCCCAAACCCTTTACCGACCCGCACATCAACACCATTCAGCGCAACGCCATCCAGTCGTGGATTCGCCTGCCGGAAACCGAGGTCATCCTCGTCGGCGAGGAGGACGGGCTGGCCGAGGCCGCCGCGGATTTCGGGGTGCGGCATCTCCCTGATGTGCGGCGCAACGAATGGGGTACCCCGCTGGTCAGTTCCATCTTCCAACTGGCGCGGGAAGCCAGCGCCAGCCCGCTGATGTGCTATGTCAATGGTGACATTCTGCTCCTGCCCACTTTCGTGGAGATCATCCGCAAGGTTGCCGACCAGACCCCTCGGTTTCTGATGGTCGGGCAGCGCTGGGATTTGGAAGTTACCGGGCCGCTGGATTTCTCTCCAGGCTGGGATGCCCGTCTCTGGGCGGATGTCCAGACCCGCGGCAGCCTCCACGCCCCTGCCGGATCGGATTACTTCGTCTTTCCCCGCGGCCTTTTCACCGAGATGCCCGATTTCGCCATCGGGCGCGCTGGCTGGGATAACTGGATGATCTATCGCGCCCGTGCCAGCCGCTTCCCACTGATTGATGCCACCCACGACCTGATGGTGATCCACCAGAACCACGATTACAGCCACCTCCCCGGCGGCAAATCGCACTACGACCTGGAAGAAACCGCCATCAACGCCCGGCTCGGCGGCGGGATGCGCAACATGTACATGACCCTCGACGCCACGCACGAACTGGTCAACGGGCAGGTGCGCCGCGCCCGCCTCAACCGCGCCCGCCTGCTGCGCGCTCTGGAGCGCACTCTCTATCCCGAAAGCGAAACCGGCTGGCGCTGGTCGCTCACCCGCCGCGTTCGCCGTCTCCGCCGCGCGGCGTGATCCGTTACAGGTTGCAGGTTGAAAGTTTCAGGTTCCCTAACCCCCAACTTGCAACCTCCAACCACCAACCTTCAACTTTCAACTTTCAACCACTAGCCTTGAACCCTCCCTGCCCCCTCTGCGGCGCCGCCGACAGCCGCCCCTTCGATACCCGCACCTTCCGCGGCCGCACCATCCACAACCGGATTTGTGCAACTTGCGGGCTGGTGTACCAGTCCCCGCGCATGAGCGAGGCGGAACTGGCGGATTTCTACGCCGCCGAATACCGCCGCATGTACCAGGGCGACGAAGGCCCCTCCTCGAAAGATTTGCGTACCCAGGAGGGGCGGGCGACCGCCTTGCTGGAATTTGTGGCTGATTCCGTGCCCGAAGTTTCCCGCCACCTGGATATTGGCTGCTCCGCCGGTCTCCTGCTGGAGCGCTTCCGTGACCGCTACGCCTGCCAGCCCCGCGGGGTGGAGCCGGGCGATGCCTACCGCGCGTACGCTCGCTCCCGCGGCCTGACGGTTTACCCTGCCCTCGACGATTTGACCGCTGCCGCAGAGCCGCCCTTCGACCTGATCAGCATGGCGCACGTTCTGGAGCACCTGCCCGACCCCGTGCATTACCTCGCCGCCCTGCGGGAGCGGCATCTCACCCCCGGCGGCTACCTGCTGATCGAAGTCCCCAACCTGTACTGTCACGACAGTTTCGAGGTCGCGCATCTCGTCAGTTTCAGCGCCCACACCCTGCGTCAAACGCTGGAGCAGGCCGGTTTTCGGGTGCTCAGACTGCAAAAGCATGGCCGTCCCCGCTCGGCGATTCTGCCGCTTTACCTCACCGTGCTGGCGCAGCCCTCCCAATCTTCAACCTTCAACTTGCAACCTGAAACCTTTGTCCCCCTCAAACGCCGCGCCGGAATGTTCTGCCGCCGCGTAGCGCAGAAGTTGTTCCCCGGCAAAGCCTGGCTTTCCTGACTATGGCACGCATCGGACAGAACCCTGCCAAATCAATCACCCACGTTGCCAAACCCCAGGATGTGACCGCAGCGGTGATTACTTACATCCCGTTTTTGAGCGGTTACTATGCCCAAAGTCTGGACGTGCTCAAAATCTGCCTCACCAGTTTGCGGGAACATGCCGACCTTCCCCTGGACTTGATGGTTTTCGATAACGCCAGTTGCCCCGAAGTGCGGAACTATCTCACAGCAGAGCGGGATGCGGGCAAAATTCAATACCTTGTTCTTTCCGATAGAAACATCGGCAAAGTAGGGGCCTGGAATTTTATCTTTGGGGCTGCGCCGGGAGAATATATCGCCTACGCCGACAGCGATGTGTATTTTTACCCCGGCTGGCTTTCCCGCCATCTGGAAGTGTTTGCCGCTTTCCCG
>CAZPSL010000210.1:0-7276 GCA_964589145.1 uncultured Anaerolineales bacterium
GACGTGGACGTGATCGTCTTCTGGACTCGGCATCCCAGACCGCTGTTCCCCTACCTTGCCGAACTGGATGGGCGCGGCTTCCGTTACTACTTCCACTACCCGCTCACCAACTACCCCTGCGAACTGGAACCGCACACACCCGCTTACCCCGTCGCCGTGGAAACCTTTCGGGAACTGGCTGAGCGGGTCGGGGCGGAGCGGGTGATCTGGCGGTACGACCCGATTGTGTTCAGCGAGCGCATGGGGGCTGCGTTCCACCGCGGGAATTACGCCAAAATCGCCGCCGACCTGCGCGGCTACACGACCCGTTCCGTCATCAGCGTGATGGACTGGTACCCCAAACTCCGCAGGCGGTTCGCATCCCTGCGGGGGACGGGGCTGGAACCCCTGAAGGTCGGCAACCCGCCCGGAGAACAGTTCGCAAACCTGATGTCCGGCATCGCCGCGCTGGCCCGTGAGAACGGGATGCAAATCCAAAGTTGCGCCGAACCCCTGGATTTGCGCGGGTACGGCATCCCTCCGGGGAAATGCGTGGATGACGATTACATCCGATCGGTCTTCGGTATCGAGGTCCATCCCCGCAAAGACCCCGGTCAGCGTGCCGCCTGCGGATGTGTGGTCAGCAAAGACATCGGCACTTACAATACCTGCCCGTTTGGGTGCCTCTACTGTTACGCGAATTGAATCAGCGAGTCAGCGAGTCAGCGAATCAGCGAAGCGGCGAAGTGTTGACTCGCTGATTCGCTGATTCGCTGATTCGCTGAATCTCCCAACGTGTTGTAGAATATGCACAGGAGATGCAAAAAACAACGAGGAGGATCTCTAGTGACCGACAAACCAGAAAGCCGAGAAAACGACAACGATGCGGTCGTCTTTTTTGATTTCGAGAACATCGTTTACTCCCTGCGCGAGAAAACGGGCAAAAACCCGAATTTTGAAATCCTGATGGAAAAATGCCAGGAATTCGGTCGGGTGGTGCTGGCCCGCGCCTACGCCGACTGGAGCCGTCACGGAACGGTGATCGCCCCGCTTCAGGCCAGCGGGTTCGACCCCATCTACGTCCCGACTTATTTTTACGAAAACAACGAGCGGCATACCCGCAAAAACGCGGTGGACATTCACATTGCCATCGAAGCGATGGAAGTGCTCTTTACCCAGCCGCAAATCGGCACCTTCATCCTGCTCACCGGCGACAAAGATTTCATCCCGCTGGCAAACGCACTGCGCCGCCACGGCAAGCGGGTAATTGCCATCGGAGTCAAGGGAACCACCTCGCCCTATATGCGGCAGGCCACCGACGAATTTGCCTTCTACCACGAATTACTGGAGGAAACCACAGGCCGCAAGAAACGCTCTCCCCGCAAAAACATCTACGAAACATTGGTAGAAGCCGTCAAAAAACTGCAACGCGACGGGCAAAAAACCGTTTTCCCGGCAGTCAAACACACCCTTTCCGAGATGCTGGGCAGTTTTGACGAGAAAAAGTACAAAGATGCCAACGGGCGCCGCTTCGAGCGATTCAAAGACTTCATTCTCGAAGCACAGCGGCTGGGTTATATCCGGCTGGTAACCACGGGCAGCGTCAACGAGGTACTGCTGCCAGGGCAGGGCAGGCAACTCAAAAAAATTGGGCCGTTACCCGAATCCGCCCCTGCCGCCGAAAAAACTGAATGCCCCCCAAAAGACGCCCCCCCTGTCCCCTACGCCGATGCGCTCACCGACACCGAAACCGCCTTCGACCTGCTGGTTTGGGCGATGGAACACGCCCAGGCCACCGGCAAATCCATGCGGGCTTCATCCATCAAGATGATCATGCGCGGTGCAGTCCACAATTTCGACGAAAAAAAACTGCCCGACAGCCATTTCACCAAGTTCAGCGATTTCACCCGCGAAGCCGAGCGCCGCGGGCTGGTGCAGATCAAAGGGAAGGGGATTTTGATGGAAATCCACCCTCCGGCGGAGGATGCGCAGCCGCAGGAGACTTCCTCCGTCCCTGAGGACGCCCTTCCGACCCCGGAACCGGCAGCGGATTCCGCTCCCAAGGTTGAACCCGCCCCCCTTGACAAGATTCAGCCCCTGTCGCCCATCGCCGAATCCGTACCCGCGGAAAATCTCCAGCCCATTCCTTCAGCCCCGCAAGAACCCGGAGATTCGCAACCGCTGCGCCCGCTGCCTTCCATCGAATCCGTCACCGAAACCGCCCCTTCGGGAACTCCGCTCTCCCGGCAACACCCGAAACCCAACCAGAACCCCGGCCCATACGTCAACGATTACCGCCTGCGCGTGCTGGTTATTGAGGCTTTGCGAAACTGCAAATACCCTGCCACCGCTTACAAGGTCGGCCAACACTGCCGGGAACTGGGTGAGCAGCGCGGCATTAAATTCCCCAGCCGCCGTCTGAACCAGTTGCTCACCAACGCCCGCAACCTGGGGCTGCTCGAGAAAATCCCCGGCGATACGCAGCCGGAGGAATACCAATTCATCAACAACCCAAAACTGGTGAGCGACTTTCTGGCGGATGAACTTTGAAGCATCTGCCATGAAACAGATGAAACTCCGGGGCTCCCTTGTGAGTGACACCCCGACTGAAAGGCTGCACCGACAAACACGCCAAACTTGCGTTAAATCAAGGACAGCCATCAAAAACCGATTACAATTGGCAGGAAATCCCCTTCTTTGAACATTCATTCGCAGAAAGGGCAAACCCATGACCACGGAAAACACCGAGTCAAACACATCCAACACCCGTGAAAAGCACACGCCGCTCAGCATCACCGCGTTTGTGGTCAGCATCTTTGCGACCATCGCCTCCGTGCGCGCTTTGCTGTACATCAACTACGGCATCAAAAATGAAGCCGAAGCCCAGATTTACGCGGTGAGCACCGCGATCAGCCTGATTTTGCCGTTTGTGACCATCGGCCTCGGCTGGTGGGCGCTCGCCCGCAAAGGCGGCAACACCCTCCTGGCGACCATCGCCATCGGCATCAGCCTGACCATTCTCTCCACGGTGGGCTGCGGCGTGCTGCTCAGCGCCATGTTCTGACTCTGCGCCTTCAAGACTGGCAGCCCTGACAGGACTGCCGGTCTTCATCCTCTTTTATGCCTGCCCTGCTCCCCAAAATCAGCGCCGAATTTCAGGCGCGCTACGGAACGCCGCCCGAATTTGTTGTCCGCGCCCCGGGACGGGTCAACCTGATCGGCGAGCACACCGACTACAACGACGGCTTCGTCCTGCCGATGGCGATTGACCGCGCCATCTGGATCGCCCTGCGCCCCCGCGCAGACCGCCGCGTCCGCGTCCGCTCGCTGGATTTCCCCAAACCGGCGGATTTCTCCCTCGATGCGCTCGCACCCGCCGAGGGCTGGGAGAACTACGTTCGCGGGGTGGCCTGGGCGCTGGGCGAAGCGGGCTATCCCCTGCGGGGCTGGGAAGGCGTGCTCGCCAGCGACATCCCCGCAGGCGCAGGCCTGTCATCCTCCGCCGCGCTGGAACTCGCCGTCGAGCGGGCTTTCTGGGCGGTCAGCCGCTGGGACTGGAACCCCGCCGAGATGGCGCTCACTGCCCAAAGGGTCGAGAACGGCTGGCTGGAACTGAAAAGCGGCATCATGGATCAGATGATCTCCGCCCTGGGGCAGGAGGGCCACGCCCTGCTGATTGACTGCCGCGACCTGACCTCGCAGGCGGTCCCGCTCCCGCCGGGGAGCGCCGTCGTCGTACTGGATACCGCGACCCGCCGCGGCCTGGTGGATTCCGCCTACAACGAGCGGGTGGCGCAGTGCGCGCAGGCCAGCGCGTTTTTCGGCGTCCCCGCCCTGCGCGATGTGATCCCGGAGGCCTTCGCCGCCCGCGCCTCCCAACTGGATCCGCTCACCCGCCGCCGCGCCCGTCATGTGATCACCGAAAACGGGCGCACCCTGCAAGCCGCCGAAGCCATGCGCGCGGGCGATGCGGCGGCGCTCGGCGCGCTGATGAACGCCAGCCACGTCAGTTTGCGCGACGATTACGAGGTTTCCAGCCCGGAACTCAACGCCATGGTGGAAATCGCCCAGGAGCAGGAATCCTGCTTTGGGGCGCGGATGACCGGCGCGGGCTTCGGGGGCTGCGCGGTTGCCCTGGTGGAAGCGGACGAAGCCCCAAATTTCGCGCAGAAGGTCGCCCTCGGATACCGGAATCGCACCGGGCTGGAGCCGCAGGTCTATCTTTGCCGGGCATCCGATGGCGCGGGGGTGGTGGAGATTGATAACTGAAGAATGAAGATTGACGATTGAAGCGTGTTGAACCACCTGACACCGGAACACCTGACACAGGAGCACCCCATGCAAATCGTAACCGATAGCGGCACCGACGTCGGGCTAAGCCCCGAAGAACTGGCCGACCTGAACATCACCATCGTCCCGCTGACCGTCACCCTGGACGGGAAAACCTACCGCGAGGGCATTGACATCGAACCGGAGGCGTTCTACGACCTGCTGGACGCCAGCGGGAACATGCCCACCACTTCGCAGCCCTCCGCCGGGGATTTTGCCGAGGTGTACCGCCGCTTCGCCGAGCAGGGCGAGGAGATTCTCTCCATCCACATGAGTTCGGGCCTGAGCGGGACATACAACTCCGCCCTCGCCGCCGCGAAGTTGGTTCCTGAAGCGAAGGTCACCCACTACGATACCAAAACCCTCACTGCCGCGGCGGGCTGGCAGGTCAGAGCCGCGGCGCAGGTCATCAAGGCTGGCGGCTCGGTGGAAGATGCCCTGGCACTCGCCAGGCGCATCGGAGACGCCGCCGAGAGCATCTACACCCTCAACGACCTCAGTTACCTGATCCACGGCGGACGCATCAGCCACATGAAGGGGTTGATCGCCTCGGTGCTGAACCTGAAACCGATCATCGGCGTGGAAAAGGTCAACGGCACCTACGTCCAGATGGGGCAGGCGCGCACCTTCAAGCGCGCTCTGCAAGGGCTGGTAGAGCGTGCCAAGACCTTTTACCCCGCAGGCTCGGAGGTTTACACCCAGGTGCTGTACTCCTTCAACCCCGAAGGCGGACAGATGCTCCGCGACCTGGTGGACAAGACCTACAAATGCCACTGGCTGCCGATGGGGCCGATGTCCCTGGTGCTGGGCGCGCACACCGGGCGCACGATGGTCGGGCTGGGGATTGCCTCCGCCGAGGTGATGGAGCAGGTATTTGGGGCGTGAAGCAGGGAACAGGGGACTGGGGAGCGGGGAGTGATGATTGAAGCGTTACCCCAATTCCCAACTTACCAATTCCCAATCTACCATTACCAATCTACCAACCTCCCAGTTACCCACCTACCACCCCACCAAACCACCAATGCCCCCACAGTCCAAACCCCCGCGCACCGTAGCCGTCATCGGCGGCGGGCCTGCCGGGCTGATGGCTGCCGAGACGATTGCGGGGGCTGGTGTGCGCGTCACGGTTTTCGATGCCATGCCCTCGATGGGGCGCAAATTTCTGGTGGCGGGCAAAGGGGGACTGAACATCACCCGCGACGAGCCGTTTGAGCAATTTCTCTCCCGTTACGGGGCGCGCCGCGCCGCCCTCGAACCCTTCCTGACCGCCTTCGGCCCCGCCGAACTGCGGGCCTGGTTCCATGATTTGGGCTTTGAAACCTTTACCGGCTCTTCGGGAAAGGTCTTCCCCCGCGGGATGAACGCCGGCCCCGTACTGCACGCCTGGCTGGAACGGCTGCGCGTCCTCGGGGTGGCGTTTCTCCCCCGGCACCGCTGGCGGGGCTGGACTCCCGAAGGAGCGCTGCGCTTCTCCAGTCCCGCGGGGGAAACCGCGTTCCGGGCGGATGCGACCGTGCTGGCGTTGGGCGGCGCCAGTTGGCCTCATCTCGGCTCGGACGGCGGCTGGGTTGCCGTGCTGCGGGAGCGGGGCGTGCCTGTCGCGCCGCTCAAGCCCGCTAACTGCGGTTTCGATGTCACCTGGAGCGACTACTTTCGGGCGCGGTTCGCCGGGGAGCCGGTCAAGGCGGTGATGTTGCGCTTTGGGGATTTTCAGCAGCGGGGGGAGTTTGTGATCACCGGGCACGGCGTGGAAGGCAGTCTGATTTACGCCGCGTCGGCGCGCCTGCGGGAGGAGATCGAGCGTCACGGGCAGGCGGTCATTCATCTGGATTTGGCCCCCGACTGGACGCTGGAACGCCTGCGGGCGCGGCTCAGCCGGGAACGCGGCTCGCGCTCGCTCCCGGAGTACTACCGGCGGACGGTGAACCTTCGGGGCGTGAAGTTCGCTTTGCTGCGGGAGTTCACCCCCAAAGCCGCGCTCGAATCGCCCGCCCAGGGTGCGGAAGCCATCAAAAATCTGGCAATCCCCCTGCTTTCCCCGCGTCCACTGGCAGAAGCCATCAGCACCGCCGGGGGCGTGGATTTCGCTGCCCTGGACGAAAATCTGATGCTGCGCGGTTTACCGGGGGTCTTTTGCGCCGGGGAGATGCTCGATTGGGAAGCCCCGACCGGCGGCTACCTGCTGACGGCCTGCTTCTCAACCGGGCGCGCCGCCGGATTAGGGGTATTGCGCCACCTTGTCCAGTCGGCGCAGTTCTGACGTTTTTGCAAACTTTTGGTATTTCGGTAACCTTCTTGCAACCAAGTTTTTAAGATAGAATAGAAACACAAGGATTTGGCGTGCGTTTTGGGGAGTGTTTTGCCAAAATGCACGCCCGTAGTTTCTTATGCTCAAACGACGCTGTCCCTTCATCGGCCTGTGCGAAGACCCGGATACCGTGGCGGGGTTTACCTCCGTCCGGAATTGTTGTAACCGCGTCAAAAACCCTCAGCCGGTGCGGCTGGGCTACCAAAACAGCCACTGCTTTACCTTCGCACATCGACAGTGCCCGGTTCTAACCGCCGAGCAGATGACCGACCTGCCGCCGAACATCGCCGCAATAAGTCTAAAAAAACAGGTGGCATGGATTGCTGGCGGGCTGGTCTCTCTGCTTGTTGCTGTCGTGCTGATGATTATCTTTTTCGGCGGATGGAAGCCTGCTGGGGCGATTAACCCGTCTCCAGGGGTTTCTCCCTCCCCTGTGGAGACCCTGGCGGACATTTCAGGGAGTTCCACACCCACAGAATTTCTCCCGTCCCCCTCTCCAAGCGCCGTTCCCGCGGCTACCGCTTCTCCGACGGCGGCTCCTTCTTCCACAGCGGTCTCCACTCCCAGCCCCCCAACATTGACCCCCACCGAGTGCAGCACACCGCCTGGCTGGGGCATCTACGTTGTCAAATCGGGAGATACGCTTTACAGCATCGCCAG
>CAZPSL010000211.1:0-4530 GCA_964589145.1 uncultured Anaerolineales bacterium
ATCGCCTCGCGGTAGAACGTCAAAATCCGGTCGGGTTCCATCTCGTCCCGGCGGGCGGAGGCGACAATTTTGCCGTGCGAGAGAACATCAAAGCGTGATGCCAGGTCAGCGGTGCGTGCCAGATCGTGGGAAGTCATCACCACCGTGCGCCCGCGGGCGGCGACCTCTTTCAGGACGGTGTCCAGCATCTCGCAGGCGTCCTGGTCAAGGCCGGTGTGCGGCTCGTCGAAGAGCATCACCTCCGGGTCGTGGAGCACGGCGCGCCCGATGGCGAGACGCTGCTGCATCCCGCGCGAGAAGGTGCGCACCAGATCGCGGCGGCGGGCGTACAACCCGACCATCTCCAGCACCTCGCGGATGCGGCTGTCCATGCCGGGGATGCCATACATGCGGCCATAAAAGCGCAGGTTTTCCTCGGCGGTCAGGTCACCGTAGAGGAGCGGCAGATGCGAAACCACACCCAGCCGCTGGCGCACCGCCGCTGCCTGCCGGGGCAGCGAATACCCCGCAATGCGCACCTGCCCCATCGTCGGGCGCGAGAGCGAGGCCAGAATCCGCAAAAAGGTGGTTTTGCCCGCTCCGTTGGGGCCGAGCAGCGCCACAAATTCCCCGGATTCGACCTCGAAATCCAGGCCGCGCAGCACCACTTTGGGGCCAAATCGCTTGACGAGTTTGCGGACGCTGATCATGGGGGAGGGTGGTCGAGTGGTCGGGTAGTCAGATAGTCAGGCAGTCGGGTAGTCAGGGTGCGGGACTGTGTCTTGCTGCCCAATTCCCAATCCCTGATCCCCAACTCCCTAACCCCCTTCACTGGCATCGTCCTGCTCATCCAGCATCTTCTGCAATTGCGCTTTCAGCGCGGCGCGGCGTTGCCGGTAGGCCTCTTCGGGAATTTCGCCATCCTTGAAGAGATCGTCCAGGGCGATGATGGCATCCAGCACATCTTCAGGGGTTTCGGCAGGGGTTTCCAGATCGGCAGAATCGTTTTCGTCGGCGCGTGCGCGCAGCCAAAGGTACATACTCGCGCCGCCCAGTGCCACGCCCAACGCAATCATTCCGATCATCAATCCGGTGCGCGTGTCGCTGCTGCCCGCCGCCCCGAAAGGCCGGTTCGCAGGCTTGCCGGAAACGGTCATGGAGATGGAGTCGCCGGGGTTCAGACTGTCGCTGTTGTAAAGGGTATAAGAAACGCCCTCAATGTTTTGCATTCCGGCCTTTTCGAATTGGCTGCTCTTGAATTTGACACCATCTTCCGGCACCAGCACAATTCCGGCGGCGGTGCGCATCGCAATCGGCAGCGCAAAGGTCACTTTCTCCTTCTCGTAGGGCATCTCAAAGGAGTAGAGCACCTGATAGGGCTCTGTGGACGAAGGGTACACCATTTGCACGCCAAAGCCATCGGGAGTTTCAATGGGGACAAGTCCGGACCCCACATCGTACTGCAAGTTCGCCGCGCCATCCGGCAAAGTAAACGCAATCGCCGGGTCTTCGGGAGCATCCGCCGTCAGGACCTTGCCGGATGGGTTGGTGAAAATATAAATCACAAACACGCCCAGCGTATCGGGAACGCTGAAATCGAAGAAAATATGCAGCCGCTCGGCGTTCAGCACCCCTGGGTCGGTGGTGCGCCCGTAGAAATGGATGGTCAAATCCAGCGTGGTGGTCTCCGGTTCCACCACAACCACATCGGAGCCGTAAAGCACACCTTCGTGTTCAACCGTAGCAAAGACAAATTTGCCTGGGGATAGCAGCACATCTTCCATTTTGACGGTGCCGTCTTCCGGGATCTTCGCTGTTGTGGAGTAGACCTCGGTCATCGTTTCGTGGTCGTAACTGTGGAAGGTGAGTTCCGTACCGGTCGGGATGGG
The DNA here is from genome assembly GCA_964589145.1 of uncultured Anaerolineales bacterium. Taxonomy (GTDB): domain Bacteria; phylum Chloroflexota; class Anaerolineae; order Anaerolineales; family UBA11858; genus UBA11858. The sequence continues at coordinate 1,869 of CAZPSL010000211.1, forward strand.
TTCATCGGAGACCGCGATAACCGAGATGGTGACTGTCCCGCTTTCGGGGGATTCCGCTTCCGGGGTAGGGGTTGCGGACTCGGCATCCGGTGGGGTTGGCATGACCTCAGGGGAGGCCTCCCCCTCCGGGGTTTCCGTTAAACCGCTCTCCGGGGCGGGTTCCGCAAAAGTCAGCGTCCGCAAAAATGCTGTCAACGCCCAGCGGTCTGCTTCCGCTAACTGACTGAAATCCGGCATCTCGGTATCTTCCCTGCCGTAACTGATCGACTCGAACAAATCCGCTGCGGAGCGTGCACCCATGAAAGACTGGTCGGTGAAATTTACCGGGGAGTGGCTCAGCGAACCGGCGTCGGGACCGTCCCCCTGACCGCGTTCGCCGTGACATTCGGCGCAGTTCTCGGCGTAAAGTTCTTGCCCGCGGGCGACTTCCGCCGGGGTGGTGCTCAACGTGTAAGCGTAAGCAATCACATCCCACCGCTCCGACACGCTCAAATTGCCGAAAGGCGGCATATAACGCTGCAAATCGCCGTTGGTGACTTTCAGATACCAGTCATCGGGGGCTGCCTGGCGCGCCAGGGCAGGGTCGCCGAGCGGAGCGACCGGGTTGGGGAGGCCCGACGCGTCGGGGCCGTCGCCCAGCCCGTTTTCCCCGTGGCAAGGCACGCAATTTTCGGCATAGAGCGCTTCGCCGCGCACCGGGTCGGGGGGCAGTACGGGGTAGACGGGGGCATCCGCGGTGGGCGTGCGCGGCACCGCGGTCGGCGGCTGGTAGCCAGGGGGCGGGGTGATGTCCTCCGCCAGGGAGATGCAGGAGGTCAGCCCAAGCAGCAGGGCGGGCAGGATGAGCAGGAGAAAGGTTCGGGTTCGGGGCATGGTGGGAGGGGAGTCAGCGAATCAACGAGTCAGCGAATCAGCGAATCAGCGAGGCGGCGAATCAGCGCGGCGGCGGTTTATGGTCGTTGCTTAACCTGAATTTCGGATCAAGAGCGGGGCACCTGTTTTGTAACCCGGAAATCCGCGAATGAAACGAATATCACGAATTCTGCTTTTCTATTCGAGATATTCGTGCGATCTGTTGCATTCGTGTTACCCGGACAGCACCTTTTGGTTTGTCCGCAACTCAGGTTACTTGCTCTCTGCCATTGGCTGCCCGCTGTCTGCTATTCGACCGCATGTCCGCACTTGGGGCAGAAGCGGTCGCCTTCGTAGACGGGGCTGCCGCATTGTGGGCAGAATCCCGCGCCTTTGGCTTTGCCGCTGGTGATTTTTGTGCGGCGGCGGGCGGCGATCAGGGCTTCGAGTTCGTCATCCGCGCGGGCGGGTTCGGCTGCGGCTTTGCGCTCCGCAACCGCGGCTTCCAGGCGGTCATTCGCTGGCGTTTCTTCGGCGGTGCGGCCTTCGTACTCGTCAATCTGCCGCAAGATGTCCGCTCCGGCACGCATCAGGCGGGTGCGCTGGGCTTCGTAGTCCGAATCGGGGATTTTGCCGAGCGTGTGGTCGAAATCGAGTTCTTGCAAGGCATCCAGGATGCGGTCACGCTCGGCGAGCAGGGCCGAATAGTCGTGTTCTTCGGCGCTAACAGCGGTCGCGCGCTGCTCGATGAAAGGGCGGGCGATGAACAGCACCACCGGTATCAGCAGGGCGAGAATGAGGAGGAGAGAGCCAATGTCCATGAAGGGAGGAAGAAGGTTAGGGGATAGGAGTTTGGGAGTTAGGACGTTAGAGGCTGTTATGCACTTTCTGTGATGCAGGCAGCAGAAACCCTACTGTCTCCCTTCCCCAGGGAAGGGGGGAGCAATCGCCAAGTGGTGTATTTTCCTCCCCCTCAGGGGGAGGGGCTGGGGGTGGGGGCAATAGAAAAGTTCATAACAGGGTCTAGGGAGCGGGGGCGGCGAGGGCCTGCTCCACCGCGCGCTGGATGTCGGCGAGGGAGCGGTAGGGGCCGATTTGGGTGGAGACAATCACCCCGTCGCGCCCGATGATGTAGGTCTCCGGGACGCCGCGGATGCGGTATGCCTGCGAGATGCGGGTTCCCAGGTCATCGCCGTTGGGGTAGGTGATGCCGAATTTCGCGAGGTACTTCCGGGATTCGGTGGGGGTATCGGTGTATGCCACGCCCAAAAAGATCACCTCACCGCTGGGCTGGTAGTACTGCCAGGCGGCTTCCATATCGGCGGCTTCCTGCTCGCAAGGCTTGCACCACGAGGCCCAGAAATTGAGCACCACCACCTTGCCGCGCAGCGATTCCAGGGAGATTTCATCGCCGTCGTAGGTTGTCAGCGTGAAATCCGGGGCTTGATCGCCAACCCGAACCGGGCCGCGCTGCGCCCGTACCAGCCCAAAACCGACCAGGGCCAGCAAAACCAGCAGCCCGCCCCAGGCGGTGATACGTCCCCAGGCGGGGCCGGTTTTCTCTGCGCGGGCAGGGGTCTCAACAGGGTCAGGGGTGTTGTTCTCTTCGGTCATAGATTCTCCAGGGGGAAAGTCGTTCGCGGCAAATCGTCAGGGGTGAGCCGCGGGCAGCAGGCGGACATCATTTCGCCAACTCCCAACTCCCAACTCCCAACTCCCGACTCCCTACTCACGACTCACGACTCGCGGCTCTTCAATTCCTCTTCCAGCCGAGCCATGTACGCATCTTCGGGTTCGGCGGCGGAACTAT
>CAZPSL010000212.1:0-18915 GCA_964589145.1 uncultured Anaerolineales bacterium
CCACATGTTCCTGATTGATAATGCCGATGCTATCCACACCAGGGATTAACTCCATCCAGTTGGCGATCAGCACCAGGAGCGTGATCGTCGCAAACCAGGGAAAGATCATCTTCGTCCATTTCCCCGCGGTGGATTCCGTCAAGTTGAGGATGGCTTCCAGCAGGGCTTCAATGGCACCAGCCATCCCTTTGGGAACCAGCGAATCGCCCGAAAGGGAGCGTTTGACGGTAAAAGCCAAAGCGATAAGGATAATATCCGCCAGGAACGTTGCCACCAGTGTATTGGTCAGGAAACCATGTTCGCTGAACTTTTCAGCCGGGAGTTGCACGTGGGGCATAATCACCGGCACCTTCATCACATAAAACACAATGATGGAAATGACAACAATGGCTAAAACCAGGTAACGGTTCGGGATGCCGAAAAAGCGTTGTTTATTCTCCACTATCTGCCCTCTCCTGATTGGTTTCGGAATTTGTATCTGTGGTTTCTGTGTTCGGTTTTTGAACGGACTGTATGCGAGATGTCGCGTTTCTTACCACCCAGAACATCAAGCCAAGAGTCACCGGCACACTGGCAATCATGATGATGATTGTAAACAGCGGTTTCGTGCCGAAGTGAATATCCAGCCACAACCCGACAAACAAACTGGCGATGACAATCACCAGCGTCAAACAACCCACCTGCCCGGCGACAGCGGCTAATGTCAAATTATAAGCGTACTGAACATTGTCTCGTCTTTTATTGCCAGGCGAGGTCATAGTGTGCGAATTGTAACATAGGGTTTTGGCAATCGTCAACGAAATTAAAAGACCGGGTGCAAGCAAAAGATGTAGAAATTGAGCAAAATTCAGCATTGCATTGTCGAGTGTCCCCCCACCCCCGACCCCTCCCCCAATGGGGGAGGGGCGTGTTTGTCAGGTGTGTGTGCGGCGCACGGAGTGCGCCGCACACACACCGAAAAGTCCAGTCCCCCCTTCCCTGGGGAAGGGGGGATACAGGGGGGATGGGTCCAAAGCGTGAAAACGGTGTAGTTCGGCAGATAGCAATCTTTCTACAACATTCGCCTGCACCCAAAAGACCCTAAAGGTCTTGAAGACCTTTAGGGTCTGTGCACCACGATCAGAACAGCGAAGCCGCGAAACTCGCTGACCAGCCGAACCAGGGGGCGAAAATCACACCCAGCAGGATGACACCGAAGGTCAGCACCGTCAGCGAGATGCGGGTCGGCGTACCGACCGGAATGGGCACATCTTCCGCATCGGAACGGTACAGGTAAACATGCTTGAGAACAATCAGGTAGTAGTACAACCCTACAATCGAGTTGAGCACACCGATTGCTGCCAGCCAGATCAGATCCGCCTGCACCGCAGCGGCGAACACCAGCACTTTGGCGATGAAACCGCCAAAAGGCGGCATCCCTGCCAGGGAGAGGAACGCCACCATCATGGCAAGCGCAAGCCCCGGTGCGCGGCGGCTGAAGCCGTCATAGGCCCGGATTTCATCCGAACCGGTTTTGCGCCCAAAGGTACTCACAATGCCAAAAGCCGCCAGGTTGGTCACCAGGTAGACAATCAGGTAAAAAATCACACTTACCGTCCCCAATGGCGTCACCGCGGCAATACCAACCAGCATGTACCCGGCATGTGCTATCGAGGAATAGGCCAGCATCCGCTTGATATTGGTCTGGTTGAGTGCCAGGAAGTTGCCCAGCGTCATCGTGGCAACCGAGATGATGGCAATAATCGTTCCCCAGTCATTGCTGATCGTGGGGAGAGCGGTGAGGAAGAAGCGAATCAGCACCGCGAAACCCGCCGCCTTCGAAGCCGTAGACAGGAACCCGGCAACCGGAGTCGGTGCGCCCTCGTAGACGTCCGGTGCCCAAAAGTGGAAGGGCGCGGCTGAAATTTTGAAACTGAATCCCACCAAAACCAGGATCACGCTGCCCATCAAGGGAATCGGCGCAATCACCCCGTTCTGGACAGCAGAGGCAAGCCCGGAGATGCTCGTCGTCCCGGAAAATCCAAACAACAGGCTGAACCCGTAGAGCATCACCGCCGAGGCCATCGCCCCGAAGAGCATATACTTGAAACCGGCTTCGGCAGATTCGTCGTCCTGCTTGAAGAACCCGGCCAGGATGTACATCGGGATGGAGGTGGTCTCAATTGCCAGGTAGAGCATAATCAGGTCGGCGGAGGAGACCATCAAACTCATCCCCATTGTGGAGACCAGCATCAGGGTGTAGAACTCACCGCGCTCGCCGAGGTTTTTGACATCCATCGCCAGGAGGGCGGTGATCGCCGCCCCAAAGATGAACAGCATCTTGAAGCCGAAGCCCAGCCAGTCAAAGCGCACCATCCCCCCCCAAAGGAGGACACCCTCATCGGCGGGGCGGGCAAAGAGCAGACTGACCACAAAAATCAGCGCCAGCCCTCCGGCGGTCAGCCAGCCCAGGCCGCGCTTGCGGTCATCCGGCCAGATCAGGTCAAAAGCCAGCACCAGCACAGCCAGAACGAGCAGCAGAATTTCGGGCAGGATTGCCAAAATCATTGTCATATCAATCCCAGACACTTATGCACCTCCCAACAGGCGCAAGACGTTTTCAACGCCTGATTCAACCATCGGAACCATGATGGACGGGTACACCCCGACCACAATCAGGATGCCCGCTAAAAGCGTCAAAGCGACTTTATCCAAAACGGTCACATCGTGAATATGATCCGCATACGATTCGGGCATTTTCCCGAAGAAGACTTTACTGATGATGCGGATGATGTACGAGGCGGTAATCACAATCGAAATGGAAGCCACAATTGCAATCCAGGGCTGAACCTGCCAGACGCCCATGAAAATCGGGAACTCCGCCACAAAGCCGGAGAAACCGGGCATCCCCATCGAGACCAGGCCGCCCACAATGAAGGCCACCGCTACCAGCGGCATCTTCTTGGCGAAACCGCCCAATTCGGGAATCTGGCGGGTATGCGCCCGGTCGTAAATCATTCCGACCACCGCAAAGAAGAGCGCCGTCATCACCCCGTGGGAAAACATCTGCACTCCGGCGCCAATCATCCCGTCATGGTTGAGTGTGGCGAAGCCCATCGCTACCAGCCCCATGTGCGAAACCGAAGAGAAACCAATAACATATTTGAAATCGGTCTGCACCATGGCGATGTAAGCACCGTAAACCACGTTGACGATGGTCAGCAGGATGATGAAGGGCATCCAGAACTTGGCCCCTTCCGGCAGGAGCATGATGCCCACCCGCAGCGCGGCGAAAGCGCCCAGTTTCATCAGCACGCCTGCGTGGAACATCGAAACCGCTGTCGGGGCGGCGACGTGACCATCCGGCGACCAGTTGTGGAAGGGCCAGATACCGCCCAGCACCGCAAAGCCGAGGAAGACGAAGGGGAACCAGAATTTCTGGAACCCGACGGAGAAGTTCGCGCCCTCCAGGGTCAGCATATCGAAGGTTCCCAGCCCGGAAGTGAAGTACATCGCCAGCGCGCCAACCAGAGCGACCACCGAGCCGATGAACAGGTACAGGGTCAGTTTCATGGCAGCGTATTCGCGGGTCACCTTCCAGCCCCAGATGACAATCAGCAGGTACATCGGGAAGACGGCGATTTCGTAGAAGAAAAACAGCATGAACATATCCAGGGCTACGAAAACGCCGAACACGCCGGTCGCCAGGATGAACAGGAAGGCGAAGAACTCACGCGGGCGGTCGTCAATTCCCCAGGAAATCAGCACGCCGGTGAACATCACCACGCCGGTCAGCAAAACCAGCGGCGTGTTCAACCCGTCCACGCCGACATGGTAGGAGATTCCCAGGGCCTCCAGCCAGGTGTATTGCTCGACAAACTGGTAGCCGCCGACGGCCACATCGTAGGAGAAGTACAGCCAGGTGGAAAGCCCCAGCGCAGCCGCGGCCGCAGCCAGCGCCGTAACCCGGATTTCAGCCTTCCGTTCACTGGGGAAGAGCAAAATCAGCACACCGGTTACAACTGGCAGAAAAACAATGACGCTTAAGATCGGAAATTGCATTGAACACCTCGGTTTGTAGTTCGATAGTCAGGTTGTCTTGCAGTCTCGCAGCCGCCAAACCAGGTTCCCGGCCACTCGACCATGAGACTATCCGACTACGCGACTATCTAACTAAAACAGTGCCGATACCGTCTGGTTGATGACATTCAAAATCCAGGCCGGCCAGATGCCGATGACCAGCATCAGGACCATCAACGGCGCCATGACGATAATCTCGCGGGCGTTGATTTCGGTCAGATGGCCGATCCACTTCTCGTTCAACGGGCCATGCAGCACCATCTTGATTCCTTTGAGGATATACGCGCCCGTGAAGAACAGACCAATCATGGCGAGGGCGGTGAACATCGGGAAAACCCAGCCGACTCCCCAGGTGCCGCGCACGACCAGGAATTCGGAGATGAACCCGTTCAGCCCCGGCAGGCCCAGCGAAGCCATCGAAGTAAAGATCAGGATACCGCCATAGACCGGCACCAGCGGGAACAGCCCGCCAAATTCATTCAGGTCGCGGGTGTGGGTGCGCTCGTAAATCACGCCCACCAGGAAGAACATCCCCGCCGCCGAAAGCCCGTGGTTGAACATTTGCAGCACCGCGCCATTGACCGCGATAGCCGCGCTCTCCGTGCCCTGGGCGTAGGCGGCGGCGGCGATTCCCAGCACCACAAAGCCCATGTGGTTGACCGAGGAATAGGCTACCAGCCGCTTGAAGTCAGTCTGCCCGAAAGAACTCAGCGCGCCGAAGATGATGGACATCACCGCCAGGAACGCCAAAATCCCGGAATACTGGCGGGCCTCCGCGGGGTAAAGCGGAAGCACCAGCCGCAGGAAGCCGTAGGCGCCCAGTTTCAGGAGAACACCTGCCAGGATCATCGAACCGGCGGTGGGGGCCTCAGTGTGGGCGTCGGGCAGCCAGGTGTGGAACGGCCAAACCGGCACCTTGAGGGCAAAAGCAATTGCAAAGGCCCAGAAAGCAATCGTTTTAACGGTGCCCACCGACATTCCCAGGATGGGCTGGTCAACCGAAGTCCAGCGTTCGTAGAGCAGGGGCAAATCAAATGTCCCGGAAATCACGCCAATCATCTGGATCGCCAGCAGCAAGCCGAGCGAACCGGCCATCGTGTAAATCATAAATTTGAAGGAGGCGTAACTGCGGGCTTTGACCTTGATGCCGCCCCAGAGTTCGCGTTCGCCCTTCTCGTTGCCCCACTGGTTGATCAGGAAGAACATCGGAACCAGGCCGATTTCCCAGAAAACGAAGAACAGCAGCAAATCCAGGGAGAGGAAGACGCCTAACATGCCGGTTTCCAACAGCAGGAACAAGGCCATGTAAGCCTTGACTCGGTCTTCGATTTTGAAGGAGGCCAGAAGCGCCAGCGGGGTGAGCAGCGTAGTCAGCAGCACCATGCTGAGCGAGATGCCGTCCACGCCGATATGGTACGAGGAGTGAATCGCATCGTACCAGACGCGCACTTCCTCAAACTGAAAACCCGCCCAATTGCGCTGAAAGTTAAACCACAGCAGCAGCGCAAGGCCGAAGGGGATCAGACTGCCCGCAAAGGCGACCCAGCGAATGAGCGTTTTCTCTTTGGAGGGCAGCAAGGCAACCACAATTGCCACCGCCAACGGAGAGAACAGGATGAAAGAGAGCAAATTGCTTTCGATAAGTTCCATAGGAACACTCCTCAAGGAGGAAATTCTGAAACCTTTAGGGGCTTGAAATCCCTGAAAAGGTTTGCCGGACACAAACTCTAAAAGCGGGAGAGACGTTTAGGGTCTTGCATGGCTAGGGGAACATCATTTTGTATTTGTAAATGTAATAAAACACAGCCACAAGAACGAAGGCCAGTCCCATCAGCATATACTGCTGCACCCGCCCGGTTTGGACGACGCGTATCTTGTTGCCGAGTTTCTTGCCGCCGTAGCCGACAAAATCGCCAAAGCCGTTGATAATCGGCAGGTCGATTTTGTTGCGGAAGAAATCGCCAATCACAACCGTCACGCGGGCAACCCAGTGCAGGACCCCGTCAATCATCTTGCGATCCATCCACAGGTAGGAGATGTTCTCCGAGAACCAGATCGCAGGTTTGATGAAAATTTTGTCGTACAACTCGTCAAAGTAGTATTTGTTCTTCAACACAGGGTAAACCGGGCCAAGCCATTTTTCGAGCGGGTCGGTGGCACCGACCTTGAAATCACGGTAAACCAGCCAGCCTGCCAAAAGCCCGCCCAGAGAAACCGCCAGCGAGGTCAGCAGCGGAATCCAGGAGAAAGCGGCTTCCACTTCGGGGACCTCAGGCAGGGTGTAGATCACGCCATGCGCCCAGTTTGGGAACAGCCCGCCGATGCCCGGAAAATGCTCCGGGATGCCCACCCAACCGGCAACCACGGCAAAAAATGCCAGTACCATCAGGGGAAAGGTCATCGTCCAGGGGGTTTCGTGTGCGTGCCTGGCGGCTTCGGTGCGGGGTTCCCCGAGGAAGGTGAGGGTGATCTGCCGCATGGTGTAGAACGCGGTCAGCAGGGCGGCAATCGCCAGCACCCAGAATACCCAGGGATGACCATGCCCCCAGGCGTCGGCGAAAATCTCGTCCTTCGACCAGAAACCCGCAGTCACAAAGGGGAACCCGGAAAGCGCAAAGCCGCCGATCACGAAAGTCCAGAAAGTGATCGGCATTCTGTGGCGCAGACCGCCCATGTTCATCATGTCCTGCGGGTCGGTGTGGTGATCGTCCACGTGGAAAATGCCGTGTTCCATCCCGTGAATCACCGAACCGGAGCCGAGGAACAACAATGCCTTGAAGAAAGCGTGCGTCACCAGGTGGAAGACTGCCGCCACATAGGCGCCCGCGCCCAGGGCAGCCACCATGAAACCGAGTTGCGAAATTGTGGAGTAAGCCAGAACGCGCTTGATGTCGTTCTGCGCTACGGCGATTGTAGCGGCAAACAGAGCGGTGAACGAGCCGATAAAAGCCAGCAGAAGCATCGGCGGGGTCATCCCGTGCCCGGCCCCCGCGGAGAGCAGCGGGAACATGCGGATGACCATGTAAACACCTGCCGAAACCATCGTGGCGGCATGGATCATCGCCGAAACCGGGGTGGGGCCTTCCATCGCGTCCGGCAGCCAGACATGGAGCGGCCATTGTGCCGATTTCCCGATGGTGCCGATAATCAGCAGGATGCCGATCAGCCCGGCGGCGGAGAGGCCGAAGAAGTAAGCGGGGGTTTTTGCCAAACGTTCAAGAGTCTCCGGGGTGAAGATTTCCCGGAAGGTGAGCGTGCCGGTCATCGAGTACAGGTAGGCGATGCCCAGGAGCATGAACACATCCCCGACACGGGTGGTCAGGAAAGCCTTGATAGCCGCGGCACGAGCGGAGGGCTTGGCAAACCAGAAGCCAATCAGCAGGTAGGAGCACAACCCCATAATCTCCCAGCCCACAAAGAGGGTGAGCAGGTTATCCGAAACCACGAGGGTAAACATCCCGAAGGCGAACAGCCCAATGAAGGCGAAGAACCGCGAGTACATCGGTTCGATGGACATCACCCTGTGTTTGTGCCCATGCTCGTCGGTGACGGTTGCGCCGTGCGGCGGCAACCCCTTGCGGTCGTGGTCGCCTTTGGGCTGCCCGAAGTTGTGGTAGCCGACGCTGTAGATGAAGATCATCAGCACCGTCCAGGCGACGAAGAAGAGCACTACCGCCGAGAGCGGGTCAATCAAAATCCCGATGCGGAACGCGCCCTCTCCGACGGGGAACCAGGGGATGGAGGATTCAAACGGTTCCTCGCCCAGGTGATGCAGTCCGACCTGCACCACCTGCCAGAAAACGTACATCCCGGCGGCCCAGGAAAGGAACGCTGCGCCAACCGCCAGCGTGTGACTGATCACCTTGCTGCGATTGGCAAACAGCACAATCAGGAAAAATGCCAGCAACGGCGGCAGTGGAATGAGCCAGATTAAGGTTGTAATTTCCATAAGTGCCTCGTGTTTTAGATGCAGTTGACCAATTGACTGTGTGCCAACGGGTTAACTCGCCAGATCACCATTTCATCAAATCAATCTCATCCGCGGCGATGGTGCGGCGGCGGCGATAGAGCGAAATCACCAATGCCAGGCCGACGGCAACCTCCGCAGCAGCGACCGCGAAAACGATGATCGCAAAAACCTGTCCGGTGACAACCGCCGGATTGTTGTACCGCCAAAACGCCACCAGGTTGATGTTGACGGCGTTAAGCATCAGTTCAATGCCCATCAGGATCAGAATGGCGTTCTTGCGGGCTAAAACGCCGTACAGCCCAACGCTGAACAACGCCGCGGCAAAAATCAGAAACCAGTTCAGTGAAATCATTGGGACCTCCCGGCGCTATTTTTCCAGGCGATGACAATGGCTCCAATCATCGCCGCCAGCAGCAGTACAGAAGCCAGTTCAAAGGGCAGAACGTAAGCATCCGGGGAGACCAGCGCCTTCCCCAGTTCGGCCACAACCTGGCCGCTATCCACCCCGGCGGGCATCGTCACATCCCCTTTGCCGGAGAAAATCACAATTACTGCCAGCCCGGCAAACATCAAAAAGCCAAAGGCTGCGGCGACCGGCCAGTTTTTGTTGACCTGAACTTCTTCCGCCTCGCCAACCTTGCGCGTCAGCATGATGGCGAAAATCATCAGGATCGCAATCGCCCCGATGTACACCATCACCTGCACCACCGCCAGGAAGGTAGCATTCAGCAAAATGTACAGGGTTGCCACACCCAGCAGGGTGACGATCAGCCACAATGCCGCGTGAATCAGGTTATTGGTGGTGACCACCTCCAGGGCGGCGTACAGGGTGATCAGCGCGACCACCAAAAAGACAATTTCCAAACCGCTCATAGATCGCTCCTACGAATTTGCCGAAGTCGGGGACTTGGGGGCAACGGCCACCGGACGGCCTTCAAACTCCTGGCGGCGCGGCTGCGTGCGCTCTTTCCATTTCAGGATTTCCACGGTTGCCCAGAGAATCAACAGGTTAGCAACCAGCATCCCCAGGGTGTAAACCCAGATATTCGTCCCTTCCAGGACTTTGACCAGGATCGCCGTGACCATCAGAACCGTGAGAATCAACGGGGTCAGGAACTTCCAACTGAAGGCCAGCATGTGGTCAATGCGGATACGCGGCAGAGAAAGGCGGATCCAGGTGATGACGAAATAACCCAGGAATGCTTTGGCATAGAAATAGACGAACCCCAAAATCGGGTAAGTCTCCGCCCCGGGGCCGCGCCAGCCGCCCAGGAAGAAGGTGGCAATCAGCGCGCCGATGGTGAAAACGTGCAGGAACTCGCCTACATAGAACATGCCAAACTTCATCCCCGAATACTCGGTGTGGAACCCGGCAACAATCTCTGATTCCGCTTCCAGCAGGTCAAAGGGCGCCCGGCCGACCTCCGCCATTGAGGTAACCAGAAACACCAGGGCGGCGATCGGGGCCAGGACGACGAACCAGACGTTTTGCGCTTCCACAATGCCGGTCAGTCCCATCGAACCAGCCAGCAGCACCGGAATCAGCAGGGCCAGCACCATCGGAACTTCATAAGAGACCATCTGCGCCACAGCACGCGCCGCGCCTAACAGGGCAAACTTGTTATCCGAAGACCAGCCCGCCATCAACACGGCAACAATTCCGAAAGAGCCGACCGCGATGATGTACAGCGCGCCGACGTGGATATCCGCGCCGACCACGGTGGAAGCGAAGGGTACCACTGCCCAGATCAGCAGCACCGCCGCCACCGAGAGAATCGGGGCGAGGTTGTAGGGTACGGTATCCGCCCCTTGCGGGGTGATCAGTTCCTTCGTCATGATTTTGATCACGTCTGCGAAGGGTTGCAGCAGCCCGTAGGGACCGGCACGATTGGGGCCCAGGCGGTCTTGCATACGACCGGCGATTTTGCGCTCCACCCAAATCAGCAGAATCACAATCAGCATCGCGACGGTTGCCACGATGCCGGCACCAACCAAATCACCGATGAAATTTACAAGGCCCTCAGAAAGCCCCCAACCCAACAACAAATTGTGAAACCAAGTCGAAATCAGATTGATGGGATCGCTCATTCAGTTTCTCCTTCAACCAGTAGTCCAGCCGCAAAAGACTTCAAAGATCGTACCCTTTGAAGTCTTTATGCCCATTCCAAAACGCCTTTCTTCCAAGCGTAAGCAAGCCCTGCCAGCAGAATCAAAATGAAGATGATACCTTCAACCACCATAAACATCTCCAGTTGTTTGAAGGCCACTGCCCACGGGTAGAGAAAAACCGTCTCCACATCGAAGATCAGGAATACCAGGGCAAAAATATAGTATTGGACGCGGAATTGAACCTGCGACTCACCAACGGTTTCAATACCGCATTCATACGTTTCCAGTTTGATTGGGTTGGGCTTGCGAGGTGCGATTACCTTCGGAATCAGAATGGCAACCGCAGGAATCAGCAGGGCTACGATAACAAAAATGCCAATATACAACCAGGTATCGAGCATATTCACTCCTTAGCACATCAGCAACAATCCGGCATCGCCGGAAGTCCCTGGATTTTACCAGCAAACGGGCATTTGCCTCCACGAATTTCGATCATCAAACCCATTCCGCTTGCAAAGTTTCCAAACCCGCCTTTTGGCGGAAAGTTGCGGGGCAATTCTACCATATCTGATTTATCCTATTAATAGGATTTGTCATGCGAATCCATGATAATTATCATAATTCGCGTGTATTCGCACAAGTAAAACCAGGTACAACTGCCCAAGTTCCACACTTTTGCCTGCACTCTTTTACGCACACCGGTTCCACAACTGGCTTTTTTGGTGTAAACTAAGGAAACGGAACTTATCTATACACCCGCGCTTCGTACCCTCCCATGACCGGCGATTCCACCACTACCGCATTGTTCACCCCGGACCGGCAACTCAAAGAGTTGAGTCGCCAGATTTTGACCATCCACAATCAGATCCGCGATAGTTCCGCCCGCCTCCCGGAAGAAACGCTCACCCGCCTTTCCCAACTGGCAACCCACCTCGACAATATCAGCAAACACGTCTCCCGCCACGAGGATGAACTCAAAGACCTGCACGCCCTGGCAGACATCGGACGCATCGTCAACTCCTCGCTGGAACTCAACGACGTGCTGCGCATCGTGATGGATACCATCATCCGCCTGACGGGAGCCGAGCGCGGTTTTTTGATGCTGCGGGATGCAGACGGATCACTGAAAATCCGCATCGCCCGCAACTGGGAACAGGAATCCATTGACCCCTCCGAGTTCGCCATCAGCCGCACAATCATCAACCGCGTACTGGATGAGAATATCCCCATCGTCACCACCAATGCCCAGGAAGACCCGCGCTTCGGGGGACAGGCCAGCATCATCGCTTACAACCTGCGCTCCATCCTGTGCGTTCCACTCAAAGTCAAGGAAGAAATCACTGGCGTAATCTACGCCGATAACCGCATTCGCTCCGGCATCTTCACCGAAAGTGACCGCGACTTGCTGGCCGGGTTTGCCAACCAGGCCGCCGTTGCAATTGAAAACGCCCAACTCTTTGAATCCGTCCGCCGCACACTGGCAGAAGTGACCGAACTCAAAAACCTGATGGACAACGTCTTCGCCTCCATCGCCAGCGGCGTCATCACCGCTGATATTGAAGACCAGATCACGCTCTGCAACCGCGCCGCCGAAGCCATTCTGGGAAAATCCGGCGAGAACATCATCGGCAAAGACCTGGGCGAGTGCATCCCCCCCATCAGCGAGCAACTGCGCAAATCCGTTACCCAGGTACGCATCACCGAGCAGCCCATCCTCGGGCTGGAAGTCAGTTCCCGCCTGCCGGAACGCGGCGATGTGGATTTGCGCTTCAACATCTCCCCGCTAAAAGATGCCCGCCAGGCCACGCAAGGTGTCGCCATCGTACTTGACGACCTGACCGAACGCAAACGGCTCGAAGCCCAGCGGCGGCTGTTCGAAAAAATGGTTTCTCCGGCGGTGATTGACCAACTCAACCCCGACGCCCTGCAACTGGGCGGCAAGCGCGCCATGATCACCACCCTGTTTGCCGATGTGCGCGGCTTTACCAGTTTCAGCGAACGACTCGCCCCGGAACAACTGGTTTCCATCCTGAACCAGTACCTGGCCGCAGCGGCAGAAGCCATCCTGACACAAGAAGGTACAGTGGACAAATTTATGGGGGATGCCGTTATGGCCTGGTTCAACGCCCCCATCCCGCAGGATGACCACACCCTCCGGGCGGTGCGGGCTGCCTTAGGAATCCGAGATGCTATCGCGGCCCTGCATCGCCAACTCCCCCCGGAATTTCATCTCGGCTTTGGGGTCGGAATCCACTACGGGCCAGCCGTCCTCGGGCTGGTCGGCACCGAAAAGCGCATTGACTACACCGCCATCGGCGACAGTATCAACACCGCCAAACGCATCCAGGAAAACGCCGCGGCCGGGCAGATCCTGATCAGCGAGGACGCTTATAAACTCGTCAAGCGCAAAGTAACAGTCAACAGCGTTGCGCCAATTCATGCAAAGGGCAAACGCAAACCCGTGAAAGTGTACGAAATCACCGGGCTGAGAAAACGGCTGTTTTCCTAGGAAAACGCGCAAGGCGCAATTGCAATGGCTGAAGAGATCACCCTTTCCATCATGGAGCAGCGCGTGCGGGATGTGGAGAGCATCCTGCGGCCACTGCTGGATGAGTTTGAAGCCGAAACACACATCCGCGTCCACATCCAAACGCTCTCATGGAGCACAGGAATGGAAACGCTCCTGCATACGGCACTGCACGGAGAAGGGCCAGATGTCTCTGAATTTGGCACCTCCTGGGTAAGCAGTTTTGTCGCCATGAATGCGCTGTACCCTTTTCACCCCTCCGACCTGCACATCATAGGGAACAGCAGTCAGTTTTTGCCTGCCAGTTGGCAAACTGGCATCGTCGCAAGCGGAGAGAAAATCTGGTCCATCCCCTGGATGGTAGGAATGCGCGTTCTCTTCTACCGAAAGGATATTTACGAACAGGCCGGCATTGACCCCCGCACTGCCTTCCAAAGCCACGATGCAATTGACCACACACTGGAAACCCTCAAAACCCGGGGCGTAAAAACGCCCTGGGCCGTCCCCACGGTTGCAACCATCAACACCATGCACTATGCCGCCAACTGGATATGGAGCGCCGGTGGAGATTTTACCAGCCCGGACGGGAAGGAAATACGCTTCAATTCAGATGCCAGCATTGCAGGGCTGAAAAAATACTACCGCCTCGGGCGTTTTCTGCCTCAACCAGCAACCGACCTCTACATGGACCATATCGGAAATCTTTTCTGGAATCAGGGCGCAGTAGCAACAATCATCGGCGGGCATTGGCAAATTCCGGCATTTGATTCAACGGCCTCCCCAACGGTCATGAACAATCTGGGAGTGGCACCGCTGCCGGGCACCGCCTTTCTGGGCGGTTCGAACCTGGTTTTATGGGAACACGTAAAAAACAAACTCGCCGCGATCCGCCTGATCCGGTTCCTGACCGGCGACCGCGTTCAAAAAGTTTACCCGCAGCGTGTCGGGTTTTACCCGGCCCGGAACGAAACCCTGACCAAACCGCCCTACACAAACGATCCGGTTTTCAAAAAAGTATCCGCTCACCTGGAAAGCGGACGTTCTTACCCCGCTGTTTCTCTTTGGGGAATAATCGAACGGCGGCTGCCGCGGGCATTCTCCGACATCTGGCACGAATACCTGCAAAACCCGGAAACAGCCGACCTCGATACCATCCTGCACAAACATCTTGACCCGCTGGCAAAACGCATGTCAATCACTTTGCAGAGATGACCCCAAACCCGCAAAATTCCTCAGCACTTTTGCATTCCGAACACCAACACCATGAGCCGCTCCCGAAACCTGTACCGCCTGCAACAGATTGACACGGAAATCAGCCAGGCCAACGCCCGCCTTCAGGAAATCAAAACCCTTCTGTCCGATAACGCCAGCCTGCACAAAGCCGCCGCACTGGCAGAGCGGGCACAGAAAAATCTCGATGCCGCCCAGAAATCACTCCGCCAGGCCGAGAGAAAGGTACAGGAACAACGCATCAAAATTGAACAAACTGAAGCGGCTCTCTACAGCGGCAACATCCGCAACCCCAAAGAATTGAAAGATCTGCAAGCCGAAGCCGCGGCTCTCAAACGCTACCTGGCAGTATTGGAAGAACGCCAACTGGAAGCCATGCTCGCTGTAGATGATGCTGCCATCAAGAACCAGGAAGCGCAAAAAATCCTGGCGAAATACCGCACCCAGGCAGAGACTCAAAACGCCCGCCTGCGCGGCGAGCGCAGCCAACTGACCGAACAGGTCGCCGCGCTCACCCAAAAGCGGCAGCACGCGGCGCAGGCCATCACCCCGGACGACCTCGATACCTACGAGCGTCTGCGAAAACAGCGCGCCGGAGTCGCCGTCGCCGCCGTCAAAAACAGAAGTTGCGCGGCCTGCGGCGCAACACTCACCGCCGCCCTCTACCAGGCGGCGCACTCCCCCAGCAAACTGGTACGCTGCGCCTCCTGCGGACGCATTTTGCACGGCTGACGCCAAAGAAACAGAGCACAGCGCGGAGGCAATCCGCCCGACAGAACACACAGCCATACAAACAACGTGTAAAACACCCAATAGGGTGCAGGCAAAAGATGTAGAAATTGGGCAGTCTATGGGAACTTCTTCCTTTCCCCCCACCCAAACCTCCCCCCCGCCCTCACCCCTAACCCTTCTCCCTTCGGGAGAAGGGAACCAAAGCGGAAATTTGCGGGAGGGCAGGGGAGGGGAGAAACACCGTCGTTCTACAACATTTGTTTGCCCCCCACCCAATACGGCAAAAACATGATCGACCGCATCCGACACATCAATATCGAGGGACTGTCTTTCTGGATTGGATTTACCGCCGCCACAATTTTCTGGTGGCTGATGGGACGCTTGCGCCCATACTTCAAAAAAGCGGTGCTGGGCATCAAAGACAGTTTCAGCGCCGCCCGCCAGAGTATGCAAACCGGCGCGGAGCAGCGCCTGCGCGCCAGCACACTCAAATCGGTGCAAAGCCTCCACCTGGCCTCACCGCTCTTCTCCCTTGATGAAATTGTCATCCCCCCGCGGCTGATGGCCCCGCCGGTGAACATCATCCCCGGAGAGGAACCGCCCCTGGATTACGTAACCGAAAACGTGATTCCCTTCATGCCTGAATTTCCTGAACTTGCCGGTGCGTTCAACGGACACACCATCCCGGCTGAAAAAATCCTGTCGGGCGGCGCCAACATCGTCATCACCGGACGGCACGGCAGCGGCAAAACCACCACCCTGGCATACCTGGCCTCCCTGCTGGCGCGACGGGATGACTCACTTGGCGAATTAAAGGAACACCTGCCGGTATTTTTACACGCCAATGAATTCACTCTGCCCATTGAAACAGAAGAGCAGCCAATCCTGGCCCCGATTATCACCGCACTCACAGAGCGGTCCTCCTCCCTGGGAAAAACCCGCCTTCCCGAGGCCCTGGAATCCGCATTCAGGGACGGGCGCGCCCTGCTGATGCTCGACGGTTTTGACGAAATTGACAATGAAACCGCCCAGCATATCAGCAATTACCTCGAACAGGTCTTTCAGGAATACCCGCAAGTGCGCATCGTCGCCGCCGCAGACCCGCAGTTTGTGGACGGCCTGCTGCACCTGGGGCTGGCACCCGTCCCGATGGCTTTCTGGAGCCGCCGCCAGCAGGCACAGTTCATCCAGCGCTGGAGCAGCCTCTGGGAACGATTCGTCCAGGAACCGGTCCATGAAGAAGACGAAGAAAACGAAATCACCCGGCGCATTGACCCGGTGCTGCTCAACGGCTGGCTGCTGAACGACAACGCCGCCCTCAACCCGCTGGAGTTCACCCTCAAGGTCTGGGCAGCCTACGCCGGAGATGCCCGCGGACCGCGCGGCACAGACGCCATCGAAGCCTACCTGCGCCGCATGTCCGTAGGAGTACACAAAGCCCGCCCCGCACTGGAATACATCGCCTCGCAGATGACCCTGAGCCGCCGCAGTTCCTTTACCCAAAAAGAAGCCCAGAACTGGACGGCAACCTTCGATACCGCAGCGGTGGAAGGTGCCGGGATCGCGATGATCTCCGAGACAGAAAATTACCAGGGGCAGGAAATCACCATTCCGCGCGTCCTGTCCGACCTGACCCGCAACGGACTGCTGATCTCCCGCCCCGGCAACCGCCTGGAAATCATCCACCCGCAGATTGCAGCCTACCTCGCCGGTTCCGCACTGGCCTTCAGCGGGCAGGGCGCGGTGCTCCTCACCCAGGAAACCTGGCCGCTGCAAGAATCCGCCATCCATTACCTCGCCAGCAACAGCGATTTGAGCGAGGAAGTCTCCCGCCTGCTCACCAATATGGAAGACCCGCTCTACCGCGGCGTGCTCACCGCCGGACGCTGGCTGCGCGATATTCCCACCGATGCCGCCTGGCGCAAACCGATTTTGCAGCATCTCGCCAACCTGTTACAGCGCGACGCCCTGCCGATCAGTTTCCGCGGGCGCGTGCTGGCCTGCCTGGCAACCGCCAACGACCCTGGGGTGGGGACGATGTTCCGCCATCTGCTGCGCTCTCCCAAAGACGACGTAGTGCAACTCGCCGCGCTGGGCTGTGGATTCCTGCGGGATACACAGGCCGTCGGGCACCTTGCCAACCAGGCCGGACATCCTACCCGGGGGGGGCAGGCCGCCTGCCTCGCCCTGGTCAATATCGACACCCAACCGGCAATCGAAGCCGCGGCCGCAATCCTGCTCAACGGAGAAGAAAATCTGCGCCGGGCGGTGGCGGAGGCGTTTGCATTCCACCCCGAGGAAGGCCACCCCATTCTGCGGGAGGGCAGCACCCTGGATGACCTGCTGGTACGCCGCTCGGTAATTCACGGTTTGCGGCTGGTGGAGGATCCCTGGGCGTTGCAAATCCTGGAGGAGATGCAAATTGAAGACGGGCAATGGGTTGTCCGCAATGCCGCCGCACAGGCCGTGGAGGAACTTCACAACCTGGACCCGTACATCCCCCGCCCGTTGAAATCTCCCGAAAACCTGGAGTGGCTGATTGAGTTTGCCAGCGAACGCGAAATGGGAGTCGCCCCCGGGGACCCAGCCCGCGAGATGATGCTTTCCGTGCTGATGGAGGGCAAGCCTGAACAGATTTACGCCGCCCTGGATTACTACCGCCGTACCGGTGACCCGGCTATCTTCCCTGCGGTGTACCACCTGCTCTACGGAGGAGACCTGGAAATCGCAGAAGCAGCCTACCTCACCATCTGGCAGGTTGCCGCCACCGGCGCCGAAATTCCATCTCCCGCACAATACGGGCTGGGTTACTGAACCCTGCATTCCAA
This sequence comes from uncultured Anaerolineales bacterium, assembly GCA_964589145.1. Taxonomy (GTDB): domain Bacteria; phylum Chloroflexota; class Anaerolineae; order Anaerolineales; family UBA11858; genus UBA11858. The sequence goes on from CAZPSL010000212.1 coordinate 17,456, forward strand.
ACAGGAGCAGCAATCAAAAAAAAGACAGCAACAAACCGCCAGGCCTTCCCCTGCTTTTCAATGGAAATCCGGCCTCGGTGATGAACTTTTTCATCCCTCCCGCCCCTGCCCCTCCACCGAGGGGAAAGGAAAGCCAAAACAGTTCAGGGAAAGGCATATTCGTCAGGTGTGCGTCGACAGATAGCAGTCTCTCTACAACACTTGCCTGCCCCCGCAAGAAATCAAAGGCCCGCGCGAGAACTGCCCGTTTCCCCTCATCCCAGCATACAAAAAAGCCCTAAAGGTCTCCAGGACCTTTAGGGCTTAGTTCTTCCAGAGCCTTTTGCTGGTCACACCAAACCGGTTTACGCCAGGTTTTCCAGAATTTTCTTGTGAACAGTTTCTGAATCCAGGTTGATTACCGATATCAATTTGTCGCGCCCCGTCTGTCCGGCAACGATGTCAATTGTAGAGACACTGACATTCAGGATATCGGCAAGGTAAGATTTCAGGGCATCGTTCAAACCATCTCCGGGAGATGCACTCAGCCGAATGCGTACAGTTCCGTCGTGTAAAATTTCTGCGATCTGGTTGCTGCTCGCTCGCGGGGTGACTCTCACCCCCAAAGCCGCTCCCTTTTGCCCGTTGTGCAAGCGGTATTCTCGGTCGGTCATTTTCTATCCTTCAAATTAATTCTTGATTAATTCTGACACTGAAACAAAAGAAATATGATACTGGTATTGTACCAATATCCGGGCATAATTACAAACGGTTTAATCAGTGATTTCAGGTAAAGATCAACAAAATCCGCTTCAGCACCGCCGCAATCACCTGCACCAGCAACAGCAGGACGATGGGGCTGAAATCAAACCCGCCGATGATGGGCATCACCCGGCGGATGGGAGCCAGCATCGGATCGATGATTCGATCCACCCACATGCGGAAGGGGTTCCACGGCTTCACAAAATACGAGATGATCACATAAACCAGGATCAGTAAAAACAGCAGGTTGGCAATCAGGTCAATCAGGCGGATCAGCAGAACAATCATTGCAGCACCAGGCAGATTATGGAGAATTGATTACTCAGGATTTTCGCTCTGCGCGACGAAATGTGGTGTTCCAGAGAAAATCCTGGACAATTGAAGATCACCCTCGCGGGCCGACAATCGCGGTACCGACGCGCACAATCGTCGCCCCGCATTGCACCGCCACCTCGTAGTCGTTGCTCATCCCCATCGAGAGTTCCGACCAGTCGGCGGCGGGGAAATGCTCTGCCAGAAAGCCGCGCAGGCGGACGAGGCGCTCGAAATAGGGGCGCGAGGCTTCCGGGTCGGGATGATAAGGGGGCATGGTCATCAGGCCGCGCACTTCCAGGGCGGGCAATTCCATCAGGGGAGCCAGTTCCCCGGCGAGTTCCGGCCAGCGGCGCTCGTCCCAGGCAGGCCAGCCGAATTTGCTCTCCTCGCCGCTAACGTTGCAC
>CAZPSL010000213.1:0-54980 GCA_964589145.1 uncultured Anaerolineales bacterium
TGCGGTTATTTTAGCATCATTTTGCGAAAATAACCTGAATTTTGGGTGAAGAGCGGGATATCTGTTTTGTAACACGAAGATCCGCGAATGAAACCAATAGCACGAATTTGGGTGCAGGCAAAAGATGTAGAAATTGAGCATTGCATTGTCGAGTGGTCCCCCACCCCCGACCCCTCCCCCTACCCTCGCCCCTAATCCCTCTCCCACAGGGAGAGGGGAACCAAAGCGGAAATTTTGGGGAGGGGCGTGTTTGTCAGGTGTGTGTGCGGCGCACTTTGTGCGCCGACAACAACACTACAGCACATCCCCCCTTCCTTGGGGAGTGCGAAGCCTGCCCGAAGGGTGAGGGGGGATGGGGTAAACGACCTGATACCGAATATGCTGGCAGTAACACGCCTGTTCGGATAGGCTCTAAATCGTTTCGTTGGCATCCACCGAGAGCATCACCAGGCCGCTGATGACTTTGGGGTAGAAATCGGTGGATTTCTGGGGCATCTTCTCGCCGACGGCGGTGCAAGCCTCGACCTGTTCCATGCGGGTGGCGTTGACGATGAACAGGAAGGCGTGCTCGTCTTCGGCGGCGCGAGCATAACCCAGATCAGGTTCGCGCAGATATTCGATGCCCTGCTTGGCGTCAATCTGCGCTTCGGGGATGCCCATGATGCGCTCCAGCAGCAGTTTGTGCAGGATGCTGGCATCCAGTTCGCGCCAGGGCTGGGCACGGTCGGGGGCCAACTCGTCCATAACGGAGACATCCTTCAATTTCAGGAAGTGGAAACGCCCTTTGGTTGCCAGCCCGAAACGTCCGGTTTCACCCACAGCGGCGGACATCTTCGCTTCCAGCGCGGCGCGGTCGGCGACCTCTTCAATCTCAAAGTACGCCGCGGCTTTGGCGAGCACTTCGTCAGCGGTCATCCGGTCGTAGTCGAAGATCAGGCGGTGCGTGGGCAGGATAACCAGCCCGGGGTTGCTCATGCTCACCAGCGCGACCATCAGGTAGTTGAAGGCGGCATCGGGCGGGGCATCGGGGAATTTGGCGCGCTGCTCATCCCGGTAGGCGAGCGCGGTTTCGTAACGGTGATGCCCGTCGGCGATGATCAGGCCGCGCTTGGGGGACATCTCGGCCTGAACGGCGGCAAGCACTTCGGGGTCGGTGACCACCCACAATTTCTGGCGCACGTCCTTCTCGAAGAGTTCGCGCACATCCACATCGGGCGGGCGCTGAACGGCGGCATCCAGCAGGGCATCCACCCGATTTTGCTCGTCCGGGTAGAGGATGAAGATGGTGCCGAAATAGGCTTCGGTGGCGCGGGTCAGGTTGAGACGGTCCATCTTGGGGCCGGCGTGGGTGCGCTCGTGGGGCAGGACGATGCCCTCTTCGAAGCGAGCCAGTTCCAGCGCGCCGATGACGGCTTTGCGGGTGACGGTGCGCCCGTTGAGGGTGAATTCCTGGTGGTAAACGTAGAGCGCCGGGCGCTCCTCGCGCATCAGCACGCCTTCATCGAGCCATTTTTGCAGGAAGGCGCGGGCGCGGGTGTAAACGTTTTCCTGCCCGTTGTCGGTTTCGCGCTCCCTGCCTTTGATAACGCGGACGATATTGTAATCGCTGAGGGCATAGTACTCATCTTGCAGGCCGTGGCGGACGCGGTCGTAAGGCTGGCTGATGACCGCCGCCATGTCGCTGATTTTTTCGGGGTTGTAACGGATTCCGGTGAAGGGTTTGAAGGTAGCCATGGGGGTTGGATGTTGGAGGTTGAAAGTTGAAAGTTGGAGGTTGAAGGTTGGAGGTTGAAAGTTGAAAGTTGGTTGGAGGTTGGGGAGGGTGGATGAGCGAGGGGGATCAGGGGGCTCAGGGAGATTCCCAATCCCCGATACCTGCTCCCTGATTACCCGATCCCCACTCCCCAATCCCCGATTACCGATCCCCAATCCCTGATCACCTGATCACCTGATACCTGATTTCTTGCTCCCAATTACCCTGCCCCGCCTCCCAGAGCGGCGATGACCTGGCGGGCGACTTCGGCGCCGACGCGGACGGAGGCTTCGCGGGTGCCTGCGCCGACGTGGGGGGAGCCGATCACCTGCGGGAGAGTGAACAGACGGTTGCCTTTGGCGGGTTCCTCGGCATAGACGTCGAGCGCAGCCCCGGCGACCTTGCCGCTCTGGATGGCATCGTAGAGCGCGTCTTCGTCGAGGGTGCCGCCGCGCCCGCAGTTGATCACGTAAACGCCGTCCTTCGCCTGAGCGAGTTCCGCCGCACCGATGATGTTGCGGGTTTCCGCGGTGTAGGGGACGTGGAGGCTGATGTAGTCGGCGCGGGGGAGCAGGTCAGCGAGGGGCAGCAGTTCGTCAATTTCGGCGGCTTCGCTGACGTAGGGGTCGTAGGCGATGACGGTCATGCCGAGGGCTTTCGCCCGTCTGGCGGTGGCGCGGGCGATGCGTCCGGCGCCGATCAGCCCCAGGGTTTTGCCGCCGACCTCACTGCCCTTGAACGATTTTTTCGCCCATTCGCCCGCCCGCATGGAGGCGGTCATCTGCGGGATGTGGCGGGCCAGTGCGAAGATGTAGCCGATGGTCAGTTCGGCGACCGCGTCGGTGGAGGCGGTGGGGGTGTTGAGCACCTGGATGCCCTTGGCGCGGGCGTATTCCACATCGATGTTATCCAGCCCGACGCCGCCGCGCACGATGGCTTTGAGGCTGGTCGCGGCGTCAATCAGCGGCTCGCGCACCTTGGTGCGGCTGCGGACAACGATGCAATCGTATTCGGGAATGACTTCCATCAGTTCCTCGGGGGTGATGTCGGGGCGGTTGACCACCTCGAACCCCGCGGCGGCGATGGTGTCCAGTGCTTCTTGTGCGGTGGGGTCACAGATCAGAACTTTCATCAGGATATCCTTTCAGGCAGGCAATTCGGAGCACGCCCGCGCTGCTAGCGGTTAGATGCTCGCAGCAGAAGCAGGAACAGGTTGATGAAATCCAGGTAAAGGGTGAGTGCGCCAATCACAATCAGGCCGCCGCGGGCCGGGTGTTCATCCATCTGCTGCCCAATCTGCTTGATGCGCTGTGCATCGTAAGCGGTCAACCCGACGAAGAGCGCGATCCCTGCATAGGTCAGCAGCAGATTCATGCCAGGGAAGAACCAACTGAAAAACCAGGCAATTGACCATCCCAGCAGGAGCATGAAGAGGACATATCCCGCCGAACTGATGTCCTTTTTGAGCACCATGCCAAGAACGCTGGTCAGGAAGAACACGCCAGCCGTCACCCAAAAAACCTGCGAGATCTGGCTCTCGGCATAAATCAAAAAGAGCGAGGCAAAGGTCAATCCCGTGATAGCAGAATAAAACAGGAAAAGCACAAATGCCAATCCGGGGGACATGCGCATGGCAGCCGCGCTGAGCGCCACCACGATGATAATTTGCACAATAAACAGGCCAAACGCCAGTCCGGGGCGGTACGCCATTCGCAGCATCAGGGGAACGTTGGTGCTTGTCCACGAGGCGACGAAGCCGGTAACGGCCAGCCCCAGGGCCATGAGCAGATACACTTGAGCCACAAACCCGTTGATACGGGTTTCGCTGACGGAGCGGGTTGCAGTTTGTGTGGTCATAAGGTTTTCCTTCTGTTTGCGCGGAAAGGACTGGCAGTCCTGACAGGACTGCCAGTCCTTGGTGCCATTTTCTATTCGTCCACTTTCCAGACTTCCCAAACCTTGCCGACCAGATCGGGGCCGGGCTTGAGGGTGGTCTTGCCGGGCTCCCAGCCTGCGGGAGTGACCTCGCCGGTTTCCATCACATGCTGGAAGGCCTTGATCTGGCGGATGGTCTCCGAGACCTTGCGCCCGACTTCGGGAGTGAGTACCTCCATTGCCCGGATGTTGAAATCGGGGTCAATGATGAAGCGCCCGCGAATATCTACGCCGGCTTCCTCGTTGTAAACGCCATAGATGTCGCCAATCCGTCCGCCCTGGTCACTGAGCATCGGGAAGGGAAAACCGCCGTCAACCATCTTGGAGAGTTCTTCTTCTTGCCAAACTTTGTGTGTGAAGCGGCTGTCGGTGCTGACTGCCAGAACCTGGACGCCGAGCGCGTCGAATTCAGCCTTGTGGGCAGCAACTGCTGCCAGTTCGGTCGGTCAGACAAAGGTGAAGTCGCCGGGGTAGAAGCAAAGCAAAATCCACTTGCCTTTGAAATCGGAAAGTTTGTAATTCCTGAAGCCGCCTTCAAAATAAGCCGAGGCTTCAAAATCGGGAGCGGGATTTCCTACCAGAGGTTTCATTGTCTTGTTCTCCTTTTGGTTCTGAATGGAATTATCTGGTGATTTTTGAACGGGCACAAGCGGCCCTTTCGCCGGTTGTACACAGCCCGGTTCCTGTTCACTGTCCGTCATAAACACCTCCTTTCCGCGGGCCGGATATTATCTGCCAGGATTATACCCCGCCTTCGGCAATTTGAGCGAATTGGAAAACAGCGGGGTGCAGGCAAATGTTGTAGAAAAATTGTCATCTGCTAACAAACCGTGTCAGTTTGGAACCTCATCCCCCCTATGTCCCCCCTCACCCTTCGGGCAGGCTTCGCACTCCCCAGGGAAGGGGGGGATTGGACCTTTCGGTGTGTGTGCGGCGCACTTTGCGCGCCGCACACACACCTGACCCCTCTCTCAGGTTACTCCTGCCGAAATTCAGCCAGTTCCAGCGTGCCTTCCATTTCAATCGGAAAACTGGCGCCGTAAAGTTTAATGCTGGCGCTTTCGATTTCCTGCTTCAGCAAACCGAGATTTGGCTCAAACCACAAATTGTTTTCCAGAGTCAGAACGGTGTTGATGGAGGTAGTTTCTCCCCCGCTGGTAAACTCAACCGCAACGTTGAAATTGACCGTGCGCTCCAGTCTTATCGCCTGGGGGAATGATCCGGCCGCCACGCTGATCCCGTCAAAAATGGCTTCGCCGGCGCCGGGAGTATGCCATTCAATTGCGAGCGGGCTGTTTTCCAGCACCGCCGAGACGGGCTCTCCGTCCATATTGGCAGTAATCTGCCCCGAAGCGGTGTATTCCCCGCGCCATTCGGCATCCCAGTTTTGGGCGCTGAGTTCTGCGTAATTGGGAACAAAGACGCCATTCTGGTGTTCAACGGTTATTTCGCCGTCCAAATCACCAAACAGGAACCCCAGCAGAACCACCGGCGCGCTGAGAATTGCCCCATCATCGCAGGTAACGGTTGCTTCGCTGGTCATGCCGCTCTCCAGGTAGAGCACATTGAGCGTGGCCTCGTTTCCGTTCACCTCGCTAACCGTCATGCTGACCTGGCTGGTGCCGCCGTCTCCGGTGACTTTGTAAAGCCACTGGTAACCGGGGATGAGCGGGTAAAAGGTGTTGGCGCAAGGGCCGCCGTCAGCAGGCGGAGGCGGAACAATCCCGTCCCCCGCGGGCCTCACCTGGATTGGGGTGACAGACACTTCCCTCCCAGGGACAGAAGTATCCAGCGGGGTTACGGAATCCTCCCCGGTTTCCGGCGGAGGGGCTGTCGTCGGGGCAGGGGTCGGTGTCGGGCTGCCAAAAGGGCCGCAGGAAAGTGCGGTCAACAGAAAAACGGCAAGAACAAGGTAAATTTTTACTGGGAATTTCATGTTAGTCCTCCGGATCAATCATGCCAGGCTGTTCGATATCGATGATTTCACCATGTACATCAATGCGGATGCGGAAACCGGTCATGCCAAGATAGGCACGGGCTTCTTCTGGAATGCCGGTTTGCAAAATTTTCTCAAATTGCTGATCAAGTTGCCTGAGTTGGGTTTCAATCATCGCCCGCGAAAAAATGTCATCCTGTCCAAGCATTTTGGCGGCCTGCTCGCTGAGCAGACTTTCGTGGCCTTCGATGCTCTCCCGGATAACGCGCAAAACCTGAAGATCCACCTGTTCTGACGGGATATGCCGACGGAAACCGGCATCGTCCACCACGTAGCAGGGCTCGCCGCCCACATACGCAACATTGACGGGGTTATCATTTTCATCGGTAATCAAACCGGCAAAAAGGGGCTGTTTTGACATAAGATCACCTGTAATTCGGGTTATCGCTCCAAAACCGCAGTATTGCAGGCGCAGCCGGGGAAAGTGCCCGCCTGCGCTAACCGCGCAAAAAATTGGAGATAAAAAACCATAAATTCGCGGGGCGTTCCGCCAGACGGCGCACAAAGTAAGGGTACCACTCGGTTCCATAAGGGACGTAAACCCGTACGGGGTAACCCTCGGCGGCCAGTTGCTCCTGCAAGTCGCGGCGGATGCCGTAGAGCATCTGAAACTCCATTGCCCGTTGGGGCAGGCCTGTCTGCCGGGCGTACGCCCTGGCGTGCCGGATGCGATTCTCGTCATGGCTGGCAATCGCCGGAATAGGCGGAATGTGCCCGTCAGCGCTCACCGCGGGGCTGCCGGCGAGCAGCGCCCCTGAAATCAGCATCTCAGCCAGCAGATCAAAATTGTCGTCTACATCACCCTTGCGGACAAAAGCAATTTCCGGCGGCTCTTTGTAAGCCCCCTTACACAAACGTACCGGCGCACCGGTTTGCGCCAGGTTATAGATGTCCTCCGCGGAACGATACAGGTAGGCCTGAATAACAATCCCCACATGGCCGTCAAACCCCTCCTGCCGCATCTGCTGGAACACCGTAATAGTAACGTCAGTGTAGGACGAATCTTCCATGTCAATCCGCACAAAGTTGCCCAGGTCTTTGGCCTTCTGAAGGATGAGACGCAGGTTTTCCTCGTACAGGGAACGATCGAGGGCCAGGCCGATCTGGCTGGGCTTGATCGAAACCCCGGATTTCACCCGCTGACGGTCAATCTCCTCCAAAATCGAGATGATCTCGCCTGTAGCACGGCGGGCCTCGTCGGCATCGGTAACGCTCTCGCCGAGATGATCAAGCGTGGCGCAGATGCCCTTCTCGTTCAGGCTGCGAATAGCGCGGATAGCATCAGCCGCCGTCTCGCCGGCCACGAACCGCGAAGCCACCTGCCAGGCAACCGGCCAGCGGGTGACAATCTGGCGCGCCCAGGATGCTTTGGATAGGTAAATCAAAATCGCTCGCAACATGGTTTCTCCTCAATTCGGGTAGTTTGTGAAAGTTCGGAGCACAATCCGGTCAGGTCAAAAAACTTTGGATTCCAGGGTCTTCGCACTGACCGCCTGACTACTATCCTAACTCAAACCGCCCGAATTCTCCAGTGCCTAACCTAACAAAAAGCGGTGAACTTTGGCAGGAAGGCTCGCAGAAACACCCGGATGCAGGCAAATGTTGCAGAAATTCCTATGTATTTCCCTCGCCCCGCACACAAGACTGGCAGTCCTGGCAGGACTGCCAGTCTTCATTTGGCGAACAGGACAAGCATCGAGCACCCCGCCCCGCCGGGGGGAGGGCAGGGGAGGGGGGGAAAGGAAGCAGCGCCCGCATGACTGCCCAATTTCTACATCTTTTGCCTGCGCCCTCGAAATCCTTCTGCCGCCTGGCCCGCCCTGAAATCTGGTAAACTTAAACACCTTTTGCTGATTGCTCAATTCCCCCTGGCCTGACCATGCAGCCCATCCTCAAACTGGACCTCACCACCGGAACGACCGCCGCCTTCACCCCGCCCGATGCGTGGGTGCGCGCCTACCTCGGCGGCGCGTCGCTGGCGGCGCGCCTGCTCTACGAACACCTCACCCCCGGCCTCGACCCGCTCTCGCCGGAAGCCCCGCTCCTGTTTCTCACCGGCCCCCTGACGGGGACGGGCGGCCCCTCGGTGGGGCGGTTTGTGGTTTGCGGAAAATCTCCGGCCACCGGCCTGTGGGCGGAATCCAACTGCGGGGGCTTTTGGGGCCCGGAACTCCGCAAGGCGGGTTTCGACGGGCTGTGGATCACCGGACGGGCGGAATCGCCGGTGTACCTGTGTGTGGAGGCTGGCGCGGCGGAACTTCGGGATGCGCGTTCCCTCTGGGGGCTGGAAACCTACCAAACCCAGGAAGCGATTCGCTCCTCAATCAGCGGCAAAAAGCCGCGGGTGCTGACCATCGGCCCCGCAGGGGAGGTGCAAATCCCCTTTGCGCTCATCCTCACCGATCACGGACGCGTCGCCGGGCGCACCGGGCTGGGCGCGGTCATGGGGGCCAAAAATCTCAAGGCCGTCGCCGTGCGCGGGCGCGGCAAAATCCCCGTGGCAGACCCCGCCGCCTTCGCCCCCCTGCGTCTGGATGCCAACCGCACCCTGCGGGATGACAACCTGACGGCGGTGATGCGCGAACTCGGCACCGGCGGCGGAGCGGATTACTTCGACTACCTGGGCGAGATGCCCAAGCGCTATTTTCAATCGGGCAAGTTCGCGGGTGCGGCCAGCGTCACCGGCGCAGCGATGGCGGAAAGCATCCTGACCGGCGTGAGCGCCTGCCATGCCTGCGTGATTGCCTGCGGGCGGGTGGTGACGCTGCCCGGCGAGGCCGCCCCCCGCAAAGGCCCGGAGTACGAGACGATGGTCGGCTTCGGCCCCAACCTGCTGATTGACGACCTCGCCGCCGTCACCCGCCTGGGCGAGCGCTGCGACCAACTGGGCATGGATACCATCAGCCTGAGCGGCACCATCGGGCTTGCGGTCACGCTCTTTGAACGCGGCGTGATCACCGCGGCGGATACCGGCGGCCTGCGGCTGACCTGGGGCGACCCGGATTTGGCGCTGCAACTGGTGGAGATGACCGCCCGGCGGGCGGGCTTCGGGGCGGAACTCGCGGCGGGTTCCCGTGCCCTGGGGCGGAAATTCGGCGTTGAGGGGGCTGCCGTTCAGGTCAACGGCCTCGAGGTGGCCTACCACGACCCGCGGGCGGCCTCCGGCATGGCGCTGACCTATGCCACCTCGCCGCGCGGCGCCTGCCACAACCAGTCCGATTACTTTATGGTGGACATTCTCGGTCAGGTGGAGCCGGAACTGGGCTTGCAGGTCTTCGACCGCCAGGCCGGGGCGGAAAAGGCGGCGAACGTGGCGCGTCACCAGAACTGGCGGACGGTTTTCAACGCCCTGGTGATGTGCATCTTCGCCAATGTGCCGCCGCAAACCGTGCTGGCACTGGTCAATGCCGCCGCGGGCGAGACCTACACCCTGGGGGATTTGCTGCAATCCGGAGAACGCGCCTGGAACCTGAAACGCCTGATCAACCGCAATCTGGGGCTGACCCGCGCCAGCGACACGCTTCCCGAAGCCCTGCTGACACCTTACGAGGACGGCGGCTCGGCGGGGTACCGCATCCCCTTCGAGGAGATGCTCGCCGCCTACTACGCCGCCCGCGGCTGGGATTCCGGGACGGGGATGCCAACCGCGGAAAAATTGACAGAATTGGGGATTGAGCGGGCCGCGTAACCTCGGTACGGCCAGGGGGTGCGGAACTCAGTGCAGATATTTATCCATCCAGCGGCGGATGTGCTCCAGACGGACGATGCGGCGGTCGGTGCGCCCGACGCGGGAGAGGCCGTGCGGCTCGCCGGGGAAGCGCACCATCTCGGCATCCACCTTCGCCAGCACCTTGAGAGCCACAAAGGCCTGCTCACCCTGCTCGATGGGGCAGCGGTGGTCTTCCTCGCTGTGGATGATCAGCGTGGGTGTGGTGGCCTCAGGCAGGTATTTGAGCGGCGAGTGATTCCAGGCGGTTTCGAGGTCCTCCAATGGCGGCGGGTCTCCCACCAGGGAGGTGAAGCGCCAGTTCATATCGCTTGTCCCCCACATGCTGATGAAATTGCTCACCACCCGCTGCGCCGCGGCGGCCTTGAAACGTCCGGTGTGCCCGATTACCCACAGGGTCATGTAGCCGCCGTAACTGCCGCCGGTCACGCCCACCCGTTCCGGGTCAACGAAGTTTCTGGTCAGCACCAAATCCGTCCAGGACATCAGGTCGGCGTAATCGGCATCGCCCCAAACCCCGTAAATGAACTTGGTGTGCGCCTCGCCGTAGCCCTGTCCGCCGCGCGGGTTGCTGAAAAAGACGACATAACCCTGCGCCGCCAGGTAGTAGAACTCGTGCATGAAAAAGTACCCGTACTGCGCCATCGGGCCGCCGTGGATTTCCAGGATGGCGGGGTATTTGCGGGATGGATCGAAGTCCGGCGGAGTGAGAATCCAGCCCTGGAGGGGGTTGCCATCCCGCCCGTGGAACCAGATTTCCTCCACCTCGCCGAGTTCCACCGCCCGAAGCCAGGGGTTGAGCGCCGTCAAAGGCGCGGAATCTCCGCCCGAAAGGTCAAGCCGGTAAATCTGCCCGGGGTCGGTCATCGTCGCGAAGAAGTAAGCCATCCGCTCCCCGGCGCGGTCGAGGCTGAAGCGGCCCGCGGCGCCTTTGTCGGGGGTGTGAACCTGCAAATCGCCTCCGTCGCGGCGGACGGAGTGGATGCGGCTGCTGCCGTGCCGCCCCACCGGGAAGTAGATGCGCTCCCCGCCGGGCGACCAGGTCGGCGGGGTGAGTTCGCCCGCGCCGCCCACCAGGTCGGTCATCACCCCGGAGGAGACGTTGAAGTCAAATTCGGCGGTCAGGTTGCGCGCCGGGGCGGGTTCCTCCTGGGACGGCTCGAAGGGAACGACGTACAGGCTGGTGTTCTGCCACCAGGTACGGCGCAGTTCCGTGCCGTAGTAAGCAATCCAGCGCCCGTCCGGGGAGAAACGGGGGAACATCTTCGAACCGCCGTGGGCAGGCAGTTTACGGATTTCGCCGCCCGCCGCGGGGATGAGGTAAAACTCCTCGGAGTCGTACTCGATGTCGGGGTCGGGGGCGCGGTTGGAGGTGAATAAAATCCACTTTCCATCCGGCGACCAGACGGGATCGGTCTCATCGTAGATTTCGTGGTCGGTGAGTTGGGCGGCCTCGCCGCTTTCGGCGTCTACCGTCCAGATGTGCCAGCGCTCCTGCGGCAGGAAGCCTGCCCCGTCCAGTTTGTAGTTGATGCGTTTGTAGTGCCGGGCGACGATGCCGAGTTTCTTCTTTTGCTCGTCCTGCTCGCGTTCCAGGGCTTCGGCATCCTTTTTGCGGAACTGGAGGACGAGTTTGCGCCCGTCGGGTGACCACTCAAAGGCGGCGATCTCCCCTTTCAGGTCGGTGAGCGGGCGGGCTTCGCCGCCCCCGGCGGGGATGAGGTAGATTTGGGGCTGTTTCTCGTCCCCGCGGTTGGAGATGAAGGCGATCTGCCGTCCGTCCGGCGACCAGCGGGGGCGGCCGTCGCGCTGATCGCCATAGGTGAACTGGCGCGGTTCGCCGCCCTCGGTGGAGACGATCCACAGGTTGCTGTATTTCTTTTCGGTTTTGCGGTCGACGCGCTGCCGGGCGTAAATCACCCATTTGCCATCGGGTGAAATTTCCAGGCCGGTGAGGAGTTGGAAGTTGTACAGGTCTTCGGCGGTGATGGTGCGCTTTTCTGGGGACATGGCTGATCCGTAAATGATCCGTGATGGTTTAGGACTGGCAGTCCTGGCAGGACTGCCAGTCCTTGGTTGAAGGGACTAAAGCGGCTCGAACTGGGCGGTGAAGTGGCGCAGGAGTTCGGGGGCGTAGGTGATGCGGTAACCGCGCAGGTCGTCCGCCCGCTCCTTGATGCGCCTGAGGGTTTTGACAATGTAATCCATGTGCGCCTGGGTGTAAACCCGCCGCGGGATCGCCAGCCGCACCAGTTCCATCCTGGGGTGGACCATCTCGCCCGTGTCGGGGTCGGGATAGGCGAAGGCGACCGAGCCGAGTTCCACGCCGCGAATGGCGCCCTCGCGGTAGAGTTCCACCGCCAGCGCCTGACCGGGGTATTCGGCGGGCGGGATGTGCGGCAGAAGCCCTCCGGCGTCAATGTAAACCGCGTGCCCGCCCGCAGGCTCAATGACGGGGATACCGGCTTCGAGCAGTTTCTCCGCCAGGTATTCGGTCTGCCCCAGGCGGTAGGCGAGGTAGCGCTCATCCAGGCCTTCGCGCAGGCCAACCGCCATCGCGTCCAGATCGCGCCCCGCCAGCCCGCCATAGGTGGGAAAGCCCTCCCGCAAAATCAACTCGTTCTGGATGTGCTGGAACATCGCTTCGTCGTTGGTCGCCAGAAAGCCGCCGATGTTGACGATGGCATCCTTCTTGGCGCTCATCGTGGCCCCGTCAGCGAGGGCGAAAATCTCACGCACGATTTCGGGCACGGATTTGTCGGCGTAACCGGGTTCGCGCAGTTTGATGAAGTAGGCATTCTCAGCGAAGCGGCAGGCGTCAATGTAGAAGGGGATGCCGTGTTCCTTGTAGATGGCGGCAACCCCGCGCAGGTTCTCCAGCGAGACGGGCTGCCCGCCCCCGGCGTTGTTGGTGATGGTGATCATCCCGAAGGGGATGTTCTCCGCCCCGACCTCGGCGATGAAGGCCCGCAGTTTGTCAAGGTCCATATTGCCCTTGAAGGGGTGGCGGGATTGCGGGTCGAAGGCTTCGTCAATCACCAGGTTGGTGGGGCGTCCGCCGCGGGCGCGGATGTTTCCCTCGGTGGTGTCGAAGTGCATGTTCGAGGGCACGTACTGCCCCTCTTTGAGGGCAACCGCGCAAAGGATGTTCTCCGCCGCGCGCCCCTGATGGGTGGGCACAAAAAAACGGAAGCCGAAAATCTCCTGCATGGCTTCCGTCAACCGCTGGTAGGAACGCGCCCCGGCGTAGGATTCGTCCCCTTCCATGATGGCAGCCCACTGATGCTGGCTCATCGCCCCCGTGCCGGAATCGGTGAGCAAGTCAATGTAGATTTCATCCGCCCGCAGGCCGAAGACGTTGTACCCGGCGCGGCGCAGCGCGGCCTCGCGGGCATCGCGGTCAATCCGTTGGATGGGTTCCACCATTTTGATACGAAAGGGTTCAGGGGGGTATTCAATCATGGATGTTTCTCCGGATGGTTCGGTTGAAAAGATGGCGCGCCAGGCTCCAAGACTTCCGCTGAAACGCAGAGAAAGCCCTGGATTCATTCCAATGGACCGCGATCCGGCAATTCCGCTGCAAATTTTACCGGGATGTTGAAAACAGCACGACAACCCTTTGACTCAACAGCATACTCTCGCTGCGTCCGCATTGAGTTCCGCAGACCGGGATGCAACGCACGTATTCTAACGCAAAGGAAGGTAAACGCAAAGGGAAGAATTGCAAGGCTTTTGCAGGCTTTCATAATAGACCGGCGGATGCAAGCAAAAGATGTAGAACGATGGTGTTCCCCCTACTCAATTTCTACGACATTTGCCTGCGCCCTGGACGGCCTCCGTGTAACGAAAATCACAGACTTGTGTTGTAAAATATGTCATATTTTTATGGCAGTTGTAACACTCGCTGTTTTTCACAAATCCACATTCACACCTTGGAGGAGAATTACCATGACCATCTTTGATCGAATCATCCTTTTGCTGACCGGCCTCGCGGCCGCGTATCTTGTCTGGCGGTTTTGGGGGCGCTACTCAAAGGAGAAAAACCGCTACGATATTTACTACATGCTGGGCTTCGTGGTGCTGCTGGTCTCCGGCGTGCTGCTGATCTTCGGCGGATGGGGACTGCTCGACTCTCCGTATGTGCTGACCGTGGCAACGCTGATCCCCCTGGGCATTTCGATGGGGCTGATGCACCAGTTTATGCCCAAATATGCGAAAGCGTATTCCTGGTTCTCGGTGGTGGGGTTGCTCGCAATCGCCGTTACCAGCATTGGGGATATGTCATTCAAGAGCATTGCCGTGCCGCTCTTCCACGGGGTTGCGGGGTTGATCATCTTCGCCCTGCCGCTTTACCTTTGCTTCGTGACGAAAACTGCCCCCCGAGGCTTTGGCGCGGTGGGCGTGGGCGGTTTGCTGATCGGCATCGGCGGAATGGCTTTAGCCTTTTACAAGGCCGGAAAACCACTGTTCGGTATCTTCACCGGGGAATTCATCTTGATGATCCTGGCACCGCTGTTGCTGCTGATGACTCTTGCCTACGCCTGGGGCTTTGTGAAAGATATTCAGAGCAGATAAGATTCGCACCGTGCGGTAAGTGTGCCCGTACCACCACAGAAGAACTCATCAAGAATACTGCGGCAGGGGGTGTTTTTTGCGGGCATGACCTGCAAAAAACACCCCGTTGCTGACTTTCGGGCAGGTTCTTGGGCCTTTGTTCCCGCCTTACCATAACGGAGGAATATCCAAAATGAAGAATTCGCGTACCATCATGATCGTTATTGCCGTCCTGGTAGGCCTGATGTTGGTTTTCATGGCATCCGGTATGATTGACGCTACGCAAGACAAGTTACTGAACAAAATGACCGAAGGCGCCACAATCGAGATGGGGGCGGTTCCCTCGTTGCGTATGTACGTCAGTTCAACCTGGCGTGGTGTTGAGGTAGTTGCCGGAATTGTGCTGCTCGTTACCGCTTATGCACTCTACCTTGATAAAAAGTGGGCGTTTCCGGTTGCTATGACCAGTTTTGCTGCATTGCCGATTGGCAGTTTCTACATCAGCCTGGCCTATATGGTGAAGACCCGTGCTTATGCACCCGCCTTCACCACCTTTACTGTCGGCTTGCTGGCCTTTTGGGCATTCATCTTTCTGGAGAAGAAAGGGAAGGAAGCATGGACCTTGTTCGTTCCCCTGACGCTAATGGGAATGATCGGTACGCAGGCTTTCTCGTTTGCCGAACACGGGCTGCGCGGGCTGTTGCCCGATAAAACTGCATCACTCATCAACCCGGCAGTTGCAATTTTGCGTTATTCCGGGCCAATTATGGCAATCACCGTTTTCCTGCTTTTTGTCGCCATTTACCAACTGGCGGCAGGCAAGGAGGCAGGCTGGTGGGTGGCTCTGGTGGCCGGTCTCAGCATGGCTGTTGGCGCATTCCCAGTTCACTTTGCCCGCCCTAAGGCATCAATGGCTTTGCCGGGCACTGCGGAGCCGTCTATCTTCACATCCACGTACTTCCTTGGCGGTATGCTGGGCGTGCTTCTGGTAGTTGTCCTTTTGATTCCTTTCTTCAAGAATCAACTTATGGACACAGGCACGGAGTGATTTACTCGGGTGCAGGCAAAAATGCAGAAACCGGGCAGCCATCTGAGCGGATGGGGGAAACGCAAATACTCTGCAACATTTGCCCGCCTCCATTTGCTCTTTAATAAAGACAATTTATCTGCGCTGTGTTATCTTTCCTTTTACAATGGAAGTGATGACAATTGGCTCGGAGCGAGTTGTGCTTTCCGCAGATTGGGAACAGGCAAGACCCCAATCCGCCAGTTGATAACATAATTTTTTAGGAGCAGTTACCTATGCAATCTCTATCCAAACGTCTCGATTATCTCTTTCGCTCCACCCGAGGCCTGACGCTGATGGCTATCGCCGCGGTCGCCATCGTGACGGCACTCTGGGGCACGCTCTCCGGTCCGATGGTTGAGTGGGGGGTCCGGGACATCACCGTCAACCTGTTACATATGGACCTGATCCAGGCGGAGCGCGAGGGGCGCGTGATTATGCTCTACCACACCATTGCCATGACCATCATCGCAATTGAAGTGTACTTCATCACCGAAATTGTCCCGATGAAACGCAACGAGCAGGTGATGATCAACGGCACCATTACGGTAGGGTACCTGACTGCGCTCATCTTCGGCCTGTTGTTTGCCTATTTTGGGCACAACTTCACCTTTCACGGCTTGTTCCTTGTGGGGCAGTCGCTGATCTACTTTTCAGGCCTTTTGTTGATGGCGGCGCTCTGGCCGTGGAAAAAAGAGTACCGCCTGCCGCCGGATTCGCCATATGCCCATCTCAAGAACGGTATTGATATGGAGCGGGCAGCGTTCTTTGTAATGGCAGGCGCTACGCTGCTTTCGGCCATGTGGGGCGCAGTGACCGGCTCATTCTGGTCTAATGGGCATGAAACCTTTCTGGCAGAAGACCTGATCCGCATTCCGCACAAAACCGCGCTGGAACACGCCATCATCGGGCATCTCCACATCATGCTCTCACTGGTGGCTGTAGGGATCACCCTGATCGTCGGCAAATGGCTGGATTTCAAAGGCAAACTGCACTTCTGGGCAATGGTCTCGATGATTTTCGGCTCAATTGTGCTGACCGCCGGTGCACTTTCTATTGTCTGGCTGGAATGGGCACATACCATCATCTACGTGGGTGCCGTCTTTGTGATGATGGCAGCCCTGCTTTATGTGATTTACTCGTGGGACAAACTGATCCACGACCGGCTCGCGGAACAGGGCATCGAAAAGGCCAATTTCTTCCAGAAAATCGCCGCTTTGCTGCACGATCCGCTCAAGTTCGGCTCCGGCTGGCAGATGGTCTTTATGAACTTTACGGTCAGCGGTGTAGGGATTTTCATGGCAATCAAACTGGAAGACATCTTCCGGGTTTGGACACAGCGTGAGGAACGCATCACCCTGACCGGGCACTGGCATATTCTGGCAGCCCTGATCGCCACCATCATCCTGCTCTACTACCTGGATTTGTCCGGCGTCAAGGGGAAAGCCCGCCAGTTCGCAGGTTGGGTCATTATCATCGGGTCCGACATCGCCTTTGCCGGTGCAACCCTTTTCTCCATGAAACGGCTCTTTGTAGACGATGTACACCAGCAGCCGGTTGTGAGTACCACAATGTTGATGATCGACATCGGGCTGGGAGTCGTCCTGGTGGCGCTGGCAATCTTCATGCTCTGGCGTCTGATCGACCTCTTCAAGGGAGATGGCGTCTGGAGCCGGGAATTCGACAACGAACGAGAAACCGTTGCAAAGCGGGAACTGGAGGAGCAAAAGCGCAGACTGAAAGAACTCCAGGAAACCTTGAAGGAGGTGTCCGAATGAAACGCCTGATTCTCATTGCTGCCTTGTTGATTTTGTCCATCACTGCCATAGCCTGTTCATCTGGCGGTAGTGCGGGAGCAGTTAATCCACCCGCCCTGGACACCGGTATTGACCCCGAAGCCTGGGTGAGTATCCCTGCCGGAGAATTTCCTTATGGGATGCACGACCATATGACCCAGGTAGATGAGTACGAAATCATGGTGACAGATGTCACCGTAGAGCAATACGCCAGGTTCCTGAACGAAGCCCTGGCTGCCGGCGCTATTTCCGTTGGTGCCGTAGATGTTGATGCCGGTTACAACGTCGAAGACGACGAACTGGTGGCCCCCCGCACCGTGGAAGGCGTGCACGGCTTTTATCCCGGTGATCGCTATGATGGTTACAAGCATGAGATGCAAATTCTGGAAGGAGAAAAACTGTACATTCCCCTGAACAGTGACGGCATTCGCATTTCCTTCAATGGTACCGAATTTACCTACCAACCGGAATACGCCAACCACCCCATGACAATGGTTTCCTGGTACGGCGCAAACGCTTATTGTCAATACTACGACTGGCGGCTGCCGCGGGATGCCGAATGGGAAAAGGCCGCCCGCGGCACCGAAGTGGACGCCGAAGGGCACGGACGCCCCTTCCCCTGGGGTGAAGAGATTATGCCCAACAACGCCAATTATTATTCCTCGTTTGATCTCTTCGAGAAAATATCCGACAAACTGGGCAACACCACCCCGGTCGGGTTCTACAACGGGAAAACTTACGAGGGGTATGAAACCCTGGATTCCCCCAGCCCTTACGGTCTTTACGACATGGCCGGTAACGTCTGGCAGTGGGTTGGGGATGACTTCCCGAACATTCACTACCGCTACATGCGCGGCGGCAGTTACTACTCTTACGAAGTGGATCTGCGCGTTTGGAAAATCAACACCGCCGGGCCGGAACACTACGCCCCGGATACCGGCTTCCGCTGTGCGCGGGATCACTGATATTCAAGCGGGTCATCCGGGGAACCTCGAATGACCCGCGTTCGTCCCATCTGCACGATTTTTGATCTTCCCCGGAGATAGTATGAATATCATCAAAGCCAAATTCCGCATCTACTGGCCGCTTATCAAATCCTACCAGACTGCCCTGCTGCTGGTTACTGGCCTGACAGGCTACATGAGTGCCCGTTGTCCGGTCTTTAACATCTGGACGCTGCTGGGCGTAGCGGGGAGTCTCTTCCTGGCAATTAGCGGTTCGACGGTGCTCAATATGTGGTACGACCGCGATATTGACGCCAAAATGCCCCGCACCATGCACCGGCCGCTTCCCGCTGGTCAAATCACCCCAAAAGAAACCCTGCGGATGGGATTGATTCTCTCGGCATTAGGCGTCCTTTGGGCGTTGGCAATTGACCCGCTTTACGGTGTAATCGTCTTCGCCGGGCTGTTCTTTGACGTGATCGTCTACACCATCTGGCTCAAACGCCGCACCGCCTGGAGCATCGTCTGGGGCGGCATCTCCGGGGCAATGCCGATCATGGCAGGGCGTGCATTGGGAATCGGTTACATTGACTGGGTGGGAATCGCCCTGGGGCTGGGCATCCTCTTCTGGATTCCGACCCATATCCTCACCTTCAGCATGCGCTACTACGATGACTACAAGGCTGCGGGGGTCCCCACCTTCCCGTCCACCTACGGGTTCGCGGCCACCCGCGCGATCATCGCCCTCTCCAGCGTGCTGGCCGCGGTTGCGATGGGGGCAGCAGCCTACGGCATCGGCATGACCGTAGGCTACCTGCGGTTGATGATCGTACTGTCAGGCGGCCTGCTGGTGCTGGCAATTATCACGATGGTCAAACCATCCGAGCGTGCCAACTTTGGATTGTTCAAGTACGCCTCGCTTTACATGCTTGGCGCAATGCTGCTGATGACCCTGTAACACACACCGCCAATCACACTTTAAGCCGCAAACAACACCCGCCGTTTTGTTTGCGGCTTTTTTGAGAATAGATAGGAGAAAACACCATGAAAAAGATTTCCGTTCTCGACCGAATTTTACTCCTGATCACCGGTTTGCTGGCTGCCTACCAGATTGTTGTGATGGAAGGGAACAGCCCCCTGGCAACCTGGTCGTACACCATTGCCTTTGGAGTGCTGCTGGTTGCCGGATTGCTGATCATCATCATGGGTTTTGAAGTGCTCGACAGCCCCTGGGTGGTCATCGTCTCAACCATCATCCCGTTAAGCCTCTCCCTGGGGCTGGTCGCCGACTACTACCAGGCCTGGACAACCCCTTACCTGATTTTTGTAGTCGTCGGCTTCCTGGCAATCGTTTTCACCCGTCTCGCCAAACCGGAGACCAAACTGGCAACCTTCACCCTGGCCTTCGTCCACGGGGTTGCCGGGCTGACCATCTTCCTGCTGCCGCTCTTCCTGGCTTTTGGCGGCACCCCTACGATGGGCTTCGCCCTGGTCGGCATTGGCGGCGCGCTGATTGGCGTCGGCGGGTTGCTGCTGGCCTTCCTCAAAGCCGGAAAACCTATCCTGCCCCAAAATACCATCCTGACCGTTCTCCCCGGCCTGCTGTTGCTGATGACCATCTGTTTTGTCGCCGGGTTCCACTTCGCATAATTCGAGACCGGGGATAAAAAGATTGCAGCATTGATGTAAAACGGAAATTGCAGGGCCAGGCTGTCTGTGGGGGTATTTTTCGTGCGCAGCGCGAAAAATACCCCCGCAACGCTCATTTTCGGAAGAACGCCAACATACCAGGCAGCAATCTTCACGGGCACAATACCATTCCACCACTTCCATCAACATGACATCTCTACTAGAGTTCCTTCAATCCTTCCGCGGCAAGATGAAAACCAGCCGCTACAAAATCTGGCTGCGCGCTTTCCTGCTGTTCCAGTTCTCGGTGCTGTTCGGGTTTTACCTCATCCGCGATATTGCTAACGGCTACTTCACCTGGACCTGGGTGGTAATCACCATTATCCTGTTTGTACCGGTCGGTCTTCTCCTGAGCCGCATTGTCCCCATGCAGCCGGATCACGAGAAAAAGGCTGTCACTCTTTCCATTGACAAAGTTTACCTGGTCCTGATCTGGGTGCTGGTGATCGCCAAACTGGTCGCCGGGCATATCCCCGAAGCCACCGTCATCGCCGACATCATCATGTGCGCCATTCTGGGAATCATGAGCGGGCGCATCGGCGGCATCGGGCTGCGGGTACGCTCCCTCAAACAAAAACACCAATTCATCAACAACGATGACGAATAAGCATCATCGTCTCTACAAGGATAAAAATGACTAACAAACAATCTGAACGCATCTTCTTCATCGCCGGAGCATTGCTGGCCGGGCTGGCAGTCGCCGTTGGCTCTTTCAGCGCGCACGGCGCGGTCAAGATGCTCTCTGAGGACGCCGTCCGTTGGCTCGCCAAAGGCGCCCGTTATGAGATGTACCACGCCCTGGCCTTGTTTCCGGTTGTCTGGGCACTGACCTACTGGCCCCAACAGGCAAAAACGCTCAAGATCGCCGGATGGCTTTTCATTGCCGGGACCGCGCTCTTCGCGGGGAGTCTCTACCTGATGGCCTTCACCGGAATCAGCCTGGGATACGTCACCCCGGCCGGCGGCATCTCCTACATGCTGGGCTGGATCGCGCTCGCCGTCGCCGCCTGGAAGGGTGGAGCCGGACTCTCCCCGTCGGAACGAGAATAAAGCGGGGTGCAGGCAAATATTGTAGAAATTCCTGTGTGTTTCCCTCGCCCCGCACACAAGACTGGCAGTCCTGGCAGGACTGCCAGTCTTCATTTGGCGAACAGGACAGGCACCGAACACCCCGCCTCGCCGGGGGGAAGGGCAGAGACATGCGGCTGCCCGATTTCTACATCTTTTGCTTGCACCCATAAAGCGCAGGCCCCGCATCCCCCAGGGAAAGGGGGATATGCTGTTGTGTTACTGCCCTTCCCCTTTTTGAAGAGGGCCGGGGGCGATGCAGATTGGGCTGAGGGGTAGAAATGTCGTCACAACAGATCCGAAACCCGGGTTAAAAGAAAAAATCCCGCCGCCCAGGAGGCAGGCGGCGGGTTGCGGGGGGAGGTGCAAAATAAGGAGATGTCTTTTGGGTTCCCGCAATGTGAGGCGGCCAAATCCTACCACAAATCTGCACTCCGCAAACTTTCAAATTTGAAAGGGGGGCAGGCCAACGTTGTGGAAGAATTGCTGCTTGCCGACAGGTCAATCCGCCGCCCCCCTCCCCCTACGATTTCGCCGCCAGCAGCAGCCCCAGCCCGATCAGCAACCCGCCGGACAGAAACAGGGGCGTGAGCGTTTCCCCCAGCAGGAGCGCGCCCAGCGCCGCACCGACCACCGGCTGGGCGAAGAAGGTCAGCGAAGCGACTCCGGCTTCCAGGCGGGCAAAAGCCGTGTTCCAGAGATACATCGCCAGCGCAGTGGAAATGACCCCCACGTACAGGATGCTCAGCACCGCTCCCCAGGAGAGAGGCCCCAGCCCGAGGGTTCCCAGTTCCAGCCCGGCGGCGGGGATTGTGAGAGGCAGCCCGCCCAAAAACGTGACCACGCTCACGGGGAGCACCGCCAAACCGCGCGTCACCCGCCGGATCAGCACCGAGTAGAGCGCCCAGGTGAGCGCCGCCATCACCAGCGCGAGGTTGCCCCAGAACAAATCCGGCGAAAGGCGGGCGTTGCGCGGGTCGAGCACGATGACCACGCCGAGAGTCGCCAGCCCGAGGGCCAGCAGCCGCCTGCGGGTGATGCGCTCCCCCAAAATCCACGCCGCCCAAAGCAGCACAAACGCCGGGGTGGACGAAGTGACCAGCGCACCGTTAGCCGCGGTCGAGAGTTTGGTACCCACAAACTGAAACCCCAGCGAAACCCCGTACCCGACAAACCCCACGCCGAGCACCTGCATCCACTGGCGGCGCGTGAAGCGGATGCCCCCCGCCCGCCACAGGAACGGCGCCAGCGTCAGGATGCCGAGCAACAAGCGCGAGGTCAGCAGCGTGAAGGGCGGCACCACGTCCAGCACGGCTTTGCTGGCAACATACATCCCGCCCCAGATGGCGGCGGCGGTCAATCCGGCGAGCAGTCCGAACCAGTCCATATTCGGACATTATACACTTTCCCTGCACCCCGTCCTGTGGTTTAATCGAGAACGCGTACACAAAAGTCGCAGCGATTGAGCCGCCGAGTGGAAACTGCCCTGTCTGCCCTCACCCCCAGCCCCTCTCCCTTAGGGAGAGGGGAGTCCGAGCATATGCGAGGACGGGGTGAGGGAAACACAAGATCTTCTCCATCCCTTGCGCCCGTCAAAACCGGCAGCACCATCTCCCACGAAAACGGAGTCTCCATGAACTTCAACAAAATCTGCGTGCTCGGCCTGGGTTACATCGGATTGCCCACCGCCAGCACCTTCGCCACGCACGGCATCCGCGTTGTTGGCGTGGATGTCAACCAGCGGGTGGTGCAAACCCTGCAAAACGGAGAAATCCACATCCACGAGCCGGGGCTGCGCACCCTCGTTCAGGCCGCGCTCAAATCCGGCAACCTGACCATCGCCGACCACCCCGAACCGGCGGACGCCTTCATCATCGCCGTCCCCACGCCCTTCAGGCAGGCAGATGACAGCGGGCAGGCAGCGGGCACACCCCGCGCGGACCTGCGCTACGTCATCTCCGCCGCGGAATCCATCGTCCCGCACCTGCGCCCCGGCAATCTGGTGATCCTCGAATCCACCTCCCCGCCGCGCACCACCGTGGACGTGGTCGCCCCCATCCTGGAAAAATCGGGCCTGCGGGCGGGCGAAGATTTTTACCTGGCCTACTCCCCGGAACGCGTCCTCCCCGGCCAGATTTTGCGGGAACTGATTGAAAACGCCCGCGTCATCGGCGGCGTGAACCCCGCCTCCGCTCAGGCCGGGCACGACCTCTACCGGGTGTTCGTGCGCGGCAAAATCCTGCAAACCACCGCCACCACCGCCGAGATGGTCAAACTGATGGAAAACACCACCCGCGACGTCAACATCGCCATCGCCAACGAGTTCGCCCGCCTGGCGGAGCGTCTCGGCGTGGACGTATGGGAGGCCATCGCGCTCGCCAACCTGCACCCGCGCATCGACATCCTGCGCCCCGGCCCCGGCGTGGGCGGTCACTGCATCAGCGTGGACCCCTGGTTTTTGGTCGAAGCCGCGCCCGAAACCGCCCGCCTGATCCGCACCGCCCGCGAGGTCAACGACGAGCAGCCCGCCCGCGTGGTCGCCCGCATCCGTGACGCTCTCGGCGACCTGACGGGCAAGCGCGTTGCCGTGCTGGGGCTGGCCTACAAACCCGATGTGGACGATCTGCGCGAAAGCCCCGCCATCGAGGTTGCGCATCTGCTTCAGGAGGCGGGCGCAGACGTGATTGCCTATGAACCTTACAAGGTGGAGCACGCGGTTCCGGGGATTCCCGCCGCCCCGGATTTGGAATCCGCCCTGAAAGGGAGCGACATCCTGGCATTTTTGGTGGCGCACACACCCTTCAGGGAACTCCGTCCCGAGGCGGCTGCCGCGCTCACGGAGGCCCGTCTCGTGGTGGATACCGTCAACCTCTGTGACCCCGCCGCCTGGGAAGCCGCCGGCTTTACCCTGCACCGTCTCGGCGTGGGCATCTGACCGCCGCCCCCCATCGCGCTGAGCGGAGACGGCGTCAGCCGTCGCAGTCGAAGCGCACGCACCCAGTGGCGCCGCGCTTACGCCATCCGACACGATGCCAACCGGCAACCTGTAACCTTCAACCTGCAACCTGAAACCTTCCAACCATCACATGCCCCCTCTCAAAATCCTCACCATCTTCGGCACACGGCCTGAAGCCGTAAAAATGGCGCCCGTTGTTCGGGAACTCGCCCGCACCCCCGGGGTGGAAGCGCGCGTTTGCGTCACCGCGCAGCACCGCGAAATGCTCGACCAGGTACTCAACCTGTTCGGCATCACCCCCGACATTGACCTCGACCTGATGCGCCCCGGTCAATCGCTGGCGGAACTGACCGCCCGCGTTTTCACTCACCTCGACCCCGTGCTGAGCGATTTTCAGCCCGATTGGGTGCTCGTCCAGGGCGATACCACCACGGTGATGGCCTCCGCCCTGCTGGCCTACTACCACCGCATCAGGGTCGGGCACGTGGAAGCGGGGCTGCGCACCGGCGACAAGTTCCAGCCCTTCCCGGAGGAGATCAACCGCCGGGTGGCGGGCGTGGTCGCCGACCTGCACTTCGCTCCCACCGAATGGGCGCGGCAGAACCTCCTGCGCGAAAACGTCCCCGACGAGCAGATCATCGTCACCGGCAACACCGTGATTGACGCCCTGCGCTGGGTCACGCAGCAGCCGTTCGATTTCGCAGCCTTCAACTTCCAGCCTGCCGCCTTCAACCGTTTGGTGCTGGTCACCGCGCACCGCCGCGAGAACTTCGGCAAACCCCTCGAAAACATTTGCGAGGCCATCCGCACCCTCGCCGACCATTACGCCGGGGAGGTGCAGTTCGTCTATCCCGTGCATCTCAACCCCAACGTGCAGGAGCCGGTTCACCGTATCCTGGGGAACCAGCCCCACGTCACCCTGCTGCCCCCGCTGGATTACCTGCCGCTCGTCCACCTGATGAAGCGCGCTACCCTGGTGCTGACCGATTCCGGCGGGATTCAGGAAGAAGCCCCCGGGCTGGGAATCCCGACCCTGGTGCTGCGCAACACCACCGAGCGGCCGGAGGGCGTGGAGGCTGGCACCCTCAAACTGGTCGGCACCGACCCCGAAGTGATCGTCCGCGAAGCCCGCCGTCTGCTTGATGACCCCGCCGCGCACGCCGCCATGTCCGGAGCGAAGAACCCCTACGGAGACGGTCACGCTGCCGAGCGGATTGTATCGGCACTGCTGAACCTGTAACCTTCAACTTTCAACCTTCAACCTTCAACTTTCAACATCCAACATGGATTTCATCACCCGCCTTGCTTACCTGCGCCGGAAACCACTCATCGGCAAACTGGCTTACTACGCGCTCAAACTCCTGGGCGTGGAACTGCCGCGTTCCGTGCCCGTCGGCGAGGGGCTGGAAATCGCCCACGGCGGCTTCGGGATTGTGATCCACTCCAGGGCGCGCATCGGGAAACGGGTCAAACTCTACCCCGGAGTCACCCTCGGGCGGGCGGACATCTACCGGCCCGCGTCCGAATCGCGCTTCGAGGGCATCGTCATCGAAGACGATGTGATCCTCGCCCCGGGGTGCAAAATCCTGTGCAAGGAGGGCGTGCTGCGCGTCGGCCGCGGCACGGTGATTGGCGCAAACGCCGTCCTGCTGCAATCCACCGGTGAATGGGAGATTTGGGCGGGAGTCCCCGCGCGGCGAGTTGGGAGAATCAACGAAGCGGCGGGTCAGCGAGTCAGCGAATCAGCGAACCAACCCGCTGACTCGCCGAATCGCTGAATCGCTGAATCGCTGAATCGTATGCCCCGCATCGCTCTCATCCCTCAGGTTCATGGCGTCGGTGGAATGGTCTCGTTCCGGGCCAAATTCACCGCCGCACTGGAAGCGCGCGGCATCGAAATTGTGCCGCTCCCGCGCCTCACGGCGCGCGATTCCCTGCTCATCATCGGCGGCACGCGTGACCTGCCCGCCCTGTGGCGCGCCAAACGCCGCGGCGTGCGGATTGTCCAGCGCCTGGACGGGATGAACTGGCTGCACCGAAAACTGCCCACCGGCGTGCGTCACTACCTGCGGGCGGAGTACGGCAACCTGATTTTGCGGCTCATCCGCAATCGCTTTGCCGACCACATCGTTTACCAAAGCGAATTTTCCCGCCGCTGGTGGGAGCGCGTCCACGGCGCAGCCCCCGTGCCCCATTCCATCGTTTACAACGCGGTTGACCTCAGCATCTACACCCCTAACCCCCTAACTCCTAACTCCTTATCCCCCAACCTTCAACCTTCAACTTTCAACCCTCACCGCATCCTCCTCGTCGAAGGCTCCCTCACCGGCGGCTACGAACTCGGCCTGGAGACCGCCATCCGCCTCGTGGAACGCCTGAACACCCTTCACCGTGCCGACCTCGCTTCCATCGCGCTGACCGGAGACGAAAACGGTGACAGCCGCCAAAACCGAAGCGCCCGCGCCCCGGATTTCCCCGCCGAACTCGTCATTGCCGGGCGCGTGCCGGACTCCGTCAAGGAACGCTGGGCGCGGGAGACGGACATCCCCATCACCTGGGCGGGACTCCTGCCCCCGGAACGCATCCCCGACCTCGACCGCTCCGCGCACCTGCTCTACGCGGGCGACATCAACGCCGCCTGCCCCAACGCCGTGATCGAAGCCCTGGCGTGCGGCTTGCCTGTGCTCGCCTTCGACACCGGCGCGCTCCCCGAACTGGTCACCGGCGACGCGGGCCGCATTGTCCCCTACGGCGGCAACCCCTGGAACCTCGATCCGCCCGATGTGGACGCCCTCGCCCGTGCCGCGCTCGAAATTCTGCGCGGCCAGCCCCGTTTCCGCCGCGCCGCCCGCGCCCGTGCCGAAGCCGCCTTTGCGCTGGACACGATGGTGGACGGGTATTTGCAGACGCTGGGAGTTTTTTGACCACTAAGACTCAAAGACACAAAGAAAAACAAAACTTGGTGCCTTCGTGTCTTCGTGGTGAATCAGCCAAGGACTTGGCGGCACGGTGCATTGGTCAACCACTAAGACTCAAAGACACGAAGAAGAAAATAAAATCTTGGTGCATTGGTGTCTTCGTGGTGAACCAAAGAAAGAGAAAACCATCATGTATCCTCCTTTATCCAGCCGTGAAGAGCAAATCGCTACGGCAATTGTGGATGCAGCCTATCGGGTACATCGTGAACTTGGCCCGGGCTTGCTGGAACGCGTCTATGAGGCCTGTTTTTGTTATGAACTGGAACAAAAGGGACTGTACTACCAGCGTCAGGTGGTTGTACCCGTCAAATATCACGGTATGAGTTTTGATGAAGGCTTCCGGCTTGACGTTTTGGTGGAGAATTTGGTCATCTGTGAACTGAAAGCCGTCGCGGCTCTGCTGCCCGTCCATGAAGCGCAGTTGCTCAGTTACCTGAAATTGACGCAAAAACGGCTCGGCTTCCTCATCAATTTCAACGTCCCTGTCATCAAAGAAGGGATCAAACGAAAAATCCGATAATTCGTGTCTTGGTGTCTTCGTGGTAAAACAAATCGTTCTGAAACTTGCAATCACGGCTGCCCGCGTGCTCCCCGCGCCCGTCAAACGCGGCATCTACCGCATGGAGCCGCTGGCCCGTCTGGTGCGCGGGATGCTCAACCGGGCCGCGCCCGCCGCGCCTGCCGAGGTGACTATCGCCGCCGGGGGCGCATCCGGCTTCAAAATGCGCCTCGACCTGCACCTCGAAAAGGACTACTGGCTCGGCACCTACGAAACCGACCTGCAAGCCGCCGTCGCCGACCTGATTCGGCCCGGCTGGACGGTGTACGATGTGGGGGCGAACATCGGCTACGTCACGCTGATTTTGGCGAAGAAGACCGCGCCCGATGGACGGATTTTTGCCTTTGAAGCCCTGCCCGCCAACCTGGAACGGCTCCGCGCCCATGTGGCGATGAACGGACTGGCCCCGCGGGTGACCGTGGTTCCCAAGGCGGTCACCGATGCCTCGGGGACGGTCCGTTTCCTGGTCGGACCTTCGGGGGCGATGGGCAAAGCCGAAGGCTCCGCGGGGCGCGAGGGCGTCCATCGGGAGAGCATCGAAGTTCCCGCCGTCTCGCTGGACGATTTCATCTACCGCGAGGGCAATCCCCCGCCGCAGGCGGTCAAGATGGACATCGAAGGCGGCGAGGTGCTCGCCCTGCGCGGCATGACGCGCCTGCTCACCGGGCATCCTCCGCTGATTTTGCTCGAACTGCACGGCCCCGAAGCCGCCCGCGCCGCCTGGGATGCACTGACCGCTGCGGGATACAGCCTCCACCGCATGGTGCGCGGCTACCCCCGCATCCCCTCGCTGGACGCGCTGGACTGGAAAGCCTATGTGGTTGGGATGAGATGAACGTACAGCGTACAGCGTACTCCGTACATTTCCCCGGAAAACTTGCCCTTCAGCAGCGCGTCATCCCCGCGTACCGCGCCCCGTTTTTCGATTTGCTGGCTGAATCCTGCAAGGGCGGACTGACGCTGTTCGCCGGGCGGCCGCTGCCCGTGGAGGGGATTGCCGCCGCCGAGCGATTTCAATTTGTGCGTCTTGTGACTACACGCAATCACCACTTCCGAGACCCGCAATCACCGCTCTACCTCTGCTGGCAGGCGGGCATTTTGGATTGGCTCGAAGCCACTGACCCCGACGCACTGGTTGTGGAAGCCAACCCCCGCTACCTGAGCACCTACCAGGCCGTGCGCTGGATGCACCGCCGCGGCAGACCCGTCCTGGGCTGGGGATTGGGCGCGCCGCGCGGCGGCAATCCGCTGGAGCGGAGGGTGCGCCTGAACTTCCTGCGCGCCCTCGACGGGGTGATTGCCTACTCGCGGCGGGGGGCGGCGGAATACCGTGCCCTGGGGCTGGAACGCGTTTTCGTGGCGCACAACGCCGTCAGCCCCCGCCCCGCCGCGCCGCCCCCGGTGCGGGACATCCCCGCGGACGGGCGGGGTACGGTACTCTTTGTAGGACGGCTGCAAGCCCGAAAACGGCTGCCCCTCCTGATGCGGGCCTGCGCCGCGCTCCCCAGGGAGATGCAGCCGCGCCTCGTCATCGTCGGAGATGGCCCGGAATCCGCCCGTCTTCAGGCGCTGGCATCCGAGATTTATCCCCAGACCGAGTTCGCAGGCGCAAAACACGGGGTGGAACTGGAACCTTACTTCGCCGCCGCGGATTTGTTCGTCCTGCCGGGGACGGGCGGGCTGGCGGTGCAGCAGGCGATGGCGCACGCCCTGCCGGTGATTGTGGCGCAGGGCGACGGCACGCAGGATGACCTGGTGCGCCCGGAGAACGGCTGGCAAATCCCGCCCGGCGACCTGGATGCCCTGACCGCCGCCCTGCACGCCGCTCTCTCGGATTGGCCCCGTCTGCGGGCGATGGGGGCGGAATCCTACCGCATTGTGGCGGAAGAAATCAACATCGAGACGATGGCCGCCGCCTTTGTAAACGCACTTTGCATTTCAAAGGTGAAAGTCCTGGAGGCATGACGTTCCCTACAGAGAAAGTGCAGGCAAATGGTGCAGAAAAATTGTCATCTACGAACAAACCATGTCGTTTTGGAACCCCATCCCCCCCTATGTCTCCTCTCACCCTTCGGGCAGGCTTCGCACTCCCCAAGGAAGGGGGGATTGGACTTTTCGGTGCGTGTGCGGCGCACACACACCTGACGAACACGCCCCTCCCCAAAATTTCCGTTTGGTTCCCCTCTTCCACAGGGAGAGGGGAGAGGGTAGGGGGAGGGGTCGGGGGTGGGGTGTTCGGTGCTTGTCCTGTTCGCAAAATGAAGACTGGCAGTCCTGGCAGGACTGCCAGTCTTGTGTGCGGGGCGAGGGAAACACATAGGAATTTCTACAACATTTGCCTGCACCCCTACAGAGAGTTGCTATGCACAAAGTTCGAAACAGGTGATAAGATTCTGATATGTGGCACGCCCTGTGGTTATTCATTCGCTTCTCACGCCCGCTGGCACTGCTCGGCGGGATGTTGACCTTTGCATTGGGAACGGGAATTGCCCGTTACCTGGGAATTACGCTGAACTGGCATCTGTATTTTTTGGGACAACTATGGACAACCAGCCTGCAATTGTTTGCACACTATTTTGGCGAGTATTTTCGTCCGCCCGCCATTCCCGCCAGAAATACTCCTTTTTTGCGGCAGAACAGCACACAAGCAGGAAAAAAGGTCCCGCAGCGGGAGGCCGCCCTGTGGGGAGGCCTGGTCATGCTGACGGCCGCAGCCTCGCTGGCGGTGATGTTGCGTGCTGCCGGAGCGAATTCCACTGCCCTGCTGGTAATGTTCCTCATCTTTGCGGCCGGGCTGGTCTACACCGTGCCGCCAATGCGTTTAGCCGAAACCGGTTACGGCGAACTCGTGCTCTCCGTTACTGTTGCCGGGCTTATTCCGGCGCTGGCTTTCGCGCTGCAAACCGGCGAACTCCACCGGCTGGTGGTAATGAGCACTTTTCCGCTTATTCTGCTTTGCATCGCGATGTACATCGTTTTCGATCTTCCGGCCTATGCAAACAATCTGAAGCACGAACAACTTACGCTGCTCACACGTTTGGGCTGGCAACGTGCCATGACCCTTCACAACCTGCTGATTCTGACGGCTTACATCCTGCTGGCAATGGCAATGCGTTTCGGCTTTCCACCGTCAATTGGGCTGCCTGCACTTCTCGCGCTGCCCCTGGGGCTGCTTCAAATCTGGTATATGACACGCATCGCCGCCGGAGCAAAGCCTAACTGGGCAATTCTGGGATGGGTGGCTGTCGCCGTATGCGCTGCCACCGCCTATTTGCTGACATTTTCTTTTTGGACAAAGTAAAAAACCGCGCAGAAGGATGCTATTGACTTTTGCAATCTCCACAACCAGGTATGCTTCCTATGACTGAATTTCTCGATCTTATTCCTCCTGATGATGCCTTACGGTTGATTTTATCAAACATTGAAACGCACCCCATTCCCGAAAGAGTGAACACCGAACAAGCCTTGGGGCGGGTGACTGTTTCCGCTATACCGGCCCCTCACCCCCTGCCGGAGTTTCGCCGCTCCACGGTGGACGGCTACGCCGTCCGGGCCGCAGACACCTACGGGGCCAGCGAGTCCTTGCCAGCCTATCTCAGCCTGGTCGGCGAGGTGCAAATGGGTCAATTTGCGAATTTGACATTGCAGCCGACCGAATGCGCCTTGATTCACACCGGGGGAATGCTTCCCAAAGGGGCAGACGCCGTTGTGATGGTAGAGCACACCCAACAATCGCGGCCCGGCGAAATCGAAATCCTGCGAGCCGCTGCCGTTGGAGAAAATATCATCGAAATCGGGGAAGACATCCGTCTGCACGAAACGGTGATCCCTGCGGGAAAACGCATTCGCCCGGCAGAAATCGGCGGGCTGATGGCAATGGGAATTACACAGATTGATGTGGCGCGCAAACCCAAAATCGGAATCATCTCCTCCGGGGATGAGGTGATTCATCCGTCACAGCACCCATCTCCCGGTCAGGTACGGGATGTCAACTCCTACACACTGGCAGCAGTCGTCCGGCAGGTTGGAGGAGAACCCATCCAGTATGGCATCATCCCCGATGATCGTGCAGCAATGGAAAAAGCCGCCCGTCAGGCACATGCCGAATGCGATGCGCTGGTCATCACCGCGGGTTCGTCTGTCAGTGCGCGTGATATGACCGCCGCCGTAATTGATGTGCTGGGCAAACCGGGCGTGCTGGTGCATGGCGTCAATATCCGCCCCGGCAAGCCGACCATTCTGGGGATTTGCGAGAACAAGCCGGTTATTGGGCTGCCGGGCAACCCGGTGAGCGCGCTGGTCAATGTTAAAGTGTTTGTCGCCCCCGTAGTGCAGAAATTGCTTGGCGAGCATGTAACCGGGCTGCGCGCAACCGTACAGGCCAAACTGCTGGTCAATTTGGCATCGGAATCTGGCCGCGAAGAATGGATTCCCGTTCGTTTGTT
The DNA here is from genome assembly GCA_964589145.1 of uncultured Anaerolineales bacterium. GTDB lineage: Bacteria > Chloroflexota > Anaerolineae > Anaerolineales > UBA11858 > UBA11858. Next base: position 31,467 of record CAZPSL010000213.1, read on the forward strand.
ACCGGCTGGGGACAGATGGGAGGCAGACCCGATTTTTGGCAAGAGCAATCTGATTTTTACAATGGCACGCGCGGACGGGCTGATCCGGGTTCTGCCCGACGCCACCGGACTTGCCGCAGGAGAAACAGTCGAAGTACACCTTTCGGGTGTAATTTGTTGACCTGCCGCAATCCGGCGCTGTAAAAAAAAGAGTGGCAGCCCTGGCAGGGCTGCCACTCTTTTTTTTGGTGCTGTGCAAATCGCCTATTTTCCGGCGGCGATGTCTTCAAGCATTTTGGTGGTCAGGGACTTGGGGCGCTCGATGGGCTGACCAAGAGCGCGTGCCCAGACGTAGTTGGCAGTCACACCCAGGGCGCGGCCGACACCGAACAGTACGGTGTAGAAGTCGAACTCAGTGATGCCATAGTGGTATTGCAGCGTGCCGCTGATGGCATCCACATTGGGCCACGGATTCTTGGCTTTGCCCTGCTTCTTCAGCACGGGCGGGACAACCTTGTTCATCACCAGGGCGACCTTGAAGAGTTCGTCATCGGGGAAGTGCTTCTTGGCAAACTCAAACTGGGCAGTGTAGCGCGGGTCGGGGGTGCGGAGCACGGCGTGTCCGTAACCGGGGATGACCTTGCCGCTGTTGAGGGTCTCCCAGCAGAAGGCTTCCATCTGCTCTTCGTCCGGTGCGCCGTTGAACTTCTTCTGCACATCCATCAGGAAGGCGAGGCAGTTCTGGTTGGCGAGGCCGTGCAGCGGACCGGCGAGGCCGTTCATTGCCGCAGAGAAGGCGTAGTACGGGTCGGCCAGGGTGGAACCAACCAGGTGCATGGTATGCGCCGAGACGTTGCCGCTCTCGTGGTCCGAGTGCAGGATGAAGTACAGACGAGCCAGGTCTTCGTACTCTTTGTTGTCCATGCCCATCATACGGGCGAAATTGGCGCCGTAGTCCACGTTGGGGTCGTACTTCGGCTCTGCGCCATCCTTGTACTTCAGGCGGTAGATGAAAGCGGCGACCACCCCCAGTTTGGCGGTCAGCGCCATGGCGTCATCCAGAGCAGGCTTCCAGTAATCGAACTTGCTCATGCCCTTGGCGTATTCGGATGCGAACCTGGATTCGTTTTCCAGTGCCAGCACAGCCTGGGAGAAGAGCACCATCGGGTGGGTGTCCTTCGGCATGGCGCGCAGCGTATCGAAAACGTATTTGGGGACATCAGCCCGCTGCGCCCATTCCGCTTCGACGGCTTTGGCTTCCTCTGCGGTGGGGAAATCGCCGGTCATCAGCAGGTAGTACAGGCCGCCGACATAGGGCATCTCCGCGCCTTCGGGCTTGGGGAGTTTCTCCAGCGTTTCGGGAACGGTATGCCCCCGGAAGCGGATCCCCTCGTTGGGGTCAACGTAGGAAATATCGGTGACGAGGGCTTTCACCCCGCGGATACCGCCGTAAATCTGGCGGATGGTGACATCTCCGACAACGGTATCGCCGCTGCCCTTGACAAGTTTGGTGACGCGCTCGCGCCACTCCGGAAGTTGTGCATCAATTTTATCGTGCAGAATCATGGTGAGACTCCTTATGGTTTATAGAATCTTTTGTGCGGGCAATATGCCCGCACAAAAGGAAAGTTTAGTCAATTTCAACCAGTTTCTTCAGGTTCTCGACGCTGGCGTGCACCGCATCGGCGGATTTTTTGAGCGCGGCCATCTCGTCGTCGTTGAGTTCGTACTCGATGATCTTCTCGATGCCGTTTCGTCCGAGCATCACCGGCACACCGAAGAAGATGCCCTCCTGCCCATATTCACCGTTCAGGTAAGCGGCACAGGGAACGACGAGATGCTTATCCTTGAGAATGGCTTCCGCCATCTGGGCGATTGCCGCCGAGGGAGCGTAGAAAGCCGAGCCGGTTTTCAGCAGCCCGACGATTTCGCCGCCGCCCTTGCGGGTGCGGGCCACGATGGCCTCCAGTTTGTCGGCGGGGATGTATTTGTGGAGCGGAACCCCGGCGATGTTGGAATGCCGCGTCAAGGGAACCATGCTGTCGCCATGACCACCCAGAACGTAGCAGTTGATGTTCTCCACGCTCACGCCGGTTTCCATGGCGATGAAGGCGCTCATACGGGCGGAGTCCAGAATCCCGGCCTGGCCGATGATCTTGTTGGCGGGCAAGCCCGTCTTCTTCATGGTCATGTAGGTCATCGTATCCAGCGGGTTGGTCAGGACGATGTAAATCGCGTCAGGCGAATATTTGATAGTCGCCTCGGCAACTGCGCCAACGATTCCGGCATTCTTAATCAGCAAATCCTCGCGGGACATGCCAGGCTTGCGGGGCAAACCGGCGGTGATCACGATAATGTCCGAGTTGGCGGTATCGGCGTAATCGTTCGTACCAATAATGCTGACATCCTTGCCGATCACAGGCATGGCCTCCTGCATATCAAGTGCCTTGCCCTGGGGCATCCCGTCCACGATGTCAACCAGTACAATATCGGCGATTTCGCGCTCTGCCAGCCAGTGGGCGGTGGTCGAGCCGGTCATCCCCGCGCCGATGATGGAAATTTTGGGCTTCATAAGTATTCACTCCTTCGCATGTAGAGAAACTTGAAAAGTAAAAAACAAACAGGGAACAATAACAGTGTACACCCCCATATGATGCTCAGCAAGTGAAGAATATCACCTGCAAAATACTACGTTCTAGCCATTTGTCAGTTTGAATCTTTGACACAGAGTCAGGGCTTCTGCGCTAATCATGAAGTTCCACGCCTTTCATCTGCACCCTACGACTGGCAGTCCTGGCAGGACTGCCAGTCGTCAGGCAGCGAAAGATTTTGGGCTTGCGTTCACGCGTGTTCTTCCAAAAAATGGATGGCCTGCATTGCGGCGGCAGCCCCCATCCCCGCGGAGGTGATTACCTGGCGGAAATGCGAGTCAGCCACCTCGCCAGCCGCAAACACGCCGGGGACGCTGGTCTGCATATAACGGTCAACGATGACATACCCGCTGGCATCCGTCTCCAGTTGATCCTGGAAAAGTTCGGTGTTGGGGATATGCCCGATAAAGATGAAAACACCGTCCGTCTTCAGGTCGGATTCCGCGCCGGTTTTGACGTTTCTCAACCCCACGGATTCCACCACGCCTTCGCCCCGGATTTCGGTGAGTACCGTATCCCAGATGAATTCCACCTTCGGGTGGGAGAAAGCGCGCTTCCGCAGGAACGCACCGGCGCGCAGTTCGTCGCGGCGATGGATGATCGTAACCGAGTTGGCATACCGGGTCAGGAAAAGGCCCTCCTCGAGCGCGCTGTCGCCGCCGCCGACCACAATCACATCCCGATCCTGGAAAAAGTGCCCGTCACAGGTAGCGCAGTAGGAAACACCGCGTCCGACAAACGCTTCTTCGCCGGGAATCTCCAGATGGCGCGGCGTGGCACCGGTGGCGAGGATCAGGGTCTCCGCCAGGTATTCGGCGTTCCAGGTTGTCACGCGGAACGGGCGGGATGAAAGATCAACCTCGGTCGCGGTATCAAACTCAAGCCGCGCTCCGAAACGCTCGGCCTGCTTCTGGAAATTCTCGACCAACTGCGGGCCGCCGATCCCCTCCGGGAAACCCGGATAATTCTCCACAATGTGGGTAATCGAAACCTGTCCGCCCAAATCCATCCCGCTGAGCACCAGCGGATCAAGATGGGCGCGCGCCGCATAAAGTGCGGCGGCCAATCCTGCCGGCCCGGAGCCGATAATCAGGGTTTTTAGAATGTTTCCGTTCGTCTCTGCTGTCATTTTTCAATGGAAAGACTGGCAGCCCTGGCAGGACTGCCAGTCTCTGAGATGTTGAGCCTGGATAATTGCGGGAAGCGTTAAAAATGGCAGGCTGAGCCTGCCATTTCAACTATTTGATAATCGCCAGAATGTCGCTGGCATCCATGATGAGATGCTCAACACCATCCAGTTTGATTTCGGTGCCGGTGTACTTGGGGAAGAGCACTTTCTGGCCGACTTCCACGGGAATATCGTCTTCTTCATCGCCGATGGCAACCACAATGCCGGTCTGCGGCTTCTCTTTGGCGGTATCGGGGATGTAGAGACCTGTGCTCGTGCGGCTTTCCTCTTCAACGGGGCGGATCAGAACACGCTCGCCCAGGGGTTGGATGTTGATATTTTCAGTCATGGCTATAATCTCCTTTTCGGTTGGATTTTACGAAACAAGTTTGATCATGCAAGAGTCCACAAATGCGGGTGTGAACGCTATTAATTTACCTCATTCCGCGCAAATCGCGTATAAACGTCTTGTAAGAGTTTTGTTAACATTTTTTCAGAATGACACAAAAGTAGGGGCGTAATTCACTTACGCCCCTACCGGGTATCGCCTGTCAGGGAATCTTTCAGCGTCGGCTGCGGTTGTTGCTGCGGCGGTTGCCGTGGCGTGAACCAGAGCGGCGGCTGCGCCCGGCGCGGTCGCGCTCGATGGCTTCTTCCGCCGTCCAGCCTTCCAGTACAGCCTGACGGGAAAGACGGATTTTGCCGTTGGGTTCGATCTCAATCACCATCACGGTGATCTCGTCGCCCAGGTTGACCACGTCCTCGACGCGGTTGACGCGTCCGGTATCCAACTGCGAGATATGAACCAGCCCATCCTGTCCGGGGACGATTTCCACAAATGCGCCGAAATCCTTGACGCCGGTCACTTTGCCGGTATAGATGCGGCCAATTTCCGGAGTTTCGGTCAGGGCTTCGATCTGCTCGCGGGCTGCGCGGGCGCTATCACCATCGGCGGTGGCGATGAACACGGTGCCATCCTCGCCGATGTCAATCTTCGCCCCGGTCTCCTCCTGGATGCCGCGGATGATCTTCCCGCCTGGGCCAATCACCGCGCCGATTTTGTCCACCGGGATTTTGACCGTGATGATATGCGGAGCGTGAGATTTGAGATCAGAGCGCGGTTCGGAAATCACTTCCATCATCTTGCCCATGATGTAGTTGCGTCCCTCGCGGGCCTGCGCCAGCGCTTCGGACATCAGTTCGGCGGTAATGCCCTTGATTTTGATGTCCATCTGCAAGGCGGTGATACCCTTGTCCGTCCCGGTGACTTTGAAGTCCATATCGCCGAGATGATCTTCCATGCCGAGGATGTCGGTCAGGATGGCGTATTTCTCGCCTTCCTTGATCAACCCCATCGCCACGCCCGCTACCGGTGCCTTGATCGGCACGCCGGTGTCCATCAGTGCCAGGGTGGAACCGCAAGTGGAGGCCATCGAGGAGGAACCGTTGGAGGACAGAACCTCGGAGACCAGGCGCAGGGTGTAGGGGAACTCCTTCTCGGAGGGGATCACCGGCAGCAGGGCACGCTCGGCGAGCGCGCCGTGGCCGATTTCCCGGCGGGAGGAGCCGCGCAGGAAGCGCGTCTCGCCCGTGCAGAAAGGCGGGAAATTGTAGTGGTGGATGTAGCGTTTCTCGTCGCGGGGGGTCAGGTTATCGAGCGACTGGGCGTCACGCGGCGTCCCCAGAGTCGCCAGGGTGAGTACCTGCGTTTCCCCGCGGGTAAACAGGCCGGAACCGTGCGCCCGCGGGCTGACTCCAACCTCGCACCAGATTTCGCGTACATCGGTCGGGGTGCGGCCATCAGGGCGGATGCCCTGTTCCAGAATGCGCTGGCGGACAACCTTTTTGAAAGCGTCCTCGAAAGCGGATTTGACGCTGCGCACCATTTCAGGGTCATCTTCAGGGACTTCGGCGACCAGTTCAGCCTTGAGCGCGTCCAGCGCGCCGTAAAACTCGTGCTTGACGTAAGGCTGCGCCAGAATCTCGTTCAGGCGGGAGGCGACCTTGTTGTAAACCTCGTCCTTGACAGATTCGATCACACCGAAGGATGGGTAATCGCGCTTGGGTTTCCCGACCTCGGCAGCCATCTGCTTGATGGTGTTGATAATCGGCTGGATACTGGCATGACCAAACTCCAACGCGGCGACCATCACTTCCTCGGTGACTTCCTTCGCCCCGGCTTCGACCATCAGGACGGCTTCGCTCGTCCCGGCCAGGCGCAAATCCAGGTCGGATTCTTCCAGTTGCGCGAAGGTCGGGTTGACGATGAACTCGCCGTCAATGCGCCCGATGCGCACCGCACCTACCGGCCCGTCCCAGGGGATGTCGGAAATCGACAGGGCTGCGGAAGCAGCATTGACCGCCAGAATGTCCAGCGGGTTTTCGCCGTCGGCAGACCAGGCGTACAGGATAACCTGCACATCGTTGCGCATGTCCTTGGGGAACAGCGGGCGCAGCGGGCGGTCGGTGAGGCGGGCGGTGAGGATGGCCTCCTCGGTGGGGCGTCCCTCGCGGCGGAAGAAAGAACCGGGAATACGCCCACCGGCGTACATCCGCTCCTCGTAGTCCACGCTGAGGGGGAAAAAGTCAATCCCCTCACGGGGAGTGTTGCTCATGGTGGCAACGCCGAAAATCTGAGCCTCGCCCAACTGCACGGTGACAGCACCGCCAGCCTGGGCAGCCAGTTTTCCGGTTTCGAAAGTCATTGTTTTACCGCCGACTTCCACTTGATAAACATGGTTTTCGGGTTTCATCAGAACTCCTGTGTTTGATGTGGCTCGCGGGTTCCTCCCGCGCAGCCGTGATGTCACCCGCCGGTCAGGGATTGGGGTTCACCGGCGACCGCGCGGGTCGTCGCCAAATCCCAATTCCTAACTCGAGGGCGGGTGTTGAAGAATGGGCAGCGGATAGAGCAACGGATAGGGAAACGGATAAACGGAGAGCAAGGGCAGCGGATAAGAAGCGGATTAGCGGATAACGGATGTCAGACGATACCGAATCTCCAATCCCTAATCCCCAACTTTCCAACTGCCGACAACCAAATCCCCACCCTTTAAGAAAAAAGAGTAGATGATAGACCTGCTCGACCATCTACTCCGGTCACACAATTACTTGCGGCGAATGCCGAGTTGGTCGGTCAACGCCAGGTAACGCTGGTAATCGTTGCGGCGGACATAAGCCAGCAACCGGCGGCGGCGGCCAACCAGTTTTAGCAGCCCGCGGCGGGATGATTCGTCGTGCTTGTGGATACGCAGGTGATCCGTCAGATGGGTGATCCGCTTGGTGAGGATCGCGATCTGCACCTCAGGCGAGCCGGTATCTCCTTCGTGGCGGCCATACTCGCGCATCAGTTCCTGTTTTGTTTCTTTATCCATAGTCATGACATCTGCTCCTTGTGCTTAATTTTTTGCTGGGCAGGTCTCCAGGATGGCAGAAAAAATCCGCCAACCGGTCGAGTCAGCGGCGGGATTATACCAGAGAGGGGAACAGGCGGCAAGCGGAATCAGCGGTGGCTCGCGCGTCTCCGTTCCCGGAGGTCGGTGCGCAGGGTTTCTGCCAGTTCCGCCGGGAAGACATCCAGACTTTTGCGGGTGATGACCTCCAGCCCGGCCTTGTGGGGGGCTTGCAGATTTTTTTGCAGGAAGTACGCGGTCTCCCGGGGTGACCGCCGCCCCAGGGCGCGTACCGCGCTCAGCAGGTCGCCCTCCAGAGTGGATTCCGCATCCCGCAGGAGGGGTGCCAGCAGACGGAAAAGGACGGGCAGATTCTCGAACTGCGGGCTGGCAACCAGCCCCGGAATGGCGCGCAACCCCAGTTTCCGGGAAAGCGCATCTCCCCCCCGGAGCCAGCGTTCCACCTGACGCAGGAATCCATCCGGGTCTTCATCCCGCAAACGGGATGCGCCGCGCGAGAGCAGGGCATCCGTGAGAGTCTCATCCCGGCAGGACTGTCCCCAGGTCTGCAAGCGTTCCGAAATCGTATCCGCCTCCGTCAGCGGCAGTGCCCCCAGAATGTGAACCGCCAGCATCCGGCTCTCGAACCAGGCATCCGCCCAAAGCGCATCCGCCAGGGTAAGCGCACCATCCGGGTCGGATTGCACCCGCGGGAGCAGGTCGGCCTCGATGCGGCGCAGCACCTGACGGGGCGCGTTGTAGGCCTGGATTAACGGCTTGGGCTTGCCGGTCAGGCCGGGGCGGCGGGTGCGGTCGGCGTAAAAATCGAGCAGGGCGTGCAGTTCGCGGATGAACGCTTCCGGCTCGGCAAAATGCGCCAGCAAATCGCTGACTTGCGTTTTGAGGCGGGCGGGCTGGATGGCGGGCATAGGCTGGGATTAGAGGCTGTTATGCACTTTCTGTGATGCAGACAGCAGAAAACCCGCTGTTTCCCCATCCCCCCTGTGTCCCCCCTCACCCTTCGGGCAGGCTTCGCACTCCCCAGGGAAGGGGGGAACAATCGCCAAGTGGTGTATTTTCGAGCACTTCGTGCCCGAAAATACACCACAAGGTGATTCCCCTCCCCCTGAGGGGGAGGGGCTAGGGGTGGGGGAGATAGAAAAATTCATAACAGAGTCTAGGAATTGGCGATTGGAGATTTCAGCAAAATGTCATACGCGGCGCGGACATCGGGTGCGAATGTGACCAGGGAGCGGTGTTTTTCGAGGGTGTATTCGCCCATGTTGGCGTACATCGCTGCGAAGGTGGCACGCCAGCCCTCGCCGACCAGAATCAGCGGGCGGATGGGGATGGCTTCGATTTGCATCTGCGACCACATCAGCGCGATCTCGGTCAGCGTGCCGACCCCGCCGGGGAGCGCAATGGCGGCATCGCAGCCTTCAATCAGTGCATCCAGCCGCGCCTTCAGGGTCGGGAATCGCCGCTCCTCCTGCACCCAGCGGTTGGGCTTCACCGGACGCCAGGCTTCAATTTCGTCGCAGGTCACGCCGATGACATGCCCGCCCGCCTCCGCCGCGCCGCGGGAGACGGCCTCCATTGTGCCGATATAGCCGCCGGTCAGCACCGCGAAACCCGCCGCGCCGAGCAGTTTGCCCAATTCATAGGCATTCCGGTAGGCCGGTTCCCCCGGCCTGGGCAGCGAACCGCCAAAGACGGTAACGCGCCTCGCCGGGAAGCTGGGTGTTGGTTGCATGTTTGTATCGCTCATAAGTTCTCCACTCGCCGACTCGCTGACTCGCATTGTACGCCAGAAACCGCCAATCCGCAAACAAACTTCGCAGCCGGAAAATGGGTGTAAGCAAAAGGCGTAGGACGCCGGTGTTCCCCCCTCCTCGCCCTCCCAAAATTTTCCGCTTTGGTTCCCCTCTCCCACAGAGAGAGGGGTTAGGGGTGAGGGAAAACTTACCCAAGGCAAGAGCAAACGGCACTCAATTTCTGCGTCTTTTGCTTGCCTCCGAGCGCGGCCTGTCGTTGACACCCCCCATCCCTGACGGTAGAATGAACAGCATGAGCCGTACTGATAACAGCGAAGTAAAAGAACCAGCCGCGAAATATGCCCGATCAGATACATTGCCATCTTTTTTTGGGCAGCCTTTGCTTCGGGGAAAATTTTTATTGGACGGTGATTCGCATCCCGATTTAGAATCGCCGCAGTGCTTTTATGTACATCCAAACGGTGAGATTTGGATAGGTGATGCCATTGCATGGTTGCAAACTTTGGAAACGGAATCAGTAAACTTGGTGGTTGCTGACCCTCCTTACAACATCAAGAAAGCCCAGTGGGACCACTTTAACTCCCATCGGGATTACGTTAACTGGTCTTTACAATGGATTGAACAAGCCGCTCGTGTGCTGAAACCCGATGGCACCTTGTACATTTTCGGGTTTTCGGAAATTTTGGCTGATTTGAAGCAGCCTGCTATGGAGTTTTTTCACAGTGTTCGTTGGCTAGTGTGGCATTACAAGAATAAAGCGAATCTGGGAAACGATTGGGGGCGGTCTCACGAAAGTGTACTCCATTTTCGCAAGAGCAAAACATTCACCTTCAATGTTGATAATGTTCGCATCCCATACGGGCGGCATACTCTAAAGTATCCGGATCATCCGCAGGCAGAGACAAGTCAATACGGGAAAAATGCAGCCAACAAAAATCGTCGCTGGCAGCCCAATCCGAAAGGAGCAAAACCCAGAGATGTGATTGAAATTCCCACGACGTGCAACGGTATGCATGAAAAAACCCCACATCCTACGCAGAAACCGGAAGAACTCCTGCGAAAATTCGTTCTTGCATCATCCAACCCAGGTGATTTGGTGATTGATCCCTTTTTAGGTTCCGGTACAACAGTGGTAGTTGCGGAGCAACTCAAACGGCAGTGGAAAGGATGCGATATTTCGCTTGAGTACTGTCAATGGGCTGCCAATCGCATTGAATTAGTGGAGAACTGGTCGATAGAAAAGTGGATTGCTTATGACCGCCGTAACGCGGAGCGCAGGAAGTCGATACGATGAATATAATTACACTGAGCGATTTGCAGGCCAGCGTTCGAGATAGATCTGCTTTTAACAAGTTATCGGATTATCGCCAATTGGGGCAGGCTTTTTTGTCGTTGTTGGAATTGAGCCAGCCGACGCGAATTATTTCCCCATCTCAAAATCATTACATTTTTTATCAGTATGACGAGGAAACGTCTTATCGCATTACTCGTCCCTTGAATACACAGTTGTTTATCGAAAATGTGGACGAATTTACGCGTGCGTTTGACCGTTTTGGAGATTTCCTTGCCGACCTACGAAAATACGAGGATAAAGCGGCAACCCGCCCGGATGCTGAGAATTATTTGCGTTCTGGTGAAATTAATCGTGTGGTTTACACTGCCCAGCAGATTGTAGGCTGTATCGGTGATTCTTTTCCCAGTCCTAATCAGTCCCGCAAGCGCGTAGGACAAATTTTTGAGCAGTTGGTTAGGCTTATCATACATGAAACGGGGGTGCATTGTGACACTCGACGTATTACGGTTCCTATCCCTGGCGTTGATAATTATCAGATGTCGTATGAACTTGATTTGGTCTTTTCGCGAGATAAAGCGATTCTGACGTCAGAAACCAAGTATATTCACCCATCCGAAGTAGTCGGTTCGGTGAAAACAACCAGCAAGGACAGACTGGATAAGATATTTTTAGATAAATACTTGCTGACGCAATTTTTGGGACGTGAAATACCAGTTATTGCTATTTTCTTGCATGATGTGCAGCGTGCCAAACGCGGCAACAGCATATTTGGGATTAATGCCACATTTAAAAGCAACCATTTCCTTGGATACTCAGTAGCACTTAATCGTTTGGATGGTGTTTATTACGTAGACCCGCGCCCGGAGATGGTGACAAATCCGCGTTTGAGTGCACAAATTCGAGATTTTCAGTATTTTTTGGTTTATGATCTGTGGACTTTATCCGCTCGGTGACACGAATGAACCCCCTCCTTGACGGTCTCAACCCCCAGCAGCAGCAGGCGGTGATGGCCGGAACCGGGCCGGTGCTGGTACTGGCGGGCCCCGGCTCCGGCAAAACCCGCGTACTCACGCACCGCATCGCCTATCTGATTGGCTACCTGGGCGTGCGTCCTTACCACGTCCTGGCGGTGACCTTCACCAACAAGGCCGCCCGCGAGATGGAAGCCCGCGTCGAAAACCTGCTGGGGCAGTCCACCCGCGGGCTGACTTTGGGAACTTTCCACGCGGTTTGCGCCCGCATTCTGCGCCGCGAGGCCGAACACCTGCCCTTTGACAGCAACTACGTCATCTTCGATGCCGACGACCAACTCTCCATCGTCAAGCGGGTGCTCAAAGACCTGAACGTCAACGACAAACTTTACCGTCCCCAGGGCGTCCACGCGGCCATTTCCAACGCCAAAAACGAACTGATTTTGCCCGATGCCTTCCCCGTGCAGACCTACCGGGACGAGGTGATCAAGCGCGTCTACGAGCGTTATCAGCAAGCCCTGCTGACCTCCAACGCCCTCGATTTTGACGACCTCCTGCTGTGGACCGCCCATCTGCTGGAGGAGCAGCCTGCCGTCCGCGAGCGTTACGCCCGCCGTTACGAGCACATCCTCGTGGATGAATTTCAGGATACCAACATGGCGCAGTACACCCTGCTGCGCCACCTGGCATCGTTCCACCGCAACATCTTCGTCGTCGGGGATGCCGACCAGTGTTTCCCGCCGGAGACGCCCGTGCAGACGCCGGAAGGCGCGCAGCCCATCGCGGATTTGCAAGCCGGTGAACAGGTGATTGCCGCCAGCGGGCGCGGTTCCGTGCTGGCAGCGCGGGTCAACCGCGTTGGCAAACGCCATTTTGAAGGCGAACTGGTTGCCGTAAAAACGCAAAAGGGCCTGTCGTTCCGTGCCACGCCCAACCATATCGTGTTTACCCGCCTGGGGCTGAACCCCGGCCTGCACTACGTTTATCTGATGTACCGCCGGGATAAAGGATACCGCATCGGTGTTGCCTCACATGCTCGCAGTGACGGGACGAATGCGCACAACCAAATCGGGCTGAGGGTTCGCAGCAACCAGGAGAAGGCCGATAAAATGTGGGTTCTGCGCGTTTGCGAGGACCGTGCCGATGCCTATTACTGGGAATCGTTTTATGCGTTCACTTATGGCGTTCCGACAACGGTTTTCGATGCTGCCGGGCGCAGCATGAAATTCACACAAGAGAAAATTGACCGGCTGTACGCCCAAATTGACACGCGCACCAATGCCCGCCGCCTGATGGAGGATTTGGGGCTGGATGAAAACTACCCCCATTACCGCCCGCAAGGGACTTTTCGCAACCTGGTCAACCTGCGCTATTTTGGTGATGGACGCAAAACAAAGTCCTCGCCCTGGCACGCGCATCGGGTGGATTTGTGGAGCAGCGAAGACGAACTCGCTCAAAAACTGAAATCTCAAGGGTATCACCCCCGCATTCGCAGCCGCAACAACTGGCGCATCGGGTTCAGCCGTCTGCATTACGATGACATCCACGCGGTTGCCCGCAAACTCAGCGATGACCTCGGCGGAGCGGAAATTGTGGTCGGCGCGTTTCTGGTGGATAAAGGTGATTCGCCGCTCTCGCCGCGCTTTGCCCTGATGCCTGCCAGCCAACTTCACCCCTCGATGATCCTGGCGGTAGCGCAGGACGGCGAAATCGTGGAGGATGTGATCACCGAAGTTCACCGCGAACCGTATGAAGGCGATGTGTACGATTTGGAAGTGGATAACCTGCACAATTACCTCGCGGGCGGCATTGTGGTTCACAATTCCATCTACCGCTGGCGGGGCGCCGATTACCGCAACGTCCTGCGCTTTGAGCAGGATTTCCCCGATGCGCAGGTCATCCTGCTGGAGCAGCACTACCGCTCCACCCAGACCATCCTCGACACGGCGATGGCGGTGATTGACCGCAACCCCAACCGCAAGCGCAAGCAACTTTTCACCGAGCGCGGCCGCGGCCCCAAGGTCATCCTGCGCGAGACTTACGACGACCGCGAGCAGGCCGCCTTTGTGGTGGAGACCATCGCCAAACAGGTTGCCCGCCAAAACCGCCAGCCCGGCGATTTCGCCGTCATGTACCGCACCAACGCCCAATCCCGCGTGCTGGAGGAAGCCTTTCTCGCCGCCGGATTGCCCTACAAACTGGTCGGGGCGCAGCGGTTTTACGGACGCCGCGAAATCAAGGACGTGATCGCCTACCTGCGGCTGGTTCACAACCCCAACGACCAGGTCAGCCTCGACCGGGTGATCAACACTCCCACCCGCGGGATTGGCAGCAAAACCCAGGTCGCCCTGCGCACTGAAGCCCGGAAGTTGAATCTCACCCCTGGGGAACTGCTGCTCACCCTGGCGGCGGGCGACGAATCCCCGCAGGCGGAGCGGTTCACCCGCCGGGCGCTTCTGGCGCTCTCGCGGTTCGCGAAGATGCTCTCCACCTGGATTGCGCTCAGGGCCGAACTTCCTCCCCGCGACCTGATGGACAAAATCCTGGAAGATACGAATTACCGCACTTACATTGACGACGGCACGGATGAGGGCCGCAGCCGCTGGGAAAACGTGGTTGAACTGCGCCGGTTGGCGGCGGAATACCGTGACGAGGGGATGGAAGCCTTTTTGGAAGATGTTGCCCTGGTTTCCGACCAGGATACCCTCGACGCGGATGCCAACGTCCCCACCCTGCTGACCCTGCACGCCGCCAAGGGGCTGGAGTTCCCCGTGGTGTTTATCGTCGGGCTGAACGACGGCACGCTGCCGCACATCCGCTCCTTCGACGAACCCGAATCGATGCAGGAGGAGCGCCGCCTGTTTTACGTTGGCATCACCCGCGCCAAAGATCAACTTTACCTGCTCCATTCGCTCAACCGTTACACCTACGGTTACGCCGAACCCGCCGAACCCTCCCGCTTCATCGCCGACATCCCGGATGACCTGCTCGATGACGCCCGCCCCGGACGCCAAAAGCGGAAGTCCCGCCGCGCGGCAGCCGGTTACGAATCCTGGACTTTGCCCGCCCCGAAGGGCCGCACAGCCCGAAAGAAGCCCAAGCCCAAAATGCAGTACAGCCCCGGCATGAAGGTCGAGCACAGCGTTTGGGGCGAGGGCATGGTACTCAACGCCAAACTGGACGGCGACGACGAAATCGTGGACATTTTCTTCGACAGCGTAGGCCTGAAGCGGGTTGTGGCGGCAATGGCGAAGTTAAAAATCAAATGATGGTTTGGAAAACGGGCTACGCCCGTTTTCCAAACCATCTAAAAAACATTATGCCCATCCTTGCGAAAGACTCCCTCGAAATCATCAGCCGCAGCGCAGAGCAGACCCGCCGCGTGGGGATGCGCCTGGGCGCGCTGCTCGCACCGGGTGACATCGTCTGTCTGGCGGGCGACCTGGGGAGCGGCAAAACCACCTTCGTGCAGGGGCTGGCGGCAGGCTGGGGCTCACTCGACCCGGTTTCCAGCCCCACCTTCGTCATCGTCAACGTCTACCGGCGGCTGGATGCGGGCGAACTCTACCATCTGGATGCCTACCGCCTGAGCGGTCCCGCCGAGGCCGCCGACCTTGACCTGGACATGATGATCGAGCGCGGTCCCCTCGTCGTCGAGTGGGCGGACATCATCGCCGATGCCCTGCCTTCGGAGCGCATCTGGGCTGACCTGCGCTATGTGGACGAAACCCAGCGCGACCTGATTTTCTCCGCCCGCGGCGACCGCCACCGGCACCTGCTGACCGAATTCCGCCGTCAGGTTTACGGCGCATGAGAGTGTTTTTCCGCTAATCTTCGCCAGTTCCCGCGAATAACGTGCTGATGCGGGTTCTGTTTTGAGATGCTGTGGCAACATTTTCCCCCTCCCCTGCCCTCACCCCTGACCCCTCTCCCTTCGGGAGAGGGGAACCAAAGCGGGAATTTTTGGGAACTGCTTCCTTTCCCCCCCTCCCCTGCCCTCCCCCCGGTGGGGGGGAGGGTTGGGTGGGGGAACACCGTCATTCCACAACATTTACTCGCACTCATTCGTGCAAATTCGCGTGCATCCGCGGATAACCCGGAGTAAAAATGCTGCTTGCCGTTGATACCTCCACCCGCTCGCTGGGCGTTGCGCTTTACGATGGCGTGCGCGTGCTCAGCGAGGCCGCCTGGGTGAGCAAAAACCACCATACCACCGAACTCGCCCCGGCGGTCGAGCGCGCCCTGACGCAAATCGGTGCCACCGCCGAGGATTTGCAGGCCGTCGGCGTTGCCATCGGGCCGGGCAGTTTCACCGGTCTGCGGATCGGGCTGGCGCTGGCGAAAGGGCTGGCGCTGGCGCACCGCATTCCACTGGTCGGGATTCCCACCCTGGATGTGACCGCCGCGGCCCTGCCGGCGCCGCGCGGCTCGCGGCTGGCTGCCGTCCTCGAGGCGGGGAGACACCGGCTGGCAATTGGCTGGTACCGCACCCGCGAGGGACACTGGCACCCCGACGGCGACCTGCAAAACCTGACCCTGGAAGCGTTCGCCGAAACCATCGAGGGGCGCGTCCTGGTCTGCGGCGAGTTGAACGCCGCGGCCCGCGAGCGTCTCCGCGAGACCTCGGCGATTCTCCCGCCGCCGGTGCTGTGCGTGCGCCGTCCGGCGGTTTTGGCGGAACTGGCCTGGAAGCGCTGGCAATCCGGCCAAACCGATGACCCCGCAGCCCTCAAGCCGATTTATCTCCACCACGGCGAGCCGATTCCGGGCTGAACGGCGGGCAGGGAACAGGTATCGGGTATCAGGTATCAGGGAACAGGGATCGGGCAAACGGAGAGAGAGAGGCAGACAGGCAAAAACGGAGCAGCCTTGCAAACCTGCCACTTTTCTGCTTGCGCACTTGTAAACCTGCATACTTGCTAACATGCCCACTTGCAAACATGCCCACACCCGTCCCATGCGCGTGGACGACCTGCCCCAGGTGCAGGCGCTCGACGAACTGACGTTCAGCAGCCCCTGGCCGCCGGAAGCCTTCCGCTACGAACTGCTGGAGAACCCCAACGGGCACTGCTGGGTTGCCGAAGCACAGGACGGACGCATTGTCGGCTTCATCGTCTGCTGGCTGGTAGTGGACGAAATGCACATCGCCAGCATCGCGGTGCATCCCGAACACCGCGGGCGGGGTATCGCCAGACAGATGGTGATCACCAGCCTGCGGGCGTTGATTGCGCGCGGCGCGGTCTCCGCCACGCTGGAGATGCGCGAGAGCAACCTCGCCGCCCAGGGGTTGTACCGTCATTTTGGGTTTCGGCAGGTGGGCGAGCGCCAGCGTTACTACGCCGACACCGGCGAAGCCGCCCTGCTGATGACGGTCGCCCCCCTGGGGCCGGATTATCTGGCGTGGCTGGATTCCGGGGCCGGGAATCCCTGGCAGGGCAGCAACCCGCCCTGAAAGCCGCCCCGCAGCACCCGCCCCGGGATGCGAATCAAACCGTGGAGGCACACGTTCCACGCGAAATCCTGACCAAAATCCGGCTGAACGCGCTGGAGGCATCATTCTGCTTCCGCGGTTCGCCACCTTCTGAGGAGAACATGAACACCAAAGACCAACTGCTCCAAAAACTTGAAGACAAAACCGCCCGTGTGATGGTGCTGGGGCTGGGCTATGTGGGCCTGCCTTTTGCCACCGTCTTCGCCGAGGCGGGCTTCACCGTCACCGGCATTGACCTGGATGCCGAAAAGGCCGCGAAAATCAACCGCGGCGAGAGTTACATCCCCGATGTGCCTACCGAGCAGGTTGCCCGGCTGGTGGCGGATGGCAAACTCAGCGCCACCAGCGATTTTTCCGTGCTGGCGGAGGCCGACGCGGTCAGCATCTGCGTGCCGACCCCGCTGCGCAAAACCGGCGACCCCGACCTGGCGTACATCCTTTCGGCGACGGACGAACTGGCAAAGTACATGCACCCCGGCATGGTGGTGGTGCTGGAATCGACCACCTACCCCGGCACCACCCGCGAGGTGCTGCTGCCCAAACTGGGCGAGGCCCAAAACCTGACCGTGGGCGATGACTTTTTTCTGGCGTTTTCGCCGGAGCGGGTGGACCCCGGACGCGAAGACTGGACGACGATCAACACCCCGAAGGTGGTCGGCGGCATCACCGCGACCTGCGGCGAGGTCGCTGCCGCCTGGTACCGCGGCGCGCTGGAGACTGTGGTGCCCGTCTCCTCCGCGGAGGTGGCGGAGATGGCGAAACTGCTGGAAAACACCTTCCGCATGATCAACATCGGGCTGGTGAACGAGATGGCGATCATGTGTGCCCGGCTGGGCATTGACGTTTGGGAGGTGATTGACGCCGCCGCCACCAAGCCTTTCGGCTTTATGAAATTCACACCCGGCCCCGGGCTGGGCGGCCACTGCATCCCGATTGACCCGCTCTACCTCTCCTGGAAATTGCGGGCATTGAACTACACCGCCCGTTTTATTGAACTGGCCTCCGAAATCAACCTGGGGATGCCGCGCTACGTGATCGGTCTGGTGCAGGATGCCCTCAACGAGCAGCGCAAGCCCGTCAAGGGGAGCAAAATCCTGGTTTTGGGGGCGGCCTACAAGCCCGATATTGACGACCTGCGGGAATCCCCGGCCCTGGATGTGATCGGCCTCCTTCAGCAGAAGGGCGCCCTGGTGGCGTATCACGACCCCTTTGTGCCGGTCATCCGCGCCGACAGCCAGCACGCCCTCCCGGAGATGCACAGCGTCCCCGACCTGATGGAAGCCGTCCGCACCGCCGATTGCGTGGTGATCATCACCAACCACTCGGTTTACGATTATCCCGCCATTCTGGAGGCTGCCCGGTGCATTGTGGACACGCGCAACGCCCTCGGCGACCTGGGACGGGATGACCCCAAGGTAACACGGCTGTGATTTTTGTTACGGGTTGAAAGTTGAATGTTGAACGTTCAACCTGCAACCAGCCCTCAACCAGCGGAGCGTTATGAAAACTTACCTCATCACCGGCGTTGCCGGGTTCATCGCCGCACGGGTGGCGGAAATGCTGCTCGACGCGGGGCACGCAGTCACAGGCATTGATAATCTCAACGATGCCTACGACGTTCGCATGAAGGAGTACCGCCTGCGCCAATTGCAGGAGCGGGAGAACTTCGAGTTCATCCGGCTGGACATCAGCGATTGGGAAGCCCTGCTTCAATCCCCGGTCTCCGATCTTCAATTTTCAGCCGTTATCAACCTGGCCGCCCGCGCCGGGGTGCGCGCCAGCATCGAAGACCCCTGGGTGTACGTGGATACCAACATGACCGGCACGCTCAACCTGCTGGAATTCAGCCGCCGCGCCGGAATCCCGAAGTTTATCCTGGCGTCCACTTCCAGCATCTACGGCCTGAACGCGCCGCTGCCCACGCCCGAAACCGCCGACAGCAGCCGCCCGCTCCAGGCGTATGCCGCCAGCAAAAAGGGTGCCGAGGCGATGACCCACGCTTACCATCACCTTTACGGGATTGACGCCACCATCGTGCGCTTTTTCACCGTTTACGGTCCCGCCGGACGTCCTGATATGTCGGTGTTCCGCTTCATCCGCTGGATTGTGGAGGGCGAGACCCTGCACCTCAACGGTGACGGCACACAGACCCGCGGCTTCACCTACATTGACGACATCGCCCGCGGGGTGATTCAGGCCATCAGGCCGGTGGGCTACGAGATCGTCAACCTCGGCGGGCATGAGAGCATTTCGATGAACGGCCTGATCGCGCTGATTGAACAGCAGACGGGGCGGCAGGCGAAGGTGACGCATCACCCCTTCCACACCGCCGACATGAAGGCCAACCTCGCCGACGTGACCAAAGCGGGGGAACTGCTGGGCTGGGAGCCGCGCGTCGGGCTGGAAGAGGGCATCACCCGCACGATTGACTGGTACATGCAGAACCGCTTCTGGGCGAAAGACATCGCGTTGAATGTGTGATGGCCGTTGCAGGGCTGGCCGGGTCGCGGGTTGGTTAAAAGCTGAAGGTTGAAAGTTGAAAGTTGAAAGTTGAAGGTTTCCTAGACCTAACCAGCAACCTGAAACCTACAACCTGAAACTTGCAACCCCTAACCTGCAACCTGCAACCGTTTCCCCATGTCCCGTTTTCACCGCATCTTTGCCAACCCGCTCCTGCGCCGGATTATCCGCAATTCGGGGTATCTGTTCAGCGCGCGGGGGGCTTCGGCGGCGATGTCCATGCTGCAATCCATCCTGGCGGCGCGGCTGCTGGGGCCTTCGACCTTCGGGGTACTGGGGGCGCTGACCCAGTTTACCAGCGTGCTCAACCGCTTTGCCTCCTTTCGCATTGACGAGTTGGTGGTGCGCTATGTGGGGCATTACGAGGAACGCGGCGACCAGCCTCGGGCCGCGGCGACCTTCAAATTGGCGGCCTCCCTCGAAATTTCCGGCTCGGTACTCGCTTTCGGGTTGATCTGGCTTCTCGCGCCCCTGGGAGCAAAATTCTTTATCCACGATCCCCAGATGGTGCAGTGGTTCCGCATCTACGGCCTGATTGTGCTCTTCAACCTGATTTACGAATCGGCCACCGGAATTTTGCAGATCTTCGACCATTTTCGGGTGATCGCGGTCACGATGGCGGCGCAGTCGGCTTTCACGCTCACGCTGATCGTCCTGGCGGTGGTCTTCCGTCAGGGGCTGATGGCGGTGGTGCTGGCCTACATGGCGGGCAAGGCGCTCGGCTCGGTGGTGATTACCGCGGCGGCGCTGCGGGCGGCGGGGCAGGCCTGGGGCGCGGGATGGTGGCGCACGCCGCTCCGCCTGCTGAAAAGCGAGCGGCGCAGTATGCTCACCTTTGCCTTCAGCACCAACCTGAGCAGCACCATCAGCCTGGTTGCCAAGGACAGCGAGGTGCTGTGGGTTTCGGCGTTTTTGGGCACCACCGAAGCGGGTTACTACAAAACCGCGCTGGCGCTCACCAACCTGCTGCAAATTCCGGTCAGCCCCCTGCCCAAGGTCACTTTCCCGGAACTTTCCCGCGAGATTGCCCGCAAAAACTGGGCGAATGTGCGCTATGTGCTCAAGCAGGGTTCCCGGCTGGCGGCGGCTTACTCCCTGCCGGTGATGCTGACGCTGGTGCTGTTCGGCCAGCCGATTTTGCGCCTGACCTACGGCGCCGATTACCTGCCCGCTTACCCCGCGCTGGTGATTTTGCTCATCGGCTATACCTTTACCAACATTTTCTACTGGAACCGCGTGGCCCTGCTGGCGCTGGCGCGCCCGGTTTTCCCCACGCTGGTCAACCTGAGCGGGATGCTGATAAAAGTGTCGCTGATTTTTGTGCTGGTGCCGGTTTACGGCTACCTGGCCTTTGCCGCCCTGCTCTCCGGCTACTACG
This sequence comes from uncultured Anaerolineales bacterium, assembly GCA_964589145.1. Classification (GTDB taxonomy): domain Bacteria; phylum Chloroflexota; class Anaerolineae; order Anaerolineales; family UBA11858; genus UBA11858. The sequence goes on from CAZPSL010000213.1 coordinate 52,086, forward strand.
TTTACACCGTCGGCATCGCTGCGGGCCGCGTCCTGCTGGATTTGCGCGCCCGCCTGCGTGATGCGCAAACCCTGTGATGTCACCACAAAGCCTCGGAGGCACAAAGGAGTTTTCCCTTGTGCCTGGGTGCAGGCACAAGATGTAGAAATTGAGCGGTCATATGGGCGCTGCTTCCTTTCCCCCCTCCCCTGCCCTCCCAAAATTTTCCGCTTTGGTTCCCCTCTCCCTTCGGGAGATGGGTTAGGGGTGAGGGCGGGGGGAGGGTTGGGTGGGGGGAAAAACATCGTTGTTCTACATCTTTTGCTTGCACCCCGTACCTCATGCCCATTTGCTTTTTTTAAGATAGTGGGTATAATCGTTCGCAGGTCATAAAAGTAACTGCTCTGCATTCAGGGGGCACAACGCATGGAGCATTGGATCACGGACAGTTATGCAGGCAAGGATTTTGTGTCTCGAAGGGAAGCATTCCAGTAGTCAGAAGTTCGCTCCCGCACTTCGCAAAAAAGGCTATCTGGTTGAGGTTGTCAATACGGGGAAGGCAGCCTTGCAATCTTTGGATTCGACCATCCCGGATGTGATCGTGGTCAACGCGGCCTCGATGCGCACCAGCGGAGAGCGGATCTGCCAATCCCTGCGCGAGAACGCCGACAGTTTGCCGATCATCCTGATCAGCGAGCCGGGAAGAGTCCCGAAGGCTGCACCAGTCAATCAGATTTTGACGCTGCCCTTCACCATCCGCAAACTGGATAACCGCATCAAGCCGCTGTTGCCGCTAAAAAGCGACAAAATCATCATTGCCGGTAATTTGCAACTGGATTTGGAACACAACCAGTTTCGCTGCAAAGACCGCGAGACCCGCCTGACCCCGCGCCTGACCCGGTTATTGGAAACCTTGATGCGCCATCCTAATGAAGTCATTACCCGTGAAGATTTGTTCCGCCAGGTTTGGGAAACTGACTTTGTGGACGATACCCGCACTTTGGATGTTCACATCAGTTGGCTGCGCCGTGCCATTGAGGAAAATCCCCGTAAGCCGAAATACCTAAAAACCCTGCGTGGAGTCGGTTATCGCCTGGATGTGTAATCCGCTCCCTCCCCGCTCTCAAGATGAGACGCGCCCCGGCGGTGCGTCTCATCTCGCGTCAGGGGCACTTGCCATGCAACTGCCATCTGCTGACATTCTTGGCGTGCGAGTTCATGCCCTGACCATGCCGCTGACGCTGGAGACTCTGGCGGCCTGGATCGAGCAGCGCGATCCGCATTACGTTTGCGTGGCCCCCGCCCACGCGATCCTGGAATACCGCCGCGATCCCGCGCTGATGGAAATAGCCAGCCACAGCGGGTTGACCACCCCGGACGGGATGTCCATCGTCTGGTTGCTGCATCGGATGGGATACCCGCAGGTCGAGCGGGTGTACGGCCCCGATTTGCTGCTGGCGGCCTGCGGGTATGGTTTGACGCGCGGCTGGCGGCACTTTTTCTACGGCGGCGCGCCCGGTATCGCGGAGGAACTCGCCGCCCAACTGGGTGCCCGCTTCCCCGGCTTGCAAATCGCAGGGACGCACACCCCTCCTTTCCGCCCGCTGACCCCGGATGAAGAAGATAAAGTGACGCAAATTGTCCGCGCTGCCGCGCCGGATATCCTTTGGGTGGGCCTGGGAACGCCCAAGCAGGAACGCTGGATGGCGGCGCACGTCCGCACGCTGGGCGTCCCGGCGTTGATCGGGGTCGGGGCGGCGTTTGATTTTCTCTCCGGGGCAAAGGCGCAGGCCCCGCGCTGGGTGCAGCGCTCCGGGCTGGAGTGGCTCTTCCGGCTGGCGACCGAACCGCGCCGCTTGTGGCGGCGCTACGCCGAATATCCGTACTTCGCCTGGCTGGTCGCCCGCCAACTTTGGGCAGAACGAAAACGATGACCCTTTCCTCCCGCTCAAAAACCGCCCTGCGCTGGACTCTTGGCATCGTGCTGGGGCTGTTCTTTCTCTACCTTGCGCTGCGCGACGTGCCGCTGGGCGAAGTTCGTGACGCGCTCGTCCAGGCCAGCCCTGCCTGGATCGCGCTCGCGCTGGCGGGCGTGGCTTTCAACAACTTTGCCAAAGTCTGGCGATGGCAGGTGCTGCTGGCAGAGCGCAGCATCCATGTCCCCTTCTCGCTGGGGCTGCGGGCGACCCTCATCGGGCAGATGCTCAACTACGGTCTCCCGGCCCGCACCGGCGATCTCTCGCGGGCTTACCTGGTCGGCATTCAGGGGACGGGAACGGTCTACGCGCTGGGCACCATCGCACTGGAAAAAGTCTTCGATACGCTGCTTTACGGGCTGCTGTTCCTGGTCACCGCTTTGCTGTTCCCGCTTCCGGGATGGCTGAACCGCTCCGGGGGGACGCTGCTGGCGGTCGCCGCCCTGATGACGGCCGCCGCCCTGTTTTTGGCGCGCTACCCGGAAGCGCTGTTCAACCTGGGGCTGCGCATCACCCGCCTTTTGCCAGAATCCCTCCGAAGCCGGATTGAGCCTCGCCTGCGGGACGCGCTGGAAACCCTGGGCGTGATCCGCGACGGGCACGCGCTGTTCTCCCTCACCCTGTGGTCGCTTTTCATCTGGTTTACGGCGGTGTTCCCCAACTGGGCTTTGCTGCGCGCCCTTGACCTGCCCGGAAGTTGGCTGGCGGCGATGACCGTTTTGCTCGTCCTTCAGGCAGTGGTTTCCCTGCCGGGCGTGCCGGGGCGGGTGGGAGTTTTCCAGTACGCCTGCATTCTGGCACTGGGCCTGTTCGGCGTGGACGATACGGCGGCATTCTCCTACGGCGTGCTGCTGCAAACCGTGGCTGTCCTTCCGCTGGTGATTGGCGGTGTGGTATCCTTGTCGGGTAGTCGGGTAGTTGGGAATTGGTAAACTGGGAG
>CAZPSL010000214.1:0-8048 GCA_964589145.1 uncultured Anaerolineales bacterium
TGAGTGGGCCAGCGTTTATCGCACTTGGCTGGAACGTCAGGCAGAATACCGCGATGAAATTCAGTGGCTTCAGCAGCGCTCTGCGAGTTTGGCGGGGCTGGTTCGCGTTGCCGCATGAATAAGTGGTTCCGAACCCCGGAAATGAGTTTCACACAGCCCAACCTGCCCGCAATAATTGCTGAAGTTGAGACCATCCGACAAAACACAGACGAAACCTGATTGGCTTTCGTCCTATCCCATCCCCTGCAACTGTAACCTGTAATCTGCAATAACCCTGGAGGCGGAAATTGGCAAGTTTACCCTTTGCAGCACCCCCCGAAGAAGGCCGAGATTACCAGGTCGGCGATGTGGTTGAAGTTTACTGCGACCACGATAACGAAAACGACGAGCGCGTGCGCGACTGGCTGGAAGGCGTCGTCGTGCAGGTGGACCCCAAAATGGTCGCGGTGCAGTTCCGTGAGAACGTCTACCTCACCGACGGCTGGATGGTCCCCGATCACGTGCTCTGGTGCCCGAAAGATTCATCCAACATGCGCCGCCGCAAAAAGCGCAAGCGCAACCGCTCCAAAAAATGATCTCCCATCCGCTTGACCCCGCCCGAATGCGGGCGGATTTTCCCATTTTGGCGCGGGAAGCCCGTCCCGGAGTCCCGCTGGTGTATTTGGATTCCACGGCGACCAGCCAGCGGCCCCGGCAGGTGGTCGCGGCGATGGAGGCATTCACCTACCGCTCCAACGCCAACATCCACCGCGGGATTCACATCCTCGCCGAGGAGGCGACCGCCGCCTACGAAAACGCCCGCGCCCGCGTGGCGGATTTCATCCACGCGCCCGACCCCCGGCAGGTGATCTTCACCCGCAACACCACCGAATCCATCAACCTGGTGGCGCAAACCTGGGGGCGCGCCAGCCTGCGCACCGGGGATGTGGTCATCCTCACCGAGATGGAGCATCACTCCAACCTCGTCCCCTGGCAGATGCTGGCCGCGGAGAAGAACCTGCGCCTGGAATTCATCCCCGTCACCGCAGAGGGCCTGCTCGACCTGGAGGCTTACCGCCGCCTGCTCGACCTGAAGCCGCGGCTGGTCGCCTTTACGCAGATGTCCAACGTCCTGGGGACGATCAACCCCGCGCGGGAGATCATCGCCCTGGCGCACGAGGCCGGCGCGCTGACGCTGGTGGATGCTGCCCAGTCGGTGCCGCACCTCCCCGTGGATGTGCAGGCCCTGGATGCCGATTTCCTGGCCTTTTCGGCGCATAAGATGCTGGGGCCGACCGGCATCGGCGCGCTTTACGGGAAGCGGGAACTCCTCGAAGGTATGCCTCCCTTTCTGGGCGGCGGGGACATGATCAAACGCGTCGGGCTGCGCGAATTTTCGGTCAACAGTATCCCTCACAAATTCGAGGCCGGAACTCCTGCCATCACGGAGGCGGTCGGCTTCGGGGCTGCGGTGGACTATCTCAGCGAAATCGGCATGGAGGCCGTCGCCGCCCATGAGCGGGAGATCGTCGCCTACGCCCTGGAACGTCTGGCGGAAATCCCCGGGGTGCGCGTGCTCGGCCCCTCGGCGGAACACAGGGGCGCGGTGCTCTCGTTCACCGTGGACGACCTGCACGCCCACGACATCGCCCAAATTCTGGATATGGATGGCATCGCTGTGCGTGCCGGGCATCACTGTGCCCAGCCCCTGCATGAGAAGTTTGGCCTGGCCTCCACCGCCCGCGCCAGTTTTTACGTCTACAACACCCTGAACGAGGTGGACGCGCTGGCGGCGGGCATTTACAAGGTCAAGGAGATGTTTGCGTAACCGCTATGGACGATTTATACCGAGAACTTATCATCGAGCGTTACAAAAACCCGCAGTTTCGCGGCGAACTCGACCCCCACGACATCAGTTTCGAGGACGATAACCCCCTGTGCGGCGACCATATCCGTGTGGATTTGCGCGTGGAAGAGACCGGGCGCGTGGCCGAGGCGGCTTTCAGCGGTCAGGGGTGCGCCATCTCGCAGGCTTCCGCCGATTTGCTGATGGAGCACATCGTCGGCAGGCCGCTGGAGGAGGTCAAAGCCCTCACCAAGGAAGATCTGCTCGACCTGCTGGGCATCGAACTCGGCCCCGTGCGCCTGAAGTGCGCCCTGCTCTCGCTCAAGGTGCTTAAAGCCGGGGTGTACGGCCTGGGCGAAGCCAGCGATGATCTGGTGGCGTGAGACGTGTCGTGTGTTTCGGTGTTCCAGTGTCACGTGATACGGGGTGCAGGCAAATGTTGTAGAAATTGGGCAGTCATATGGGCGCTGCTTCCTTTCCCCCCACCCAACCCTCCCCCCCACCCTCACCCCTAACCCCTCTCCCGAAGGGAGAGGGGAACCAAAGCGGAAAATTTTGGGAGGGCAGGGGAGGGGGGGAAACATCGTTGTTCTGCATCTTTTGCTTGCACCCGTGATACGGGAGCACCGGGCACCGGAGCACTTGCCTTACACCACCCGTCCCCAGGCGTAGAACGTCGGTACGAACAGCACCCGCTCCCCCCGCTCGGTGGCGGATCGGTCCAGCGCCTTGAGTTTTTGAACTTCCGAGATGCTTACCGTCTCGGAAGTTTGCGTTAAATCGGATTCCAGCACCGCCCACTCGGATTCCCGCGCCTCCCAGTCCGGGACCCCCGACCACTGCCCGCCGAGGACTCCCGTTTCCACGTTTTTCAGCCCCGCCTTGTGGAACAGCCCCGCCAAACGCCGCCCCATCAGCGGATCGGCTCCCTGACGGCGCAGCGACTCCCGCTGCCAGGCCCCCAGGGCTGCCAGTTCCTCGGGGAAATCCACCCGCCCGCCGTAATCCGGCTCGGCGAGGGCCAGCACCGCCCCGCCGGGGCGCGTCACCCGCGCCATCCCGCGGAGGACCTGAAGCGGGTCCGCCACCCAGAGCAGGAGAAAATGACACAGGGCCGCGTCGAAAACGCGGTCGGCGTAGGGGAGCGCGAGCGCGTCCCCCTGAGTGAGCCGCGCCCTTGAGTCGCTGCGCTGTGCCAGGGAGAGAAACGCAAAATCCAAATCCAGCCCGGCGGCGAGCGTGACGGATTCCGGCAGTTCGGCGAGGATCGCCCCGGTTCCGCAGCCGACTTCGAGGACACGGCGCGTTTTGGGGTTTGCCAGCCCCGCGCGGGGGAACAGGTACGCGCGCAGGGCGCGTGTCCACGCGGCCTGACGGGTGAAACGGGTGTGCCAATCGGCGGGGGTGAGCGGCATGATTTGCTGGCGGGAGGTGTTTGTGTCGTCAAAAGTGTACCATAACCGCGAATACCCACAAATGCTGTCGGAGGGCAGGGGAGGGGGGAACATCGTCGTTCTACAGCATTTGCCTGCACCCGAAGGGCCTGCGTTTCCCTCACTTCGCGCACAAGACTGGCAGTCCTGCCAGGACTGCCAGTCTTCGGCGGCAGCGGATGGAATCCGAAGACCCTAAAGGTCTGCGAGACCTTTAGGGTCTTCCGGGCTGGAGGGTACAACCGCGGACTGCCGGTCCCCGCACACCCGATCGCCGCGATAGAACTGCGAACCTTGTGCTAAAATCGGGGGCATGTCCAAAACCGCCTTGCGCTTCACTCTCATCATCGCCCTCACGCTCCTGCTGCTCCTCGCCGCCTGCACCCCTGGAGACAGCCAGCCGGACGCGCCCGCGACCTTCACCGCGCGGCCTTCCCCCTCCGCCACCCGCCCGGCAGCCCCCGCGGCCCGCCCCTCGCCCTCCGTCACCCCTTTCCCCACCCCCACGCCCGACCCGCTGGCGGCGCGCTGCTGTCAGGTTTACCGCATCGCCATCGCCCGCCCGCCCGCAACGCTCAACTACTGGCAGTTTCTCGGCGAGATGGACGACCCCTGGACGGAAGCCGTCATCGGGGATGAAGCCGCCCGCCTGTACGAAGCCCCGTCCCTGCGGAACCCCGACCGCCCCGATTTTGTCCCCGCCCTGGCAGCAGACCTGCCCGCCGAAGCCCGGCAGCGCGGCGATTTTTGGGTGATCCGCGTCCCCCTGCTGGAAAACGCCCGCTGGAGTGACGGCGAACCCATCACCGCCGCCGACGTTGTCTTCACCGTCAAAACCGCGCTGGACCTGCGCCTGGGCGGCCGCTGGGCGGCGTTTTACCCCCCGGAAAGCCTGGTCAAAGCCGAAGCCCGCGGCGCACACACAGTGGAATTTTTCTTCACCCGGCAGCCGCCCGTGAGCGCGTGGCAGTTTGCCGCCGCGCAGGGGCCGATTTTGCCCCGTCACTACTGGGCGGAATACGTCGAAGCGGCGTATCAGCACATCGAGGGCATCGCCCCGCCCGAAGACTGCGGTCCGCCCCCGGACGAGGCGCAAGCCGAAGCCTGTGCGGCTTACGAGGCTGCCCGCCGCGCCCTCTACGATGTGGAGCCGGTGGCGCCGCCCTCAGCGGGGGCCTACGCCACCGCGGGCTACACCTCCGCCCGCACCCTGCGGCGCGACCCCAACCCTTATTTCTTCGCCGCCGAAACGGTCATCAGCGATTATGCGGATGGAACCTGGCGGCGCGCCTTCCCCGACGGGAGGGTGCAAACCTTCTACGGCGAGGGCGCGGGCGAGCCGCAGGCCGGTTTCCGCCGCGGGCCGTACAGTCCGGCGGTGGAAATTCAGGTCTTCGGCGACCTCGCGGGGGCATACGCCGCGCTGGAGAGCGGGCGCGTGGATTACGTGCTCAACCCGCTGGGTGTCAGTGACGACGGGAGTCTCACGGCCCTCCCGCCCGCAGGGGCGGCGCAGCACGCCGCGCCCCAAAACGGGCTGGTTTACCTGGCGTTCAACCTGCGCTACGCCCCCTTCGACCGCCTCGCACTGCGGCAGGCGCTGGACATCCTGCTCGACCGCCAGCGCATCGTCGAGAAGGATTTGCAGGGGCTGGGCTATCCGGCGTTTTCCATCGTGCCGCCGGGCAACGCGTTTTGGTGGAATCCCGCGCTGGCACCGGAGGGGGAGCAGATTTCCCCGGAGGACCGGCTGAATTTGGCGGTTCAAACCCTGCGGGATGCCGGTTACACCTGGAAAACGGAACCTGCCTGGAATTCCGGGGAGCGACGGGCGGTTCCGGGGGAGCGGCTGCGCGACCCGGATGGGAATCCCCTCCCTGAAGTGCGGCTGCTGTTCCCCGATCCCGAAGAAAATCTGCTGATGGCAACCCTCGGGCAGGAGGTCGCCGACCAGTTGACCGCCCTGGGGCTGAACGTAGTCCCCGAAAGTCTGCCGCGGGAAAACCTGCTCACCCGTGCCCTGATTGCCGGCAGCGGGTTTGAACTCTACATCCTGGACTGGCAGTTCCCGCTTTACCCTGCCTACCTGTGCGACCTGTTCGTCAGCGAGAACGACACCCTGCTGACGGGCGGGTTCAATGCCGCCGGGTACAACAGTCCCCGGTTTGACGCCCTGTGCGCGGATTTCGGGCGCACAACTGATCTTGCAAAAGCGCAAGACCTGGCCTGGCAGATGCAGGCGGTGCTGGCGGCGGATTTGCCCTACCTGCCGCTCTACTACCCGCAGGCGCTGGACTTGCGGCGGGAGAATGTGCGCTTTCCCTGGCTGCCCGAACTGGGCGGTGCGGCGGATTGGGGCGGGTTTCAAGCCGATGTGCGGGTTTTGCATCCCTAAAATCGTGATAAAATACTAGTGGTTTCGGATGCAACCGGCAGCAGAACAGGCTGCCAGGCCCAAAGCCCTGAATGTTAGATTATGGCGTATAAAACTAAAAAGCGCATTTTACTTGTAGATGACCAGCGGGATGTCCGTGATGTGTTGCGCGCGGGAATTGAAACGCTCGGCCCGGATTTTGAGGTGGTGGCTGTCCCCTCAGGGGAAGAGGCGGTGCTGGAGTTAACGCTGCGAGATTACAGCCTGCTGGTAACTGACGTTCGTCTGCCGGGAATTTCCGGGCTGGATGTGTTGCGCCGCGTCCGCAAAAGCCGCCCTGATCTGAAAATCATTTTGATCACCGGTATTCTGGACCCGGTGATCCGCCGCAATGTGGCTGATTCGGGAGCGGATGCTTTCTTTCTCAAGCCCATTGAGCAGGCTGATTTTCTCGATGCGGTAGAGCGCTGTCTGGGATTGGTAGACGAGAAAATGCCCGAATCCGATTTGTTGCTGCAACAGGACGAAGCAGCGGCGAGTTCATCGGAGAGTGTTTCTGAGCGGCTTTCAGATTTGCGTCAGGAGTTGGACGCGTTTTCTGTGATTTTGATAGATGAGCGCAGCCGTGTGATCGCGCAGGCGGGGGAGTTGCCGGATCAAAAAGAGGCGGAGGCGCGTTTATTCCCGATTTTGATGGCTGGCTTGAGTACCGGGATAAAGATTTCCGGCTATCTGGGAAGCAGCCGGCCAGAGGTTTTATCGTATGTTGGCGGTACAAAGTTCGCGTTGTTCTTCGCTCCGGTAAGCGCGGCCCATGCCTTGCTGGTAGCGATTAACGCGGTGCAAATGGATGAGCAGATCAGCCAAATTATGCAAAGTGTGTATAAGGCGCTGTACGATTTGCAGAACATCCTGGAAAATATGGGGGTGACCATCCGCTCTGAAGAGTCGTTATCGCCTGAAGATGAGGTGCCGCCAATTCCGGACGAAGAGGAGACCTTTGAGGAAGACGAGGAACACGCTCCGATTCTGGATGCCATTTTTGAGAACACAACTGCCAGTACAAGTCAGGACCTGGATGCTTTCTGGGACGCTCTGGCCGAAAAAGCCGCGGAGGAAGTTGCCAGTGCCGATGTGCTGACGTATGAACAGGCCTTGCAACTGGGGCTGGCGCCTGAGGACGACGACCGAAAATCCTGAGATTGCGCTTTGTGCCGGGGGAGGGGGAAATCCCCACACCAAACACACTCCGAACTGGCCGCTGTCCCTGGGGGAGTTGCAGGGGCGGGTATCAAAACCTGGGTTGCGATACGTCAAATGGTGCTGTCTGAAGAACACGAATACATCGAATAGCACGAAGTACACGAAAAAATCGTGACTTCGTTCCATTCGCTGATGTTCGTGTTCCAAGGCGGGTGCCCCGTACCTTATCCGAAATTCAGGTTATCAAACAAAAAGGAGAAAAATCATGAAATGGGTTACTCGTTCCCACGTCCACGTAGACCGCGTCGCGTGCCCGTGGCTGATCAAACGCTTTGTGGATTCGGATGCAGAGTTCATCTTCGTGCCCAAAAGTCAGATCAACAAAGTCGCCGAAGAGACCGGCGCAATCCCCTTCGATGCGCCCGGCGTGGAGTTGGGGCACAAGGACGGCAAATGTTCATTTGAGTCCATCATTGAGCACTACGAATTGACCGATCGGGCTTTGCTGCGGCTGGCGAAGATCGTCCATGCTGCGGATGTCAGCGCCGATTGGGATACCGATGACATCGCTCCCGGCCTGGAGGCGATTGCTGTCGGCTACAGTTTGCGCTTCCCGAATGACGGGGAAAACCTGAGCCGTCAGTTCGATGTTTACGACGCGTTGTACGCCTGGTGCCGGTTGCAGGTCGCAAAGAAGTAACCCTGCTGCCTTGTGCGCTATTCACGCAGCAGACCTGTGAGGTTCTCCTTGCTTTTACACGATTGTGTGAACTGCCTGCTTCGGCACCTGTCGCCATGATGCCCACGCGCAAAGGTGCAGGCAAAAGATGTAGAAAGATTGCTGTTTGCCAACAAGCCGTGGTATTCTGGAGCCCATCCCCCCATGTTCCCCCTCACCCTTCGGGCAGGCTTCGCACTCCCCAGGGAAGGGGGGAGCAAACTTTTCGGTGTGTGTGCGGCGCACGAAGTGCGCCGCACACACACCTGACAAACACGCCCTCCCCCACTGGGGGAGGGGCTGGGGGTGGGGGCATACTCGACAATCCAATGCTGATTTTTGCTCAATTTCTACAACATTTGCCTGCACCACTACGCGCAGCCGATATTGTCATTTCGCAAAATCTTGTGATACAATTCAGCCCGCCTCTGAAAGCGGGGCAGGTTACAGGGGAGTGGTGCAATGGCAGCACAGCAGTCTTTGGAACTGTTGATC
>CAZPSL010000215.1:0-6289 GCA_964589145.1 uncultured Anaerolineales bacterium
CCGGAAGCCGTGGAGCGGGTGCTGCTCAAGGCGCTGGCGAAAGATCGGGATGACCGCTACACCACGGTGGACGATCTGGTGGAAGCCTTTACGCAGGCGATCACCGCGGGTGCGGAATCACCCGCGATGCCGGAACGCCCCGCCGTTTCTGGGGACGCGCCCACCCTCAAGGCGGAGATTCAACCCGAAACCGCGGCGGCTCCCGTTCCTGCGGCGGAATCCCCTCCTCCGGAGGAACCCGTTTCCGAAGCCCCGACCGAAGCAGTTTCCCCCTCCCCTGAAAAGCCCCGCCGCCGCTGGCACTGGTGGCAGATCGCGCTGGCGGTGATCTTTGTGCTGTTGTGCGGGACGGTGGTATTGAGCGCACTCTCCGGGCAGGGAGGCGGCGGATCACCGCTCCCGGCGGGCGAGACGCTCCCGCTGGACGAAGCCCTGGCTCAGGTGGACGAGAACCCTGGTGACCCGCAAGCCTGGCTGAATTTGACCGCCTCGTACTGGGAGGCCGGACAGGTTGACGAGGCCCGCGACGCGCTGGCGCACGCGCTGGATGCCGCCGGGGATGATGAGGATTTTTACTTCGCGGTTGCCGACTCGCTGATGGAGGTGGGCGGCTGGCTGGATGCCGCCTGGGTGTACCTTCAGGGCCTTCAAAAGTTTTACCCGGATGGCGATGTGCCGCCCGGCCTGATGGAGAATTTCCATCAGGCGGTTTACATGGCGGCGGCTGATCCTGAAGTTCGCCGTCGCCTCGATTTCAGCGAAGTGGCCGGAATTGACCCCGCACTGGCGCAGATTGCCGAAGCCCGCGACCTGCATCAGGAGGGCTTCGACGACGAGGCATACGATCTGGCAAACGCGGTCTATACCGATCTTCGGCCGGGGATGCCGGAATCTGCCCTGTTGATGGCGGAGATTCTGTATGGCTGGGGGGATGTCCCCGCTGCGCAGGCATTGCTGGATGGTTTGCTGGCCCTCGATGAGACCCCGGTCTGGGTACGGGACTATATCGAAACGCTGGTCGGCGCAGCGCAGCAATCGCTTGCGGATGCACAGGCCGCCGTAGATGCCGCTCCCGATGACCCCTGGGCGCATCTGGGCCTGTTTGAAGTTTACCTGGCATTGGGGCAGTATACACAGGCGGAGGAGACGCTTCAACGAGCGTTAGAATTGAGCGGGGACGATCCGGCGGTTGTGGAGCGCGCCGGTGATATTTTCGGCGAGCATGAGGCCTGGGCTGAGGCCGCTGGCCTGTATGCCCATGCAGCGCACTTGATCCCTGAAAATGAGCGCGCACCCGAACTGCTCAATAAAATCATGCAGACCCTGTACTACAGTGCGGTGAATGAAAACGCCCCGGATGTGTTCTCCAAAATCCAGGATTATTTGCCGGACGGCAGCGATGCACCCGCCAACGACCTGCGCCCCGTTATACAGGCTGCGCTGCGTGCCCGCTACCTGCTTTACTACGGGGATGCAGCCGAAGCCCGAAAAACCATTGATCAGGCAGTTGCGCTTGGCCCCAAGGCACTCCTGCCCCGCCTGATCCAGGGCGAGGTCTACCTGTCCACCGGTGAAACGGAAACCGGTCGGGAAATTCTGCTCAGCCTGATTGCCGCCCCTGCCACGCCCGACTGGATGAAAGACGAAGCCCAGTGGCTGCTGGATTCGAGCGAATGACCCAAAATCAGGACTGGCAGTCCTGACAGGACTGCCAGTCCTTGCGGAACGAGGAACCAAATGAGAAAAAAATTTGTTGCCGGAAACTGGAAGATGAACAAAACCGTGGCGGAAGCCCGGGCTCTGGTCGCTGACCTGATCCCCGGAATGGCACCGCTCACCGGGATTGACCTGGCGGTCTGTCCGCCCTTCACCGCCCTGCACCCCGTCTCGGAAATGCTGCGGGATACCAACATCGCCGTGGGCGCACAAAACCTGTTCTGGGAGCCGGGCGGCGCGTACACCGCCGAGATCGCCCCCGCGATGGTGGCGGAACTCTGCACTTATGTGATCATCGGGCACTCCGAGCGGCGGCAGTATTTCGGCGAGACGGACGAAACCGTCAACAAGCGCGTGCGCGCCGCCCTGGAAGCCGGTCTGACCCCGATTGTCTGTATCGGCGAAACGCTGGACGAGAATCAATCCGGGCAGACGGAGGCGGTGGTCTCCCGTCAGGTGCGCGGCGGGCTCGCGGGCCTCTCCCCCGAAGATGCCGCCAAACTGGTGGTCGCCTACGAACCGGTTTGGGCAATCGGCACCGGGCTGGCAGCCACGCCCGAAGACGCCAACGCCATCCAGCGGGACGTGGTGCGGGCGGCCCTCGCCGAGATGTTCGGCCCGGAGATTGCTCAGGACATCCAAATTCTCTATGGCGGGTCGGTTAAGCCTCACAACGCGGCGGATTTCTTCGCCCAGCCCGACATTGACGGCGCGCTGGTAGGCGGCGCAAGCCTCAAGGCGGAGTCGTTCATCGCGATTGCAGAAGCCGCACAGGCCGTTGCAAGTTGAACGATGCTGAAAGTTGCAGATTCGCCTTGTGATCTGCGACTTTCAGCCTTCAACCGCAGCCTGCTCCGTGTTCCATCTTTCCCCCCTTCTCTGGCTCCTGCTCTTGCTGGGGCCGTTTCTGTTTTTGCAGCGCCGCCTGCACTACGAGGTTCAGGCGGTTTTGCTGCTGCTCACCCGCCGCGAAGACATCTCGGCGGCGCTGTTTGCGCTGCTGTTTTTCCCCGGCGTGCTGCTCCACGAGGGCAGCCACTACCTGATGGCGAAACTCCTGCGCGTGCCCACCGGGGCGTTTTCACTCATTCCCCAGAGCCTGGATGGGAACCGTCTGCGCCTGGGCTTTGTGGAGACCGCGCCCGCCGATGTGCTGCGCGATGCCCTGATTGGCATGGCCCCCCTGCTGACGGGCGGCGCGTTTGTGGCCTATGCGGGCGTGACCCGGCTGGGGCTGCTCGCCGTCTGGGATGCGCTCGCCCGCGGGAACTGGGCCGCGACTCTGGGCGCGCTGGCGGCATCCTACGCTTCCCCGGATTTCTGGCTGTGGTTTTATCTGCTGCTCACGGTGAGCAGCACGATGTTCCCCTCGCCCTCCGACCGGCGCGCCTGGCTGCCCGTGGCGGGGACACTCGCCCTGATAGTTGCGCTGGCGCTGCTCTTCGGCGCTGGCCCGTGGATGTCGGCGAACCTGCTCCCGTGGCTGAACCGTGCCTTGCAGGGGGTGGTGATCGTCTTCGCCATCAGTGCGGCGATTCACCTTGCGGTCTGGCTGCCGACCTGGGGGCTGCGGCTGCTCCTCAGCCGCATCACGGGCTATGATGTAGTGTGAGTCTTCGCTGCATCCGGTTTCCCGCAGGTGGTTTTTACAAAATCAGCATCGCGTCGCCAAACGAGTAAAAACGGTATCCTTCCCGCCTGGCGGTCTCATAGGCCCCCAAAATGCGCTCGCGCCCGGCGAAGGCGCTCACCAGCATCACCAGCGTGGAACGCGGCAGGTGGAAGTTGGTGATCATCGCATCCACCACCCGAAACTCGTAGCCCGGCAGGATGAACAGGTCGGTCGGGCCCTCCAGCGGACGCACGATCTCATCCGGGGAGGCCTCCCGTGCCGCCGATTCCAGCGTGCGGACGCTGGTTGTGCCCACGGCGATCACCCGCTTTCCGGCGCGCTTTGCCGCCCGAATTTGCGCCGCCGTCTCCGGGGTCAGTTGGCACCATTCGGTGTGGATTTCGTGCTCTTCAGGATTTTCCTCGTGGACGGGGGCAAACGTATCCAGCCCGACGTGCAGTACCACCGAAGCGAAGTTCACTCCCTGATTTTTGAGTTGCTCCATCAACGCCGGGGTGAAGTGCAGCCCCGCGGTGGGCGCCGCCGCCGACCCCGGCTCGCGGGCGTACACCGTCTGATAGCGCTCGCGCGCCCGCAGCGGCGTGTGGATGTACGGCGGCAGCGGCACATGCCCGATGCGCTCCAGATGCGGCTCGATGGGGGCATCGAAGCGCACCCGCCGCCGCGGGCCGCCCAAATCGGCAATGATTTCTCCGGCGGGACCCTCCCCTTCAAGTTGCAGACGCCTGCCGGGGCGCATCCCCTTGCCGCCGACCAGCGACTCCCAGGTGTGTTCGTCCTCCCGCCGCAGCAGGAGCAGTTCCACCCGCCCGCCGGTGGGGACTTTGCGGGCGTACAGCCGCGCGGGGATGACGCGCGTCTCATTGAGGACGAGTAAATCCCCCGGATGCAGGAACCTCCCCAAATCCCGAAAGATACGGTGCTCGATTTCCCCGGTGGCGCGGTTCAAAACCAGAAGCCGCGAGGAATCCCGCGGTTCCGAGGGGGTCTGAGCGATAAATTCCGGGGGCAGGTCGTAGTCGAAATCGGAGGTTTTCATGCTGTCAATTCGTATCCCGACGGCTGACAGTCCTGACAGGACTGCCAGTCGTGACCGTAAACCTCAGCGATTGAGAAAGCGGGCAAGCAGGTTGAGAATGACCGTCAGCAGCACCGACAGCAGGATCGAAGTTCCCAGCGCGAACATGCAGGTGAAGTTTTCGCGCTCGATGCGGATGTCTCCGGGCAGGCTGAACAGCGGCAGGCCGACCCGCGCCGCCAGATAGAGCAGCCCGCCAATGAGCAGGAAAATCACGCCGAGGGCGAGGAAGAAGCGAGCGATGGGGAGGAGGTTCATCTTTTGGGTTGCTGGTTGCTGGTTGCAGGTTACAGGTTGAAAGTTGAATGTTGAAAGTTGAACGTTCAACCTGCAACTTTCAACATTTCTCAGATCAGCCGCGGCTGCTGCGCTTCCTGCGGCGGCTCCAGGCCGAGATGCTCGTAGGCGGCGGCGGTGGCAACCCGTCCCTGAGCGGTGCGCTCCAAAAAGCCGAGTTGCAGCAGGTACGGCTCCACTACGTCCATGATGGTGTCCGGCTCCTCGGAGATGGATGCCGCGATAGTGCTCAAGCCCACGGGGCCGCCGCGGTATTTTTCGATGATGGCACGCAGCACGCGGCGGTCAATATCGTCCAGGCCGCGGGTGTCAATATCGAGCAGGTCGAGGGCTTCGTGCGCCACCGGCTGGGTGATCACCCCGTCGGCGCGCACCTGAGCGTAATCGCGCACCCGGCGCAGCAGGCGCAGGGCCACCCGCGGGGTGCCGCGCGCCCGCCGGGCAATTTCGGTCACGCCTTCGGGTTCGGCGGGGACCTCCAGTTTGGCGGCCGCGCGGGTGACAATCTGCTCCATCGCGGGCAGGTCGTAGTAATCCAGCCGGTAAACCGCGCCGAAGCGCGCCCGCAGGGGTGCGGTGACCAGCGCGAGGCGGGTGGTCGCCCCGATGACGGTGAACCGCGGCAGTTTCAGGCGGATGGAACGCGCCGCCGGGCCTTTGCCGATCACGATGTCCAAGGCGAAATCCTCCATTGCCGGGTAAAGCACTTCCTCCACGGCGCGCCCCAGGCGGTGAATCTCGTCAATGAACAGGATGTCGCCCGCCCGCAGGTTGGTGAGGATGGCGGCCAGGTCACCGGCGCGCTCGATGGCGGGGCCGGCCGTGACCTTGATGCTCACGCTCATCTCGTTGGCGAGGATGTGCGCCAGGGTGGTTTTTCCCAGCCCCGGCGGCCCGTAGAAGAGTACATGGTCGAGGGCTTCTTCCCGCTGGCGGGCGGCGGCAATCAGGATTTCCAGATTCTCGCGAATCTGCGGCTGTCCGATCAGGTCGGCGAGACGCTGGGGGCGCAGGGCGTGATCCAGGTTATCGCCGGGTTTGGATTCGGGGTCGAGGAGGCGGTCTTGGGGTTCGCTCATGGGCGGGGTTGGTTATCAGTTATCAGGGATTAGGTATCAGGTATCGGTTATTGGGGATTGGTTTCCATTGGGGCGAAATCGCCCTTATAATACCACTATCACAATGCAGGAGGAACAGGAATGCCCAACGTCCACGAATCCCCGCACCCGCTGGTGGCGCACAAACCGGTGCGGCTGCGCGACAAAAAGACGGATGCGCGCAAGTTCACGGTGCATTGGGTCAACCACCAAGGCTCAAAGACACGAAGAAAAACAAATCTTGGTGTCTTGGTGCCTTCGTGGTGAATCGGACATGGCTTCGGCGGTGCGGTGGATTGGGTCAACCACCAAGACACGAAGAAAAAACAACTCTTAGTGTCTTGGTGTCTTCGTGGTGAACTCGACAAATCTGTGGCGGTGCGGTGGATTGGGTCAACCACAAAGACACGAAGAAAAAACAAATCTTGGTGTCTTGGTGTCTTCGTGGTGAATCAGACATGGCTTCGG
>CAZPSL010000216.1:0-7389 GCA_964589145.1 uncultured Anaerolineales bacterium
TTTGCATGGCGGAGAGGGTGGGATTCGAACCCACGGTGGCCCAAAGGACCACAACGGTTTTCGAGACCGCCCCAATCGTCCACTCTGGCACCTCTCCAGTGGCGGGGGGATTATACCAAAAAATTCACTTTTCAGAAGAACACCGCCGTTCTGGGGTGCAGGCAAAAGATGTGGAAATTGAGCAAAATTCAGCATTGCATTGTCGAGTGTACCCCTACCCCCGGGGTGTTTCCCTTGCCCCGCACACAAGACTGGCAGTCCTGCCAGGACTGCCAGTCTTCATTTGGCGAACAAGACAAGCACCGAACACCCCGCCCCGCCGGGGGAAGGGCAGAGACATGCGGCTGCCCGATTTCTACAACATTTGCCCGCACAAAAAAAACGCCCATTTGACGGTTCTTCGTGTAAAATATGGGCACAACCAATTTCCATGCGCTGGGATGCCCTCACCCCCGGATGGGCGGGCACGGCGTAAGCCGCGGCGAAGCCGGTGAAAGTCCGGCGCTGTCCCGCAACTGTAAGGTTAGTCTGATAGTCGGATAATCGAATAGCCTGGTAGTCGTGACGAAGCGACTACCAGACTACCCGACCAAACGACTAACCAAGCCAGGTCGCCCGTCCCGGCGCGTTCATCACAGCCTCGCGGAAAGGAGGTGAGAACGGTCATATTCCCTGACTGTTTTTACGCCTCCCCTGTCACTCGGCAGGGGATTTTCATTGGCGGAGATTGACAACTGAAGTGCGCAGCCCGAAGGCCAGTGCCTGCCCCCGTCAATTTCCAACACTCAATTTTTAACCCCTCATCAAAAGGAGTTCTCATGCTGCGAAAGACCCTTTTCATCTTGATCGTGTTAACGCTTGCCCTTGCGGCTTGCAACCCCGAAACACCGACGCCTGCTCCAACCAGCCCGCCCCCGCCCACGGAAGCGGTTGTTGATCCCACCACGCCCCCGGAGCCTACGAATGTCCCCGCGCCTACGGAGCCGCCTGCCCCTACGGAACCCCCGGAGGCTTACCCGGCTCCGACCGAAGCCCCTGCTGAAGAGCCAACCGCTTACCCCGGCCCGGAAGCCCCGGATGCTGCCGGATACTGCGGCGCACCGGCTGATGTTTCCTGGCCGCTCACTATTGTGGACGATATGGGCAACACCATCACCCTGGAGCAGTATCCGCAGGCGATTGTCTCCCTCTCGCCTTCCACCACCGAGATTCTCTTCGCCATCGGCGCGGGGGAACAGGTCGTCGGACGCGATGACATGAGCCTCTATCCCGAAGAAGCCCAGACGGTCGAGAGCATCGGCAGTTTGTGGGGCGAACTCCCCACCGAGGCCATCCTGGCGATGGAACCTGATCTGGTGGTCGCCGCGCAGATCATTGCCCCGGAGAACGTCCAGGCTTTGCAGGACCTCGGCCTGAACGTTTACTGGCAGGCAAACCCCGCCGATTTCGACGGCCTTTACGACAACCTGTGCGATTTCGCCGTTCTCACCGGCCATGTGGACGAAACCGAAGCCCTGATTGCCGATCTGCAATCCCGCGTGAACGCTGTGCTTACCACCGTTGCCGAAGCCGATTCCACCCCCTCGGTCTTCTACGAACTGGATGCGACCGACCCCGCCAACCCCTGGACGACCGGCTCCGGCACGTTCATTGACTACATCATCACCCTGGCGGGCGGAACCAACGCCGCCGCTGCGCTGGAAGGCGATTTCGCCCAGATCAGCGCCGAGGAACTGATTGCCGTCAACCCGGATGTCATCCTGCTGGCGGATGCGCTCTACGGCACAACCCCGGAAAGCGTCGCCGAGCGCCCCGGTTGGGATGCCATCGCTGCCGTTCAGAACGGCGCGGTGTACCCGATTGACCCCAACATCATGAGCGTCCCCGGCCCCCGCCTGGTGAACGGGCTGGAAGAAACCGCCCGCCTCCTGCACCCGGAGTTGTTTGAGTAAGGCGGCAGGTAGTCAGGGGATTGGGAAATTAGGTGATTGGGTGATTAGGGAATCAGGAACTCTGCTACCCAATCCCCAATCCCCAATCCCCGATTCCTAATCCCCGCTCCCCAATCCCCCTCCCCCATGCTCCGCCAGCACCCCTACTTCGTCAGCGCCGCCCTGCTTCTCGCCGCCTTTCTGCTTTCCGTTTCTCTGGGGGCGGTCGCCATCCCGCCGGGGACGATTGCGCGCATCCTCGCCGCGCAGTTGCCGGGGATGACCCTCCCCGCGGACTGGCCGCGCGCCGCCGAAGTCATCCTGCTGGCGGTGCGCCTGCCTCATGCTGTACTGGTGCTGCTCACCGGCGCGGCTCTTGCCAGCAGCGGCGCGGCCTACCAGGGCCTGTTCCGCAACCCGCTGGCCGACCCCTACCTGATTGGCGTGGCCTCCGGCGCGGGGCTGGGGGCGGTGCTCGCCATGTCCCTGCATTGGCCGCAGGAACTGCTGGGCTTCTACCTCATCCCGGCGGGGGCGTTTCTGGGCGCGGTGCTGACCGTGCTGCTGGTTTACAACCTCGCCCGCGTTGACGGCCTCGTTCCGCTCACCACGCTCATTCTGGCGGGCGTTGCCGTCGGCGCGTTTGCATCTGCGCTGACATCCTTTCTCATGCTGCGGTCCGATGACCAGGTTTACCGCGCCCTCGCCTTCCTGCTGGGCGGCTCCCCGATGGCTGGCTGGGAACCCGTGTTCGCCCTTCTGCCGTACATCGCCCTCGGCATCGGGACGCTCATCGTGCTGGGGCATCCCCTCAACGTGTTGCAGTTCGGGGAGGAGGAGGCTCACCAGATGGGCTTGGATGTGCGCCGCGTCAAAATCGGGGTGATCTTCGCCGCCTCGCTGACCGCCGCCGCCGCGGTTGCCTTTTCGGGGATTATCGGCTTTATCGGATTGATTGTCCCGCATGTGATTCGCATCCTTTGGGGACCCGACTACCGGCAACTGGTGCCGCTTTCCGTGATTTTGGGCGGGGCTGCCCTCCTTTTGGCGGATCTCCTGGCCCGGATTTTGCTTGCCCCCTCGGTCCTCCCTGTGGGGATCGTCACCGCCCTGGCGGGCGCGCCCTTCTTCCTGTGGATTTTGCGCAAAGCCAAGCGCGAGGTCTTTTGGTAGGGGGCAGGGAAATGGGGATTAGGTAATCAGGTATCAGGTATCAGGTATCAGGTATCAGGTATCAGGTATCAGGTATCAGGTAATCAGGTAATCAGGGATCAGGGATCAGGAACGGGGTACGCTTCTCCCTCCACCCTCCTCTCTCCACCCTCCTCCCTTCACGCTCCACGCTCCTCCCTCCACGATGCTGCACATTCGCTCACTCACCGCCGCCTATGGCCCGAAAACCGTGCTGCACGATGTCTCCCTGGACGTCGCTGCGGGCGGGATTTTAGCGTTGATCGGCCCCAACGGGGCGGGGAAAACCACGCTTATCCGTGCCGTCAGCGGGACGGTGCCGCTCGCTGGCGGTCAGGTCACGGTGGACGGGCAGGATGTCACCGCGCTCACGCCTGCACAGCGCGCCCGCAAAATTTCCGTTGTGCCACAGGCACGTCCGCAGGGCGGTGCGTTCACCGTGGAACAGGCGGTGATGATGGGGCGCACGGCTTACCTCGGCTGGCTGGGACGGCCTAGCGAAGCAGACCATCAGGCGGTGCAGCAGGCGTTGCAGCAAACCCGACTGGCAGACTTCGCCCGCCGCCCCATTGCCCGACTTTCGGGCGGCGAACAGCAGCGGGTGCTGCTCGCCCGCGCGCTGGCGCAGTCCGCCCCGGTGATGCTGCTCGACGAACCCACCAGTTCCCTCGATTTGCAGCATCAGTCCGGGCTGCTCTCCCTGCTGCGAAAACTGACCGTCGAGAAGCAACTGGCGGTGCTGATGGCGGTACACGACCTGAATCTGGTCTCTCTGTTTGCCGACCGGGTCGCTTTGCTGGTGGAGGGCCGCCTGCGGGCAACGGGCACGCCCCGCGAGGTGCTGACTCCGGATACCCTGCGGGATGCGTACCAGACCCCGGTGACGGTCATCTCCCATCCGGAGTCCGGGACTCCCCTGGTGCTGCCTGCACTTCCGTTATGACGTGTGTGGCAGCATGTTCCCTGGCCTGCCTTCCCCGGCAAAACCAGCCCGAAGGATGGAATGAAGCCGGGGGGTGGAGTAAACATTCCATACCGGTATGCTTGTAGCGATACACCTGCTCGAATTTTCGGATCAACCTTAATCGCAGGCGGCGAGACTGTCCCGCCGCGGTTTGAATGGGTATCTACCCCGGAGACGGTTATGCAAACTTATCCTCTTACATCATGGCAGTTCCGGCAAACCGGCACCGAAGACTGGCATCCGGCCACCGTGCCCGGCGGGGTACACACAGATTTGCTCGCCCTGGGGTTGATCCCCGATCCCTTTGAGCGTGACAATGAGACGCGTACCCTGTGGGTTGCTGAAAGCGATTGGGAATACCGCTGCTTTTTTACCCCCTCGGAAGGCCTGTTTCATGAAGATGCTGTTTTTCTCGCCGCCGACGGGCTGGACACGCTCGCTGAGGTTTTTCTCAACGGGGAACTTTTGGGGCGGGCAAACAACCAGTTCCGCCGCTGGGAGTGGGAGGTTACCCGCCGCCTGCAACGCGGCGAAAACGAACTGCGGATTCGGTTTGCCTCGCCGGTGCGTTTCGCCCGCGAGCGGCAAAAACGCCGCCCGGTGATCGGGGTTGGCGGAGCCTTGGAGGGCGCGCCGCACCTGCGGAAAGCCCCTTCCCAGTTTGGCTGGGACTGGGGACCGAAACTGCCATCCATCGGCATCTGGCAGGCGGTTTGCCTGGAAGGGCGTTCCGCGGCCCGGCTGAAGGATGTTCACCTGCGGCAGTTCCATGAGGCCGGGGTGGTACGCCTGACGGCGGAGGTGGATGTTGAACGGTTGGGGGATGGCGGGCCGGGAAATGGGGAGTTCGGGCTCAGGATGGAGGTCGAACCGTTGGAACCGCCGTCGGCGGTTGACGGTCAGCCGCCGATTGTCAGCGGGCAAAATCTCAATTCCCAATTTCAAAATTTCAGCCTTCAGGTGTCCATCCCCAGCCCCCGTCTGTGGTGGCCGAACGGCTATGGGGAGCAGAACCTCTACCGGGTCGCAATCTGCCTCGAGGGCGAGGGGCAACTTCTCGACCAGCGCGTCTACCAGATTGGCCTGCGCACCATCGAACTTCGCCGCCAGCCCGATGAGTACGGCGAATCCTTCCGGTTCATCGTCAACGGAGTGCCAATTTTCGCCAAAGGCGCCAACTGGATACCGGCGGATACCTTCGCTGCCCGCGTCAGCGATGAACGCCTGGAGCACCTGATCGCCTCCGCCGCTTCCGCACATTTCAACATGCTGCGGGTCTGGGGCGGCGGCTTCTACGAAAGCGAGCGTTTTTACGATTTGTGCGACCGCTACGGTATCCTGGTTTGGCAGGATTTTATCTTCGCGTGCAGTTCTTACCCCCTGGATGAAACGGATTTCCTCGAAAACGTACACCAGGAAGTGATGGAGAACGTGCGCCGCCTGCGGCACCGCGCCTGCCTGGCCCTGTGGTGCGGCAATAACGAGATGGAGCAGGGCTGGGCGGAATGGGGCTGGGCGCCGCATCCGCTGGAGGCGATGATCCCCGCCCTGCTGGAGCAATACCCCGAAATCCGCCCGCTGGTGGAGGGGATGGGCGAACGCTCCCTTCTGCCCGACTGGGAAGCCCAGCGCAGCGCCTACCTGCGTTTTTTCCACCGCACCCTGCCCGGCTGGCTCGCGCATCTCGACCCTGACACCCCCTACTGGCCCAGTTCGCCCTCCTCCGGCAATCCCTTCCATGATGTCAACAGCCCCGGCCGCGGCGACGCACATTATTGGGAGGTCTGGCACGGGCGCAAGCCGTTTACCGCCTACCGCACCTTCACGCCGCGCTTTATGAGCGAGTTTGGCTTCCAGTCTTTCCCCGTGCTGGAAACGCTCGAAGCCTATACCGTTCCCGAAGACCGCAATCTGACCTCCTGGGTCATGGAACACTACCAGCGCAGCCCGGTCGGCAACGGGCTGATTATCGCCCAAATGGCGCAAACCTTCCGTATGCCCGCCGGTTTCCCGGCCTGGATTTACCTCAGCATGGTATTGCAGGCCGAAGGTATCCGCTACGGGGTGGAGCACTGGCGGCGCAATATGGCACGCGTCAGCGGCACGCTTTACTGGCAACTCAACGATTGCTGGCCTGGCGCGTCGTGGTCATCGCTCGATTATCTCGGACGCTGGAAAGCCCTGCACTACGCTGCAAAACGGTTTTATGCCCCGCTTTTGCTTTCGGTGGAAGATGGCCCACCCCGGATGGATTTGCACCTCACCAGCGACCTCGCCGACCCGTTTGAGGGTACCGTTTCCTGGCGGGTGGAGACTCTGACCGGCGAGCGGCTGGCTGCCGGTATCCAAAAAGTGACCGCCGCCCCGCGGCGCGATACCCTGGTGGCCTCGCTGAACCTGGAAGGAACCGTCACCCCCGAAAACCGGCGGCGGGTGGTCCTCATCAGCGAATTGTACAACCTTGCGGGGACGATGCTCTCGCGGGTGGTCACGCCCTTCGTCCCCAGCAAGCATCTTGATCTCCGCAACCCCGAAATCGCTGTCCGCATCCGCAGGGGGGGCGGCGGCCTGTGCCTTGAACTGACCGCCCGCTCCCTGGCGCGCTTTGTGGAACTCAAACTCGTCGGCGCGCCGGACCTTGTTTTCAGCGACAACTACTTCGACCTGCCCGCGCGCACCGCCGCTAAAATCACCTCTCCCCTGCCGCGTGGCTGGACTGTGGAGCAGGCACGCCGCGCCCTGCGGGTGTACTCACTGTTCGATTCGTTCCGGTAAGCCGGAGGCGCAAAGGCCTGCAAACTCTTCGGAACTTTTGCTGAAGCGCAGGGGAAAGTTTTGGCTGTGTATAGAATCGTTGCCCGTTGCGGCAATGTCCATCAGGCTCCCGGCCCCTGTCCCCCGTCCAGGTATGACTGCAAAATCACGGTGGCAGCCAGTTCATCCAGGTGCCCGCGGCGGCGGGCGCGGGAGACTCCCATCTGGATGCGGGCCGCGCGGGCGGCTTGCGTGCTGCCCCTCTCGTCCCAGAGTTCCACGGGCAGGTCGGTTTGCGTGCGGATGGCGGCGGCAAGGCGGGCGGCTTTGCGTCCCTGAAAGGTAGGCTTGCCTTCGGAATCCAGCGACTGCCCGACGATGATTTTCCCCGCCCCGTGCTGACGCGCCAGTTCCGCGATGGAGGCGGCGTCAATCGGGCGCGAGACGTGGCGCAGCACGGTCAGCGGGTTGGCAATGGTGCCGGTCGGGTCGCTGATGGCGATGCCGATGTTCTTGTCTCCGGGGTCAACGGCGAGGATGCGCATGGGG
>CAZPSL010000217.1:0-37649 GCA_964589145.1 uncultured Anaerolineales bacterium
GTTCTTCTGAAAAGTGAATTTTTTGGTATAATCCCCCCGCCACTGGAGAGGTGCCAGAGTGGACGATTGGGGCGGTCTCGAAAACCGTTGTGGTCCTTTGGGCCACCGTGGGTTCGAATCCCACCCTCTCCGCCATGCAAAGGGAAAGCCCCGAAAGGTCTCGGAGACCTTTCGGGGCTTTTTCGTTGGAGCAGGAATTCGTATTCTGTGATTCCCCTCCTACGAGCGGATCTCCTGCCGCTGGAAGGAGACGTAACTCCCCGCAAACAGCAGGATGGTGGCGGCCAGCAGGCCGGTGATGTGCGGCCAGATGAGTTGCAAACTCTCGCCGACGGGCAGGGGAGCGCCCAGAATGGCGCCCTGCAACTCGACGGGCAGAATCAGCCCCAAAGTCCGCACGGCGGGCGAGAGCAGGGCGACGGTCGCCTCCACGAAGAGCGTGTTCGGCGAGATGCGGCTGAGGATCAACTGCAACTTGGCCTGCGCCAGGAACTCCTCCATGAAGCCGTACTGCACCGGCGAGAGAATCTGCGCCGCAAAACTCGCCAGCATCCCCCAGAACACGGTGAAGAACAGCCACACCGCGATGGATGCCAGCGCAGCGGTCGCCGCCTGCCGGAACAGGGTGGAGAACATCATCGCCAGCGCCATCCAGAAGCCGCCGTAGATGATGGTCGCTACCAGAAAGAGCAGGGCGCGGGCGACCTCCTGCCCGGTGGGCGGCACGCCGAGGCCAATCAGCCCGATGCCGAAAATCAGCAGCCAGATGGCCGCCAGCACCAGCGAGAGCGTGAGAAACCCGCCCAGGAATTTGCCCAGCAGCAGCGCGTCGCGGTAGATGGGCTGAGCGAGCACCCGCGATATGGTGCGGCGGCTGAACTCGCCGTTGACGGCATCGAAGGCCAGGGCAATCGCCACCAGCGGGACGAGAAAGCCCAGGAACCCCGCGAAGGAGGGCAGCGGGTCGCGGGCGACGGTGAACAACTTCAAAAACAGGAAGGGGTCATCGCCCGTGGGGCTTTTGATCTGCTGCAAGGCGGCGAACCCGGTCCCCACGGCGGTGAACACAATCAGCAGTTCCAAAATCCGCATCCGGGCGCTGGTAAGATGGTCAGCCATCTCCTTGGCGACCACCGCGCCCAGCCCCGTCCAGGGGGAGCCTTCGCGCTGCCGCCTGACGGCTGTTTGAGGCGGAAGACTGGCAGTCCCGGCAGGACTGCCAGTCTTGGGCAGAACAGGACTAGTCTCGGGGGCCATGGTTCACCTCCTCGAAGTAGGCGTTGTAGATGTCGTCCAGGCTGAGGCTTTCGATGGAGAGCGCGGTCAGGTCGCCGCCAGCCTCGACCACCACGCGGGCCGCGTCGGCGCGCAGGTCGCGGGCGGCCACCAGCGTGTAGCGGTCGGGGGCTTCGAACGCCACCTCGATGATGTCGGGCAGGCCGCGCAGGGCATCCAGGTAGGGGCCTGCGCTGCCGTTGGCTTGCAGGTGGATGTGGTAGCCCGCGCCCAGCACCTGCCTGCCCAGTTCGGGCACCGTGCCCTCCAAAACCATCCGCCCGCGGTGGAACAGCCCCACCCGGTCGCAGACCTCCTGCACCTGCGGGAGGAGGTGGGAGGAGAGCAGGATGGTGATGCCGGAATCCGCCAGTTCGCGGATGAGTTTGAGGAACCCGCGGGCGAGTTCCGGGTCCAGCCCCTGGGTGGGTTCGTCCATGATGATGAGCCGCGGCTTTTTGATGAGCACATCCGCGACCCCCAGGCGCTGTTTCATCCCGCGGGAGAAGGTACTCACCCGATGGTCAGCAACCTGCTCCAGGCCCACGCGCTGAAGGGCTTCTTCAATGCGGGAATCCGCCTCCCTGCGCGGGATTCCGTTCAGGCGGGCGATGTAGGCCAGGTTCTCGCGGGCGGTCATATCGTCGTAGAAGCCCACCTGGTCGGGGATGTATCCGGCGCGGGATTTGACGCTGAGCGGCTGGCGGGTGGGGTCGAAGCCGAGCACCCGCACCTCGCCCGAAGTTGGCTCTGTCAGCCCCAGGAGCATCAGGATGGTGGTGGTTTTCCCCGCCCCGTTGGGGCCGAGCAGCCCGAAGACTTCGCCCTCCCGCACCTTCAGGTTGAGCGAATCCACGGCGGTGAAATCGCCGTATTTTTTGGTCAGGTCGGTGGTTTCGATGACAAAGTCACCCATGAGTGTCCCTCCTTGCATTAGCGCCGTCCGTAACGGGCGACGGCCATCGCAACCACGCCCACAGCCACCGCGATCAGCGCGATGCCGACGATGCCCCACAGGGTGGAGGTGGCAACGGTGATGCGGAAATCGGCGGAGACGGAAGCGCTGTCGGCAGGGTGGGCGCGCACGGTGACGACGTAATCGCCAGCCACGGCCTTATCGGCGGGTTTGAGGATCATGGTGGCTTCGGCCTGGTCTCCGGCGGCAATTTCGGGGATGATTTCCGGGTCGAAGGCGACCGTCCAGCCGGTGGGTGCGCTGGCGGACATCTCCACGCCCTGCGCGGGGGCGGTGCCGGTATTGCGGACCACCACAGGCAGCGTGGTTTCTTTACCGGCATTGGCCTTGCCGGAGAGCAGTCCGTCAGGGCCGGTGATGCTCAAATCCTGCTGCCCGACCACTTCGGCGGTCAGGTCAATTTTGGCTTCCAGGCTGCCGCCCGCAGCGTACACGGTGAAGGGGTAACTCCCTGCGGACAGTTCCACGATGGGGTCCAGTTCCAGGGTGACGGTTTTAGTGCTGTTGGCGCCGAGCGGGAAACTGGTGGTTTCCTTGCCTGCGACTTTGAACTTGAGCAGGAGGCCGTCGGGGGCGTCGGCGGTGAGGTTGACCATGATTTCCTCATCGCCGCTGTTTTCAAGGCGCAGGTTGTAGCGGAAGGTGGTTTTGGGCGAGCCTTTGATGGTCAGCAGGTCTGCCGAAAGGGTCAGGCTGGCGGGGACTTTTTCCTGAACCATGAGGGTGATGGGGAGTTCCGCCTTCAGCCGCCCGGCGGAAGCCCGCACGGTGAACTCGCAGGTGCCGGATTCGGCGTTTTCGGGCGGTTCCAGGCGCAGGGTGACGTTTTCGGTGGAATCGGCATCCACGTAAACGGCGTGGACAATGCGTCCGCCGCCCCGGAAGGTGGCGGTCCAGCCTACGGGAAGGTCGGCCATCTCCAGGGAGACGGTCTGCGCTTCGCCAATGGCATGGATTTTCAAACTCAGGGTGACGTTTTCGCCCAGTTCAGCCACCTGACTGGGGTAGGTGGTCGAGATGGTCAGGCCGGGCTGGGCTGGCGGCGGGGTTTCCTCCTGCGCCAGCGCGGGCGAAGGGACGAGAAAAGCAAACAGGGCAAGAATCAAAATGCCAGAAAAGAGAAGGGTGATGATTCGTTTCATTGAGATTCTCCTGAATTGGGGGTTAAAAGTTGAAGGTTGAAGGTTGAAAGTTCGTGGGAACGCCTTCAACCTTCAACCGGTAACCAGTTGCCGTCAGTCGGCCTTGACTTCGATTTGCTTGCGTTTTTGCTGTGCTTCTGCGGTCTTGGGCAGGGTGATCTTCAGCACACCGCGCCTGAAGGCAGCGTCAATCTTGTCCTCGTCAATGCCTTCCGGCAGCGGGATGGTGCGCTGGAAGGAACCGTAAGACCGCTCCAGACGGTAGTAGCGCTTGCCTTTTTCCTCCTTTTCGGCGCGCTTCTCGCCGCTGATGGTCAGCGTGTTGTGCTCCAGGGTGATGTTGATGTCTTCCGGTTCGATGCCCGGCAGTTCGGCGGAGACAACGATCTCCTTGTCGGTTTCGCTGACGTCCACGCTGGGTGCGAAATCCCCCCAAAGGGTTGACCCGCCGAGGAAGGGGCTCAGCCCGAAAGGCCGGGAGAAGAACTCATCAAACAGGCGGTTCATCTGGGTCTGGAAATCGAGCAAAGCATCCTCTTCTTTGGAACGCACTACGGGAACCTTGGTCTCGTCTTTCTTCCAGGGAATCAAATCGGTGATTGCCATAATACCACCTCCTTTTCTCCAGGATTGAGCATTTCAATTTCCACCCTATCTTTTAGCAAAAAAATGTTAGAAAATGGTCAACGAAAGGTTAAGAAATCGTAAAACACGAGGCGATTTGTTGTATAATCTCTGTATCCGTTGTCAGGAGCCGGGAATCGGGTGATTGAGGATCGGGTAATCGGGGATTGGGTAATTGGGAATTAGGGAGTGAGTAAGCCAAGTGCCTAACTCCTAACGACCTGATTGCCTAACTCTCAATTACCTGATGACCTGACTGCCTGACCATTCTCAAACCAAAGGAGGATCTTTCTATGCGAACCGTTTACGCAATTTCGGGTGGCGTTTCCAAATTTGCAAAAGCCCGCCCGGACAAGACCTTCCAGGCGATTATCAAAGAGGCGTATGATTACGCGCTCAATGATATCGGGCTGGATTTTGAGACGGCAACGCGCCTGATTGACGGCTCGGTGGCCTCGTACTTCTCCGACCATTTCAGCCGTCAGTTGATGGCGGCGATCATGGCGCAGGATTACCTGGGGCTGACTCCCAAGCCCAGCCACCGGGTCGAGGGCGGCGGCGCAACGGGCGGGTTGTGTTTCCAGGAAGCCTGGAAATCGGTCGCCAGCGGGCACATGGATGTTTGCGTGGCCTACGGCTTTGAAACCATGTCCCACGTGGAAACCTGGAAAGGCAACGAGTTTATCGCTTTAGCCTCCGACGTGTCGTTTGATTATCCCGTCGGAGGTTTTTATTCCGGGTACTATGCCATGATGGTCACGCGCCACATGAAGGAGTATGGCACCACCGTAGAGCAGATGGCGCATGTCAGCGTCAAGAATCACATGAACGCCTACTACAACCCCTACTCCCAAAAGCGCGAGAAACTGACCATCGAGGATGTGCGCAATGCGCCGATGGTCGCCTGGCCGCTCACCCGCCTGGATATTTGTGTAATGTCCGACGGCGCGGCGGCGACCATTCTCGTCTCCGAGGAGGGACTGAAGCGGCTGGAGGACGCCGGGGCGCAGATCCGCCGCCCGCTGGTGAAGATCACCGGCATCGGGCGCGGCACCGACGCCATGCGAATGGCCGACCGCCCCCATGTGGATTACGACTATTTCATGGAACACTACGCCACCCCGGAGGAGCGCGATTCCGATGAGACCCGCGCTTACTACAAAAAACTCTGGGACCATGGCACCCGTTACCCCGGTGTGCACTCCTTCCGGGCCGGGCGCACGGCAGGGAACATGGCCTACAAAATGGCGGGGATCGAGCACCCCCTGGAAGAACTGGACTTTGTGGAACTCCACGACGCCTACACTTCCAGCGAAATCCAGACTTACGAGGATATGGGGCTTTGCCGCTACGGAGAAGGCGGCCCCTTTGCGGCTTCGGGGAAAGCCTTTCTCCCCAACGTGGATTACGGGCTGGATTTACCGGATGAACCGGTTTGCGCGGTTAACCCCTCCGGCGGGCTGATCGCCTGCGGGCATCCGGTCGGCGCAACCGGGCTGATGCAGGCGGTTTTTGCCATCTGGCAACTTCAGGGCAGCATCAAAGATCATTTCCACGATGACACCCTGCAAGTTCAGGGTGCGCAGCGCGGCGCGATCCACTCCCACGCCGGGACGGGCACTTACGTCACGGTTTCCGTGCTGGAGCGGGAAGACTGAACCGGATTTGATGTGCATTGAATCAAGAACATCAGGAGAAAATCAAGATGTCCAAACTTCCATCCAAACGACCGGAAACCCTGGGCGGGTACATCGTCCACGGTCTCCCTTTCCCTGTTGAAACTGACCCCGATTCGCTGGCTTTTCTCAAGAAGATGGCACCCATCCGCATCGAGCAGGATTACGCCATCACCTATCTGCATTCCTACGGGCAGGACAGCCCCTGGTTTGCCGGGCTGACCAACAAGCGGCTGCTGGCCTCCCAGGACGAGAAAACCGGCTACACCTACGCTACCCCGCGCGGCCACGATATGTACACCGGCGAGGAAACCCGCTGGATTGACATCACCAACCGCCCGGCGCGCATCCATGCCTTTACGGTTTGCCACTTCGGCTCGGAGGAGTTCCTGCCCGAAACGCCTTACATCCTGGCGCTGATCGAGTTCGATGATGTGAACACGCTCCTGCTGACCCGCATGATGGGGCTCGACCCCGCTGACGCCAGCCTGGACTGGATCGGCATGGAGGTCACGCCCAAGTTCCTGCGCAATGCCAAACTTAAACCGACGGATGTGTATTTTGTGCCGAAGGGATAGGCGCGGCCGCCAGCAAGACCCTAAAGGTCTGGCAGACCTTTAGGGTCTCCAGGACCGACGAAAAAAAGACCCTAAAGGTTTTGAAAACCTTTAGGGTCTTTTGATTCTGCGTACCGGATTAACCGCCGGAAGAAGTCGGAACCGGCTCGACCTCCACATCCATCGCCTCAGCGGGCTTCTTGCTGGTGCGGATGCTCCAGACCACCGCCGCAAGCAGGAGAATTGCCACAACCCAGATGGCTGCGGTATTGTGCTGGTATTTTACCAGTACCGGCGCGGCCAGCAGCGAGACCATGTTGACGACCTTGATCATCGGGTTGAGCGCCGGGCCGGCGGTATCCTTCAGCGGGTCGCCGACAGTATCGCCGACCACTGCGGCTTTGTGCCGCTCGGAGCCTTTGCCGGTGTTGGCTTCGATGTCGCTCGGCTCATCTTCTACGGCTTTCTTGGCATTGTCCCACGCGCCGCCGGTGTTTGACATGAAAACCGCCAGCAGTTGCCCGCTCAGGATGATGCCGCCCAAAAAGCCGCCCAACGCCTCTACGCCCAGCATCAGGCCGAGCATAATCGGCGTAGCGATGGAAATCACCGCCAGCGGCACCAGTTCCTTTTGCGCTGAGGCGGTTGAGATGCCCACCACCTTGGCGTAATCCGGCTGGACTTTGCCCTCCAGCAGACCGGGAATGCGGAACTGACGGCGGACTTCCAGCACGACCTCGCTGGCCGCGCGGCTGACCGCCCGGATGGAGAGCGAACTGAACAACCAGGGCAGCGCGCCGCCCAGCAGGAAGCCCACGAACACCCCTGTGGAAGATACGCGGATGGCATCCATCTGCGGGATTCCGAGGGTCGACTGCACCCGTCCAACATCGGTGATGTAGGAGGCGAACAAACTGACGGCAGCGATTACTGCCGAGGCAATCGCCACGCCTTTGGTGATCGCTTTGGTGGTGTTGCCCACCGCGTCCAGGTCAGCCATGATCTGCTGGGCAGAACGGGTGGCCTCGTCATCGCGCCCGTGCCAGGAGAGTTCACCGACCCCGGCTGCGTTGTCGGAAATTGGGCCGTAGGAATCCATTGCGACGTTATTGCCGGTGTGGCTGAGCATCCCAATACCGACCATCGCCACAGCGTAGAGAACGTAGATCGGGCCGTCACCCTGGTAGAGCAGCATCGCCAGGATAAAACTGATCACAATCACCACCAATGCCCAGACGGTGGATTCCATCCCTGCGGAAAGACCGGAGAGGATGGTCGTCGCCGTGCCGGTTTTCATTGATTCTACAATTTCGCGCACCGGGGGCTTGGTGTAGGATGTGAAATAAGAGGTCAGCGGGTTGAAAGCGACCGCCAGCCCGACGCCAATTGCGACCAGCGCACCCATCCGCCAGTCTCCGGCGTATGCCACCGCCAGAATGAGTGCCACCAAAACGGTGATCACGCTGGAGACCTCATAGGAGCGGAACATGGATTCTTCAGCATCATGGGCTTGCAGGAACTTGATCGGAATACTCTCCCAAATCGGGACGGTGAAAGTCCCTACAATGGAACTGATCACCCCCACGCCGCGGATGATCAACGGGAAGATGATCCAGTAGAGGTGGCCGGTGAGGCCCACCAGGGTCAGCCCCAAAATCAGGGCGGAAACAATTGTGACCTCGTAACTCTCAAAGATGTCTGCTGCCATCCCGGCGCAGTCACCTACGTTATCGCCCACCAGGTCAGCGATGACGGCGGCGTTGCGGGGATCATCTTCGGGCATCCCCTGTTCGACTTTGCCGACCAGGTCTGCGCCCACGTCCGCGGCTTTGGTGTAGATGCCGCCGCCGACTCGCATGAAGAGGGCGATCAGGGTGCCGCCGAAGCCGAAGCCCAGCAGCGCGTCTGGAGCGGCCTTTCCGAAGATGATGAAGATGATTGTGCCGCCCAGCAATCCCAGCCCGTCGGTGAGCATCCCGGTAACGGTTCCCGCATAGTAGGCAATCGAGAGGGCCTCATTGAAACTGCGCCGCGCCGCCGATGCCACTCGCACGTTAGCCTGAATTGCCATCCGCATCCCCAATTGGCCGACGATTAACGAAAAAGACGCACCTACGATAAATGCGATTGTGCGTCCGACGGCGATGATCATTTGGGTGTTGTTGGGAAATTCCTCGATGGTTTCGGGATAGAGCGGGACAACGTACGCGCTCAGGAAGAGGATCACGGTGAGCAACCCAATCAGCGGCAGGATCGTTTTCAACTGACGGTTGAGATAACTATCCGCGCCAATACGGATTGCATTCCACACCTTTTGCATCTCCTCGTCTCCCTTGTCTTTCTTCATTACAATCCCCCTGAGGAACCAGGCATAAATCAGGCTAATTACAGCCGTGACCAGAACAAAAACAATCGCCCACTGTTCAAAGTCGTTCAGGCCATGCTTGGCAAGTCCGAAAATATTCATAGTACCTCCAAAGCGTGTTAGATTTTGGTGGCGATCAATTGGCAAGTATTATACACGCCATCACGTGGTTTCTAACAATTCCAACCGCTGAAAACAGCAGATAGCAGCGTTCTGCCGGTCTCGGATATAAATTCTGGGTGCTGGTACTTGCCATTTGACCACTGCCAACCTGTGGAATGGAAGTCAAATTGTATCAGATTTTTGCGATTGGTGAGGTAAAAAAATCGTAACGAAACAAGGCAGTTGCAAAGGGTGGGCGCAAACGTTGGAGAAACGCCGGTCTTCCCTTACCCCGGCCTCCCTCCTGCTGAAGAGCAGCCGGGAAAGGTGCAGAAAGAAACAGGCTCCATGTACCTGCTGCGCGCCAACTGTCAACAGAAAAATATGACATTCCTCCGTTGACACACTTTTCCCGGAATGGTACGCTTGCAGCGGTGTTTGAGAATTGCAAAATCCCTTAAACAGAACAAAGGAGAAACTATTATGGCAATGAAAATCCTGGAAGATTGCATTTCCTGCGGCGCATGTGAACCGGTTTGCCCGGTGGAAGCCATTTACGAAGGCGACGAGATCTTTGAGATTGATCCTGACGTTTGCGTTGAATGTGAAGGGCATTACGACACCCAGCAGTGCGTTGATGTCTGCCCGGTTGACTGCATCGTTCAGGCGTAGTTGCCGGCATACAAGGCCCGGTACGCAAGATGTGAAAGCAGCGCAAACGGACAGGCGAGTTGTCGCTGCAATGGTACGGTCTCTGGCAGTTGCTGCGGGAGCGAAAACCGAAGAGCGCTTCGCCGCCCTTTCAGCCGGTCCCCCAAAAGGCCGGCGATGACAAATCTTCACTTCTTGCCTGCTGCCAATCTCAAATAATTCATCAAAGCCCCCCGCTGCGGGGGCTTCTGCATTTGCAGTGGCTCAAACCCGCCTGATCTGAGAATCAGAGATTCCCCAGTATTTCATTTGCCTGCACCCATCTGACGGGGTGCAAGCAAAAGATGCAGAACAACGATGTTTCCCCTCCCCCCGCCCTCACCCCTAACCCCTCTCCCGAAGGGAGAGGGGAACCAAATCGGAAATTTTGAGGAGGGGCGCGTTCGTCAGGTGTGTGTGCGGCGCACTTCGTGCGCCGCACACACACCGAAAAGTCCGATCCCCCCTTCCCTGGGGAGTGCGAAGCCTGCCCGAAGGGTGAGGGGGGACATAGGGGGGATGGGGTTCCAAAATGACACGGTTTGTTAGTAGATGACCATTTTTCTACAACATTTGCCTGCACCCATCTGACGAATGATACTGCAAAGGGGGATGGAATCGGGTAGAATAACGATAATGACGTGTTCCCGTGCCAAGTGCTCCCGTGTCAAGTGTTTCGGAGACGCCTGACACAGGAACACCGGAGTACTTGACACTTGACACCACAACGGAGGCCTCATGTCCATCAGTCTGCAAGCCAGGGGCATTGCCCCCTCCCCCACCTTCGCGCTCAACGAAAAAGCCCGCCTGCTGCGCGAGAAGGGGGAACCGGTTATCAACCTGGGGATTGGCGAACCCAAAAATAAAACGCCGATCACCGCTGTTCTGAGTTCGGTCGCCCGCCTGCGGGAAGGGGATGTGAAATACACCCGCGTGGACGGCATCCCCTCCCTGAAGAAAGCCATCATCCGCTACACCGAGGAGAACTACGGGCGGCGGGTCGCACCGGAGAACGTGATCGTCACTACCGGGGCCAAGCAATCCATCTTCAACATTCTCTACACTCTGCTCAACCCCCAGGACGAGGTGATTTTGCTGGCGCCCTACTGGGTGAGTTACCCCGAAATGGTCAAGATGTGCTACGCAAATCCGGTGGTGGTCGTCCCCGAAGATGGCACGTTTTACCACCGGTTCGAGGAAATCGAGCGGGTGGTGAGTTCCTACACGAAGGCGATCATCATCAACAGCCCCAACAACCCCTCCGGGGCGATGTATCCGCCGGAGTTTATCGCCCAAATGGTGGATTTCTGCGAGCAGCGCGGCATCTACCTGATTATGGACGACATCTACCACAAACTGACTTTCGGCAAGCGTCAGTGGGAACCGGCCTGGAACTTCACCAGAAAAGACACCGAAAACACGCGCGTGATTGTCGTCAACGGAGTCTCCAAACTGTACGGGATGACCGGATTCCGCATCGGCTGGGTGATTGCGCCCCGCAAACTGGTGGAGGTGATGACCAACGTCCAGGCGCAGATGACCTCCAACCCCTCGGTGGTGCTGCAAGCCGCGGCGGAAGGCGCGCTGACCGGACGCCAGGATTTGGTCGAGAACCTGCGGATGACCTTCGAGAACAACCGCGAGGTGATCCTGACCGAACTCAAGGCGTTCAGCGACCTGAAGGTGCTCCCGCCCGACGGGACGTTCTACGTGATGCCCGATTTCCGCGCCTACGGGGACGATTCCGCCAAACTCTCCGCCTTTCTGCTGGAGAAGGCGCTGGTGGTCACCGTGCCGGGGGCAGCCTTCGGCATGGAGGGCTACATCCGCCTGAGTTTCGCCGGTGCGGTCAAGGACATCATCGAGGGCGTGGAACGCCTGCGCTGGGCGCTCGACCCCAACGCCCCCAACGAAATCTACATCGGCGACCGCAAACTGGTGCGGGATTGGCTCTGATTTGTTGCAGGTTACAGGTGCAAGTTGCACGACGGCAGATGGCCTGCATCCCAACTTGCAACGTTCAACATTCAACCGAGAAAACCCATGAACAACATCCTCAACATCAAAACCCCTGCCGAGGCGCAGGCTTCGGCGCTCAAAAGCGATTACGGCATCAAAAACCACGGCTTCCGCAATCTGCGCAAGGTTTACTGGAACCTGCCGACCGAGGCGCTCTACGAGGAGGCCGTCTTCCGCGGCGAGGGGCAGATTGCCGCTCAGGGGCCGATGATCGTCCGCTCTGGCAAGCACACCGCCCGCGCCGCGCAGGATAAATACGTGGTGCGCGAACCCGGCACGGAAGGGCATATCTGGTGGGGCGAGTACAACCGTCCCATCAGCCCGGCACAGTTCGATGAACTGCTCACCCGAATGCAAGGCTATGCGCAGGGGCGCGATCTGTTCGTCCAGGATTGCTACGCCGGGGCGCACCCCGACCACCGCCTGAACGTGCGGGTGATCACCGAATATGCCTGGCACAGCCACTTCGCCCGCAATATGTTCATCCTGCCCAAAACGGCGGAAGATTACCGCAACCACGTCCCCGATTTTACGGTGATCGCCATGCCCGCGTTTAACGCCACCCCGCAAATTGACGGCACCCGCTCCGAGACCTTTATCGCCATCAATTTTGAACAGCGGCTGGCGATCATCGGGGCATCGGCTTATGGCGGCGAGATCAAAAAATCCATCTTCACGGTGATGAACTACTACCTGCCGCTGGAAGGCGTGATGACGATGCACTGTTCCGCCAACCAGGGCGATGACGGGGATGTGGCACTGTTCTTCGGCCTCTCCGGGACAGGGAAGACCACCCTCTCCGCCGACCCCAACCGGGGGCTGATCGGCGACGACGAGCACGGCTGGGCCGATGAGGGCGTGTTCAACTTCGAGGGCGGCTGCTACGCCAAGGTGATCCAACTCTCCCCGACCGCCGAACCCCAGATTTACGCCGCCACCCACCGGTTCGGCACCATCCTCGAAAACGTGATCTACGATCCGGTCACCCGCCTGATTGACCTGGACGACGATGAAATCACGGAGAACACGCGGGCCTCGTATCCGCTGCACTACATCGAGAACGCCCTGCCCACCGGCGTGGGCGGCCATCCCCAAAACGTGATTTTCCTGACCTGCGACGCCCAGGGGGTGATGCCGCCCATCGCCCGCCTGACTCCCGAACAGGCGATGTACCACTTCATTTCCGGGTACACATCCAAGGTCGGCGGCACGGAGGTCGGGCTGGGTGAGGAACCGGAAATCACCTTCAGCGCGTGCTTCGGCGCGCCGTTTATGGTGCATCACCCCGCTTACTACGCCGAGTTGCTGGCACGCAAAATGGAGCGTTATGGTGCGACGGCCTGGCTGCTCAACACCGGCTGGGTCGGCGGGCCTTACGGGGTCGGCAAGCGCATCAGCATCCGCCACACCCGCAATCTGCTCACCGCCGCGCTGGACGGCTCCCTGCTGAACGTGGAATACTACACCGACCCGGTATTCGGCTTTCAGGTGCCCAAAACCTGTCCCAACGTCCCCGATGATGTGCTCTACCCGGCAAAAGCCTGGCACAGCCAAGAGCAGTACGACCAGAAATACCATCAGTTGGCCGCCCGTTTCATCGAGAATTTCAAGAAGTTCGCTGACCACACTTCCCCGGAAGTGCGGGAGGCAGGGCCAAAGATCTGAAATTCACCTGATTAAAGTGGAGCGGATTGACAATCCGCTCCACAAAACTTCGCCCAAGGAGAATGCCATGAACCCTCAAGCCACCATCGACCAAATTCAGTACATCTTCACCTTCCCGTTCAAGGATGAGAAATGGGGCACAAAATTCCTGATTGCCTTCCTGTTCTACATCGGCAGTTTTGTCATCCCCATCATTCCGCTGATTTTCGTGCTGGGCTATGTTGCCCGCATCATCGAGAATGTCATCAAGGAAAACGACTTCTCCCTGCCGGAATGGGATGACTGGGGCGATTTAGCCATCAAAGGGCTGGAAATCATCGGCGTTTCGCTGGTTGCAGCAATCCCGCTGGTGCTTTTCTACGGCTGCGGGCTCTTCAGTTTCCTTGCACCGATCTTCGCACTATCCGGTGATAATGAAGGTATGTTTTCCGGGCTGATGCTGAGCGGCATATTCGGCGGAATGTGCCTGTTCGGGATTGGAACAATCATCTGGCTGGTAATCGGCCTGTTCCTGCCCCCGGCAATCAGCCACATGATCGCGGAAGAGAGTTTTGGGGCCGCGTTCCACGTCAGCGGCTGGTGGCGGAACTTCAAAGCCAATCTCGGCGGATACCTGATCACTTATGTACTGCTGGTTGGGATTCTGGGCATTATGTACCTGGGTTTCTACCTGATGTACATGACCCTTGTGCTCTGCTGGCTGCTGCCTTTCATTCTCAGTGCGTTCGCAGTTTACGCGGGATTTGTCTCCGCCGCGTTGTTCGGGCAGGCCTACCGCACCGGGAAAGAGAACCTGGAAGGGGAACTCTCCACCCAGCAGTAGCCAGCAGCAGCCACCAGCGGACTACTGACGCAAATTTTCCGGCCTGAATTCTCGCAGGCCATCCACGGCTCCCATGAGACACACGCTCTCCGCCCTGCTCACCCTGTTGGCGTTAATTGCGCTGGGCGTTGCCGCAATTGCCATTCTGGCCTGGGCCAACTGGCAGTGGGTATCCTGCCTGTTCCCGAAAAATGAATTCTTGTATCGCTGGGAAATCACCCGCAGCCTGATTTTCGGGCAAGCCAATCCCTACGATACACTGGAGCCCCGCCGCTTCACCGCCCCATTGCCGATTCTGACGCTCTATTTCCCTTTTGCGCTGATTCAGAATTACCACCTCGCGCTCACGTTATGGGTAACTTTCAGCCAGGTTGCCGCGCTGATTTTTGCCAGCCTGGGGATTCGCAGCACGGGCTGGCAAATCAACCGCTGGGCGGCAGGTGCAATGTCGCTGCTCGCCGTGTTCTGGTTTCCGGCAATGATCATCTATGCACAAGGGAGCGAGGCAATCCTGATGGCAGCGTTCTTCGGCGGCGGGCTGCTGCTGCTCCAGCGGAAACAAGACGAAATCGCCGGGGTGCTGATCACCCTCTCTGCCCTGCAATGGTATCTCACCTGGCCGGGCGTGCTGTTCGTTCTCCTTTGGGCAGCCTCCAGACGCCGCTGGAGATTCTACTTTTGGGGCGCAGCCACCTTCCTGGGGACGAGCCTTCTCGGTATGATCTTCATCCCCTCCTGGCCGGTGGATTTCTTCTGGGCTGCACTGCGCTATACAGATTTTCAGATCGGACAAGCGGTACTCAATATCACTACCGGATGGTGGCCGGGAATCGGCAGACAAATCGGGTGGGGAATCGTACTCCTTGGCGGAATCATCCTGATGGCCGAGTGGTATCTCGCCTGGGGGCGGGATTCCCGTCACCTGGCCTGGACAGCCGCCCTGACCTGGGTACTCGCCCTCTGGATCGGGATTGAAGTCAGCATTCAAAATGCCTTCCTGCTGCTGGCCGCGCTGCTGATTATCTTCACTACCTGGGTTGCGCGCTGGGGACGGGCGGGGCTGGCGGTCAGTTTTGGAACGGCCGCCCTGCTGCTGGTGGTGCCGTGGTGGCGGGCGTC
Source organism: uncultured Anaerolineales bacterium (assembly GCA_964589145.1). Taxonomy (GTDB): domain Bacteria; phylum Chloroflexota; class Anaerolineae; order Anaerolineales; family UBA11858; genus UBA11858. The sequence goes on from CAZPSL010000217.1 coordinate 15,034, forward strand.
CGCCCCGGGTACGCCGCTCCCCCTGCTGACGCTGGGCTTCCCGCTGCTGGCGATGATCGGCCTGTACTGGGTGCGCTGGTGGTTCCTGCGGGCAGAAGACCTGGGATTTTAACCTGACTTTCGGATCAGGTACGAGTCACCCGTTTCGCAGCACAGACATCCACAAACGGGACGAATATCACGAATTTTTTCGTGCAATTCGCGCCGTTCGCTGCCTCGCTGATTCGCTGACTCGCTGACTCTCCCCCATGCCCCGCAAAGATTACACCGCCCTCTTCCTGCTGGCTCTGCTGCTGCGCGTCGGCGTGGCGTGGGTACAGCACAGCCCCGGCTTCATGGATGCCGAGTATTACTTCATCGGCGGGCAGGCGCTGGCGCAGGGGGAGGGCTTCAACGAGCAAATTTTGTGGAACTACCTCGACGACCCCGACGGGCTGCCGCACCCCTCGCACGGCTACTGGATGCCGCTGGCTTCGATGCTCGCCGCCCTGGGGATGTGGATTGCCCGCAGCCCCGGATTTGAGGCCGCCCAATGGGTGTTCGTGCTGATTGGGAGCCTCTTCCCGCCGCTGACCGCCGCTTTGGGGTACGCGTTCACCCGCAGCCGTCTCTCGGCCTGGATTTCGGGCGGGATTGCCGTTCTCGCAGGGTTTTACCTGCCCTTTTTCACCACCACCGAAACCTTCGGGCTGTATGCCGTGCTGGGGGCGGCCTTTTTCCTCCTGCTGCCCGCATCCCGCCACGGAGACGCGGAACGCGCGGAGAAACACCGCGCTGCGGCAAGTTTTCTCGTCCCGCTTGCTCTGGGGCTTATCGCCGGGCTGATGCACCTCGCCCGCGCGGAGGGCCTTCTCTGGCTGGGGTTCGCGATGTTGGGCGCACTGCTGGCTCCGCCTTCGCAGCGCGCAAGTTCCCCGCGCTCCAGGGGACTGAAGGGAAAAGCGGGGGGCGCGCTCTCCCGCATTCTGCTGGTGCTCGCCGGTTACGCGCTGGTGATGCTGCCCTGGTTCTGGCGCAATATGAGCGTCTTTGGTGCGCCGCTGGCGCCCGGCGGGAGCCGCGCCCTGTGGCTGACCGACTACAACGAACTGTTCATCTACCCCGCCAGTCTGCTGACCTTCGAGCGCTGGTGGGCTTCCGGGCTGAGCGCCATCCTCGATGCCCGGCTGTGGGCGCTGGGGCAGAACCTCCAGCGGGCGCTCGCGGAGCAGGGGATGATCTTCCTCGCCCCGTTCATCCTGCTCGGATTGTGGGCGCGCCGCCGCGATTTCCGCGTTCAGATGGCGGCGCTGATCTGGCTGGTGAACTTCGCCCTGATGACGCTGGTTTTCCCCTGCCAGGGTGCGCGCGGCGGATTTTTCCACGCCAGCGCGGCGCTGCTGCCCGTTTTCTGGGCGGTCGCTCCCCTCGGGCTGGAGCGCGTGCTCGCCTGGGTGGTGCAGCGCCGTCCATCGTGGCAACTCCAGCGGGCGCGGAAAATGTTCTTCGGAGCGCTGCTGGCTTTCGTGGTGCTGTTCACAGCCTTTGCCGCGGGGGCGAAACTGCTCCCCCAAGGGGAAACCCCCGCCCGCTGGGAGCAAAACCGCCGCACTTACCAGGCTCTGGAAGCCGCGCTCACCGCCTTTGATCCCGCACCCGCTGACGTTGTGCTGACCATCAACCCGCCGGGTTACTTTGCCTACACGCAGCGTCCCGCCATCGCCATCCCCGACGGAACACCCGCAACCGTGCTGGAAGTCGCCGACCGCTACGGCGCGCGCTACCTGCTGCTGGAAGAATCCCACCCTGAGGGGCTGAACGCGCTCTACGCAGCGCCGGAAAATCCCCCCTCCGGGCTGGCGTACCTGACAACGGCAGCAGGAACGCATGTATTTCAGGTGACAAGGTAAACCGGAATTCGGAAAGTGTCGAGTCCCCGCAGGCGTGAAAATATGGCTGCCGCAAAACCAGGGTGCAACCTAACCCGGATTGTGTTTTGGAAGCAATGAGATCTCCTGCGGGCTTCAGGCTCCGCAGGGAAGTCAGGACTTTCGCGCAGAGCGAAAAATCCCAAAGATACAGAAACGGGTATGGATACCACCAATCAGCAACTCGATCAGGCCATTGAATCTATCCACAACCACAGCATGTTGCATGCTTTTCTGCTGCTGTTCAGCCACCTTGTTCACCAGCAAACCAATTTGCAAGGGGTTTTGTCCGTCACACTGGAACAAGCCATCAACGGCATCCAATCGATTGGCGGGGAGATATGGCTTGCTGGCGAGGATGAGCAATTGTCGCTTCGGGGCTCATCGTATTCGGCTGCGGCATTGCAATTGCAGCAATGCCAACAGCGGGAACAAATTGCCCGTGCAATTGCCGCAAACAGAACAACGCAGCAACTTGCACTCCAGCACGGGGAATTTCTGGGGCTGGGCACGCCCCTGCTACATGCCGACAAATTGCTGGGGGCTCTGATTTTGTATACGCAGAGCCGGCAGCCTTTTGACAAAAGTGCGCCCTCTTTCCTGGAGAATCTGGCCGTTCTTGCTGCGCCAGTGCTAGAATCGATGCAATTGCAAGAGAAACTCCGCGAGCATATTGCCCGTCAGCGTGTGCTGCTGGAGATGAGCCGCCAGGTTTCGGACGGGTTGAGTACAGAGGAGATACTCCAACGCGCCCTGCAATGGGCAAACCGGCTGTGCCCGATGGAAATCGGCCTGATTGGCCTTTACCAGGTTGATTCTCAAACGCTGCATTCGATTTATTCCTTTGGAGTGCCAGACTGCGAACAGCGTTTTATTTCGTTAAACGAATTCAAAAATCTGCAAACTGCCGTCCGGGAGCAAAAGGCGGTTCTGGTTGATGTTTTGGAGCACACTTGCGAGCATGTTGACGCGCGGTATCAGCAATGGCTGGCACGCATTCGGCAGATGGTTGTGCTGCCTGTGGTTTATCATCAGAATGTTTTGGCTGTTTTTGTGCTGGCAAACAAGTTTGATGGCGAATTCACTGCGAACGATCTGGATGTTTTGAGCATTGCAGCAAAAGTTGCCGCTATTGCGCTCAATAATGCCACGCTTTACGAACATACACTGCGCCTGATGAACGACAGCAGACAGATACATCAACTGGCTATCCAGCACGAACGGCTGGCAATTGTCGGGCGGCTGATGCGCAGCCTGGCACACGAAATCAACAATCCACTCCAGGCTGTGCGCGGGGCAGCAAGCCTGGCAGAGGAAGATATCGAAAGCCCGGAAGATCTGCGACTCTATTTTGACATCATCCACCGGGAAACCGAACGCGTGATTCAACTTCTGGAACGGATGCGCAATATTTACCGGGAAAGCGATGCTCCCGATTGGGTAAACATCAACCAGGTGGTGCAAAACATCATCAAACTCTCGCGGAAAGAACTAAACTGGCAGCAAACCCAACTGGTTACCAGCCTGTCCCCCGACCCGCCCGTTGTGTGGGGGTATAACGGGCAACTCCACATTGCCCTTCTCAACCTTCTTTTGAGTCTCAACAATCTGATCGCACAAACAACGTACGATACTCTATACCTGAAAACTTATGCCAATTCGCAAAATGTTTACATTGTGATGGCTGTACAATCTCCCTTTGGCGATTGGAAACGGTTTCTTGGCAAAGGCGAATCGGAGGATATTTCAGAAATGGGGTTTGGGTTACAATTCAGCAAGGAGATCGTCGAATCTCACCAGGGAAGCATTCATATCAGAGAAACTCCCGCGTACAACAGTATCGTCATTAGGCTGCCACGCGATCTTTCGCGGGAATCGCACGGGCAAAGGCTGCACAAACCATGACGAAACATCCGGCACGCATCCTGGTTGTAGATGATGAACCTTCGGTTCGCATTGTATTGCAACGTATTCTGCAAAAACAGTACCACGTTGAAACGGCGGGCGGGGGAGAAGAAGCCCTGCAAAAACTGGCTGCGAACGCGTATGATGTGATCTTGCTTGATCTGAAAATGAAGAAAATCGAGGGGCTGGATGTGCTGAAGGCGGCCCGGCAAAAAGACCCGGAGATTATCGTAATTATTCTGACGGCTTACGGGGCGCTGGAAAGCGCAGTGGCAGCCCTGCGGCTGGGCGCGTTTGATTATATTTTCAAACCCGCTGCCCCGGATATGCTGCGGGAGCGGGTGGCTGAGGGGCTTCGGCAGCGCAGCCGCGCCTTGCAGCAACGCGCCCTGCTTCGGCAGATTGCATCGCTCAAGGAAACCCTGGAGGCCATAGAAAACTCACAAGGCACTGAAGCGATGCCGCATAACGAAAACCGTTTTCTGCATTCCGGGCCAGTGACCATTGACCGCTACCACCGCACCGCACTGTTTAAGGGGCGGCCGCTGCGCCTGACCACCGCCGAATTTGATGTTCTGCTTTGCCTGGTTCAGTCAAGCCCCGAACCGCTCGAAGCACGCGCCCTGGTGCAATGTGCGCTGGGATACGAGGAAACCCCCATGGAGGCCCGCCGGATTATTAAATGGCACATCCACCGTTTGCGGCGCAAGATAGAACCCGATCCGGCTAATCCTGTCTACATCAAAACCATTCGTTCACGCGGCTACCTTTGGTCGGGAGAGTAGGGGGGACAATTACAGGGGTGGGGGCCGGGGGAAATGTTGCCACAGCATGTCAAAACAGATCAGGTTTGCTGCATAGCGTTTTTTTCGGATAGACTCGTTCTCCTTCGCAGCGGGTTCTGTCGGTCAACCAGGCCACCAACCAACCTATCCTAACCCTTGCTAACGGCACAAATGCTATTTTCTGGTATTCTGGCAGTACTGTTACCCGCGGCAGTAAACGCGGCGGTTTTCCAGACAGTGCAAAACTACCGGCGCTGCCGCTGAAACGCAGGGAATATGGTACTTTACGCGTGCTTCGCACGCATAAACACCACAAACCATTATTCAGAGCAAAAATCCTGTTCTCAACAAGTCGCTGTTCCCCGCCGCCTGAGCGCACTGGAGCCGCAGTATGGACAACAAGAAAATTCTCCTGGTGGATGACGAGCCTGATGTGTTAGCCATTCTCAAGAGAAGTTTGCAAAAACTGGGGCACAATTACGAAATCGCTACCGCGCTGGACGGGAAAGATGCCCTGGTTTTACTGCAAAACCAGCCTTTCGATTTGGTTATCACCGATTACAAGATGGCCGGGCTGAACGGGATTGAACTGCTGGAGCATATTCGGGAGTTGCAGCCGGAAACGCGTGTTATTTTGATTACAGCCTACGGCAGCGACTCGGTGGAAACGCAGGCACGCCGCTTGCAGGCTTATGAATACCTCACAAAGCCGCTGGAAATCGGGACTTTTCGTCAGGTGGTACAACAAGCCCTGGGGAACTTCGCAATCAGCCAGCCAGGGATTTTGGTACTTTCGGATGACCGTTATCGAAAGGTGGATGCGCTGCTCACCAAACTGGAACAGGATATCGGTGCGTTCGGCATTTTGCTGGTCAACGCTTCCGGGCAGACCATTTTGCGGCGCGGGAAAATTGACGATTTCCCGGTAGAGGAGGTCGTCACCCTGATGAGCGGCGGAATTGCCACACTTACCGAAGCCGGTGAGGTACTGGATGGGTTTGATAATGCAGTCAATTTTGCCTACCGTGAAGGAAAGCAATATGATCTTTACGGGCTGAACATCGGAAAATCGCTGCTGCTCATCATGTTTATCAGCCGTTCCGAGTATAGCAGCCCGCTGGGTTCGGTGTGGTATTACGCCCGCAAGGCCGCCGACCACCTTCGAGAAACACTGGGCGAAACGGAACAAGTTGAAGCCGAGCAGTTTCTCAACCAGAACTTCGAGCAAGAACTCAATAGCGAGTTGGATGATCTGTTCGGATTGACTACATCCGGGATGACAAGTGAACCACCCTCAACCGGGTAAAGAACATTCCAAAGCAAGGGGGCTCACAGAATTGGGGTTTTCGCTCAGAGCGAAAACCCTGGAAGCGGCAGCCCTTTTTCCCTGGGGACTGCTGCAAGCGCAAAAATGCGCAGGAGGCCGCGATGCCATTGCATGAAACCGCTGATATGAACCGTAATTTCCTTATCTTGCGCAGCGGACTGACCATCTATCCATCCCAGGATCAAGCCATTGACCATATTCTGGCAAAGATGCTGCGAGACATTCCGGCGCGGTTTGCCCTGCTTTGCGATGTGAGCGGGCAGGTAATTTCCGTTCGCGGTGACCGGGCGGGGGTCGAACCGGTTGCACTGGGCTCGCTGGTGGCCGGAGATTTGGCCGCCAGCCAGGAAATTGCCCGTATGTTAGGCGAATATCAGGCTTATCAGATCACCCTGCGGGAAGGAAAAGCCGCCCACACCTTCATCGCCGAGGCCGGAGCCTACCTGGCGCTCTTGGTGCAAGTTGCCGCCGATGTACCGTTAGGCTGGGCGCGGATGCTGATTTTGAAAAACGCCCAGGAACTGGCCGCTATTGTGGAAACGCTCCCCGAAGAGTTGAAAACCGAATCCGATGCTCCCGTTCCTCAGGCCGCCGAATCCATGTTTTCAGACAGCGACAACTTGTCAGAAATGTTCGGTAACGCATTGGATGATATTTGGAACAGCGAAACTCATTAAACCTGAATGCGGATAGGAACAAGCAAATGAGAACGACGGTGTTTCCCCCCACCCAACCCTCCCCAGCCCGCCCTCCGCTCGTTATCCGCAATTCAGATTAATTGCCTGTGAGCAAATCCCGCTTGAACAGAGAAATGGCATGTACATCAACTGGCAACTCCGTGAACTCAACCTCAAAATTGTTTACTATGGGCCTGCACTGAGCGGCAAAACCACAAACCTGGAAAAAATCTACCGCAAGGTGCCCGCAAACCACCGCAGCGATCTGGTATCGCTAAAAACCTATGAGGACCGCACCCTGTTTTTTGACTTTTTGCAACTTGAACTGGGAAAAATCAGCGGATTAACGCCCAAACTGCAACTTTACACCGTACCCGGGCAGGCCTATTACGAAGCCAGCCGGAAACTTGTTCTGCGCGGGACAGACGGCGTTGTTTTCGTAGCCGATTCCGACCCGACCCGAATGCGGGATAATCTGGAAGCGTGGCGCAATATGAAACACCACCTGCAAAGTTTCCGCCTCGCACTGGATGACATTGCCCTGGTTGTTCAGTTTAACAAACAGGATTTACCCAACGCACTCGACCCGATTATTTACAAACCGCTAATGAACCTGGAAAAATACCCTGTTTTTACGGCAATTGCTATTGAAGGAAAAGGCGTTTTTGAAACACTCAAGGCAATCACGCAGGGTGTTGTGGCCCGCGTGCAACAATGCAGCCGCCAGGAGCAGCCCGCAGTTCGCCCCTCGGCTGCCCGCCCTGAACAGACATTGGCGCGGTCAGCCCTGCAATGAGAGCGGACAGGTATGCGGATAAAAGACATCAACCCGCCCGGTCCCCATGCAAAAACCAAGCAGCCGCACAGGAACCTGCCTCGCCCGCGCTCACCCCGGCTCATCCTGGAGCCGGGAGGCCCGGCCTGTGCGATGACGGGGTGAGGGAAACCGCGCAGACTTGTTTTGCAGCATCCGCCCACCCCCCATCGAGAGATTAAGCGAACGATGAAACCAACATCCATTCCAAGCACCGGCTCTTCTCAAATCAGCAAAATTCTGTCCGAAATGAATGCGGCTGGCAACTTCCCCATTGCCATCGTCACCGATCAGCACGGTTTTCCTCTGGCTTCGGCATTCAACCAGGGAGAAGATCCGGAGACCCAGTCCGCCGTGGTTGCGCTTATTCAGAAAACCGCGCTTCAAACGGAAATGCAACTGGGAATGGGGCAAACCGACGAAATCAGTTTGTTTGATGCACAAGGCCGCCGGTTGGTCTGCCGCCCATTTGATGCCAACGGGTACCGTCTGATTCTGGCAGTACAAATTTCAGACCGGCACCAATCGTACCGACGGCTTACCAACAAGGCCATTCGGGAAATCAAGCGTGCCTGGAAATTGTAACCGGGTGACCCCTCCCATCAAACCGGAACTGGAGGAACACATTTATGCAAGGAAAACTCAACGATATGAGCGTGGCCGATCTGATTCAGCATAATTGCCTGGACGGGAAAACCGCCCGTCTGAGCCTCAAAAGCGACCATCAGCAAGCCACCGTTTATTTCGACTCCGGAGAAATCGTCCATGCTGTCTCCGGCAGCCTGGAAGGCGAGGAGGTGATTTATCACATACTGGAATGGGACAATGGGACATTTCAACTGGATGCGGGCAAAAAACCGCCCCGCACAACTATTGATCAGGGATGGACCAGTTTGTTGCTGGAAGGTGCCCGACGGCTGGATGAACAAGCCACGGCGGAAACACGCCCGCACTGCCCCGTTTGCGGAGCCTTTCTGGATCAGGAAGGGCAGTGCAAAAATCCACGTTGTTCCCGGTTTGTCAGCAATCCAAACCGCTCTGCAACCCATCAAAAAAACAATACAAGCAACAGAAAGGAGAAAACCAAAATGGCGAAAACCAGAGGACAGCGTCTCGCCGACGCATTATCAGAACTACTGACCGAATCATCCGATATAGAGGGTGCGGCAATTGTAGGGCATGACGGGCTTGTATATGCCGCCAATGTTCCCATGCGCGACCTGGATGATGAAATGGTCGGTGCAATTTCCGCAGCCGTGCTGGGGATGAGCCGTCGCGGTACAACCCAACTTAAACGGGGGGCGTTCACCCGCACACTGATCCAAGGGGAAGACGGTAATATCATCGTCTCCGAGATCAACGATGAAACGCTCCTGGTTGGCCTGACTCCCAAAAATGTCAACCTGGGCATGGCCTTCATGGAAATCCGCACCATGACCGAAAACCTGCACGATATTCTGTAACAGGGCTTTCGCGCTGGCGGTGATCTGTGGTGTTTTGGGTGTGCAAAACACGCATGAAACACCACTTTTCCCGGCGTTTCAGCGCAAGCCCCAGGCAGGAACCGGTTTAATCGCGAGGAAGTAACACCACACAATCCCGAAAAGAAAGGAAGCACCTGATGGCTACTGATGAACAAAAAAAAGCAAATCGTCTCCGTCTTACCGAATTGAGCCTGCTGAGCCTGAGCACCAGCACCTGGAACATCCTGGGTGATACCGCCTTTTCGTTCAGCGGCCCAATGGGGCACCAGATTCTGAACATTATGGAAAAGGAGATGGGCCTGGAAATTGCCGGAGAAGACCCGGCAGACGTGATGATGGAAATCAGCCGCATCTTCGTAGACGAATTTGGCTTCGCCAGCGATATCGATGTCAAAGCCACAGACGATAATCACTACGAATTGCGGGTTCGCAACTGCGTCAACCGCACACTCACCGACAAACTGATGGAGGCCGGTGTAGAAAAACCCTTCATCTGCCCAATTCTGAATGCCTGCCAGGCAGCCTTGCGGCGCATGGATTACAAAATGGGCGAGAACGTAGAAAAATGGGTTGACGGCAAAGGCTCCATCATTACTTTTGTCAACCGTGCATAGAGCCTGTCCGAAAAATCGCTATCAACAAACCAGGTCCGTTTTGACATGCTGCGGCAACATCTCCCCCACCCCAACCCGCCCCCTCAAAAAGGGAGAAGAACCCAGCGGAAATTTCTGGGAGGAGGGATGGGGGAACACGCCATACGGATATCCTGTAACAGTACATCTGCTCGAGTTTTCGGATAGGCGCATGCAACCAAAACAAAAGCGCCTGATGGTGCGACACGCCAGGGGCATTCCACACAGGCCATGCCGCGCCACAGGCACTGCCGCCCTCAAATCACCATCGCACAGCCTGCGTTTCCCGCTGTTTTGCTCATCTGCCAGTCATCAGATGCAATTTGAAGTATTCAAGCCTGAATTTGGGATACAGCGTGAGAAATCGGTTTTCCAGCACAAAAATCCACCCGGATAACCCGTAACTCAACTTATTCAAACTTTCATCTGAACAAGGAGCGAAACCATGGCTACCGAAGAGGATAAAAAACGAAATTTAGCACGCATCAATGCAATGATCATTTACGGCCTGGAAAAGGGGCTGTGGGATCTGTTCGGCGAAACCGCCCTGGCAACAACCAACACAATCGGCAACGGAATGCTGGAAATTCTGGAAAAAAGCATGGGGCTGGAAATCGCCGGTGAGGATCCGCAAGATGTGCTCACCGAAATCGGGCGCATCTTCGTGGATGAATTTGGTATTGCAACCGATTTCGATATCATCAAAAACGATGATAACATTGACTTCGAAGTAAAAAACTGCGTATTGATGAATGTTGAGAAAGACCTGATCAGCGATGGAATCAAACCCTTCGTCTGCCCTTACCTCAATATCGCTGCGGCCGCCATGCGCAAACGTATGGAAACGAAAACACGCATCAGCAAAATTGAAGTCAACACAGAAGCACATACCTGCAACCTGCAATTCCAGATGATTTGAAACCGCGGGGCCGCCTGCTGCCGGAAAACCGCTTCTCCGGCGGCAGGCTCCCGCACAGATTTTATGAAAGACCCGATTTTACTCCGCCGAGAGGATCTGCTCACCCCGTTGCAGGCCACCTACTGGAAAAACCTGCTCTACCGGGTAACCAAAATCGGAACCGAGTTGGAAGTTGCCCCTCCCAAAGGAATGCGGCGGCCCGATTTTGAATCGGCGGTACGCACTGGCTTGCAGCCTTCCGGCAGTTTCGAACGGCTGGGCGCCAATGGCGTACTGGATGTACAGCCGGAACACTGCGGAATAGAAATCCGGGTAATCGGGCGGCATCCTTATTTTCGCGTGCAACACAATCAATACCGGCAAATCATGGGGATACTGGCCGAACGCGGCGCGCGGCCCCGCCACACTTGCGGGCTGCATTTTCACCTGCTGACTCCCGATCTGGCCGAACCGGTGCCCGAAATTATTCTTGCAAACCTTTGGAATTTGGTGCGGCGGTATGCACCGGCGCTTAAGTTCATGACCAGCGCCGGAGATAAGCGCGAATCGCTCTGCCGCCGCCGAAACCACAACAGCCATCTGGAAATGGTGCGTCACTCTCCGGCAACAATGCACATGCGCGAAATCCAGCAAACGCTCAAAAAAAGCCGCACCGTCCCCGAACACCAGAACTTCCTGAACCTGGAACATATTGGCTTCACCCCAAGCGGGGCTGTGCTCCCCTTTCACCTTGAATTTCGTTTTCCGGATGCGCATATCTCACCAACCGCCATCACAGCCGAAACATTTTTGTTTATGGCAATGCTGCTTAAATCGGTTGATCTCGGACAATATGGCGTAATTCATGTCGGCAAAATCCGGCCATGGCGGCGGCAAGTGGAAATTCTTAATCTGCTCAGCAATAATGACGGCAACCTGGCTGCCAGCGACACCAGCGGCATTACAGATGCAGCCATTGAGGAACTGCGCCAAAGTTGTTACGAGTTGCTTGATTTTCTCTCGCCCGTGTTCGACTGGTTTGTGGATAACCCCAGCCTGGATGTCTTGCTGGCGCTGGCGGAAACGCCCATTTCCCTAATGCGCTGCGCCGGTTATAATTGGCAAACCATTGAAGAGCACCTCGCTTCCCGCGCCGCGCTCGATGACCTCGGTCTGGACGAGATCGACCGCCGCCTGATGCAGCGCATCGAACTCGGCGAGTGGGCCGGGCAGCCCTCCCCCGAAGCCTGGCAGTGGCTTGCCGCCCGCGAGTTGCACCTTACTCCCCAAGACCTGGAACGGCGCATGAACAAAATTGCCGCCTTGCGCGGCCTGCGCTGGAATGATCGCCAGGGCACAATGGTTTTCACCAGTTAGCACAAAATGTGTGGTATTGCCGCTTTGCTGCTGCACCCCCAAGAGCGGGCTCCCCAAACATGGCAGGAAATGGGTGAAATTTTCACCCGCAGCCTGATTTTTAACGAAGCGCGCGGCAACGCAGCCACCGGGCTGGCAATGATTGACAGCGACGGGCATTTTCAAATTCTCAAACGCCCACTGCCAGCATCAGAATTTACCCGGCTGCCGGAATATCGGCAAATGCTGGAACAACTCAGCAGCACAACCACGCTGCTTCTGGGACACACCCGCCTGCCCACCAAAGGCTCGCCCGCCAACAACGACAACAACCACCCCATCATTGCCGGACACGTCCTCGGTGTTCACAACGGGCAAATCGAGAACGACGACGAACTCTTCCGCCGCTTTCACTATCCCCGCCAGGCACAAGTGGATAGCGAAATCATCTTCCGGCTGCTGGATGCCGTTTCACCCCAACTGCTCAATGGGCAATACCTGAATGCCGCCTGCAAACGGCTGCATCTGTTACAGGGGCAGTTTACGTTTCTCTCCAGCGATCTCCGAATGCCCCGGCGGCTGATGGTGCTCAAGCACCACAATCCGCTTTGCCTGCATTACCATGAAGAGTGGAACACGCTGGTATTTTCTTCACGCTACATCTTTTTGCGCAAAGCATTTGGGCGGGCGGTAATTACCGAGGCGTTACCACACGATCAGGTGATGATTTTTGATGCCGACACCCTGCCCCGCCTGGGAAACCAGCCTCAATCCACTTGCCGTTTTTCTGCCGCACAATGACTATCCGCAAGATTTGAATGCCGAATCTTACACCCTGAGCATTGGTTTGCGGGGTTTTGGGCACACGAAGCGCGCCCGGACACCGAGGGATGGGCAGGGGAAAGGAAACAGCGCCCATCCGACTGCCCAATTTCTCCATCTTTTGCCTGCACCCGGGGAAATCCGGGCTAAAATGTATCCGGGTTGCTGCTAGTGATTTTTCAGACAGGTTCCGAGCAAATGAACGAAAAAGTTCTCATTGTTGACGATAACGCAGAAATATGCAATCTCCTGGGGATGTACATCTTGAACCCGTTGGGGTTGCAATGGACAACCGCTTCGGACGGTATCCGCGGGCTGGAAATGGCAATGCAATACCAGCCCGACCTGATCTTGCTGGATGTCAACATGCCGCGCATGAGCGGTATTGAGATGCTGCGCGCCCTGCGAGAGACCGTTTGCACCGCACCGGTGATCTTAATCACAGCGGATTCCAATCTCTCCGTGGCTGTTGATGCCTTTCGCCTGGGCATGAAAGATTACATTGCAAAACCGTTTACACAAGAGGAAGCCACCGCAACCATCCAACGCGTACTGGATCAACTGCACCTGCAAGAAGAGAAAGCCAAACTAACGCAGCAACTCATTGCCGCCGAGGCAGTGCGCCAGACCACAGTCACACTGGCGCACCGCATCAATAATGCACTCATGGTAATTGGCGGCAGTTTGCATCTCTTGCAAGAAATTGCCGAACAAGAGCATTGCCCCGATAACGCCCAGCAACTTATTGATGCCGGGCTGCACAATGCACACAAAATTGCCAAAGTGCTGGAATCGCTGCAAAACACCGTAAATGTGCAGTCCACCCCATACATCGGCAACACCACCATGCTCAAGATGGATGATGAGGAGGATGCACAAAAAAGAACCCGGACGGATAGACACGATGTGTAAGGTTTCTGCTGAATGAAAATACCCGCTGCCCTGTGCAACTGCCCAATTTCTGCACCTTTTGCCCACCCGCGAGGTACAGCCCAGACATTACGCTCCACAAAAAGGCTATCATATGTCAATAAGTGACCCAGACCAAGCCGCATCTTCCTGCCTGCCCGGATTGACAGAAATTCCGGTGCTGAATGAAGCAGTCTGCCAGGTGGGGATACCAGTGGTAATCACCGATGTAAAAGGCTGCATCCTTTACGTCAACCCGGCTTTTGAAGAGTTTTACGGTTACACGCTGGACGAAGCCATCGGACAAACGCCGCGCGTGATTAAAAGCGGGAAACACCACCGAATCTTCTACCAGAAATTGTGGGAAACCATCACCCAAAAACGCGTCTGGCATGGCAACCTTATCAACCGTTGCAAAAACGGATCACTGGTTAACGTTCTGACAACAATTTCACCAATTGTGGATGCCAAGGGGGATATTCGTTACTTTGTGGGCATACAACACGATATCAGCAAACGCATTCAAAAAGACCAAGACGAGCGAGACATCATCCTGAATGTCAGCAATGCCATGCGGAATGCCTATACCCGCTCAAAACTGGCAACCATTATCGTCCGGAAAATCCGCGGTTTGCTGGGCATGGGCGGAGCAGCCATCCTCGTCAGAGATGAAGACACCGTTGCCAATGCCCCGCCCGAAACCGTACCGCTTCGCGTACTCAGCGCTACCGGAGAACTGGAAACCTGGGCAGGCAAATATCTGCACCTGCCCGAGGCGGGAATCTCGGCACAGGTATTGCTAAGCGGAAACCCTTATTTCAGCCCCGATATCCATGCAGACCCCAAAATCCCATCTCCAGAAAAATACAAAAACATACGCGCTGCAATCTGCATCCCGCTGACAGCAAACAATCAGACCATAGGTGTTTTGTGGGCCGGGCACGCCGAAAAAATTGATGAACACGATATCAATACCCTGACCGCGCTCTCCACCATGGTTGCCAGCGCACTGCATCGCCAGGCCCTGCACGATGCGCTCCAGGAACAGATACAGGCACTGCAAACCGCACAAACACAAATCATCCACGCGGAAAAACTGGCCGCAATGGGCACCCTGGTGGCTGGCATCGCACATGAATTGAACAACCCGTTAACCTCCATTATCCTTTACGCGCAAATGGGGTTGCGACAGGCCAACAATCTCAGCCTGAAACGCGACCTCAAACAAATTGAAACACTGGCCCAGCGAATGGGAAAAATCATCCGCGGGATGCTCACATTCGCATATCCCGATTCCAGCGAACGGGTTTTGCTGACCCTGACGGAAATTGTAAACAGCGTTCTAACCCTGCTTTCCCCGGAAATCCGTATGCGGAATGTGAACCTGAAAATTGACATCCCGGAAAAACTTCCTCCCCTTTACGTAAACGAAAGTCAACTTCAGCAAGTGTTCGTTAACCTGCTGATGAACGCTTTTCACGTCTTGTTTGACCAGGACAACCCGGAGATTCTCCTTTCGGCCTTTGCAGAACCCGAAACACCGGAACACCCCCCTTATGTGCATATTCTCCTTCAAAACAACGGCCCCCACATCCCCGAAGATATAATGCCAAAAATCTTTGACCCGTTCTTCACCACAAAACAAAAAGGAGAAGGCAGCGGGCTGGGGCTTTCCATTTCGCACAGCATTATCGATTCGCACGGCGGACAAATTTGGGCCGAAAACATGGACGGCACACATGGCGTTCGATTTCACATTCAACTGCCGGCCGCAAACATAACCAAAACCGCCAGCCTGCCGGATAATTCGTCAGCCGCTGAAAGTGCCAAAACAAAAACAGAAAGCCGCATTCTGCTGGTGGATGACGAAATCAGCATTCTGGAAGTTTTCAGGCGGGTGCTGACCCGGCAAGGCTACCAGGTAGAGACCACAGCCAACAGCAAAGATGCTCTCGACCGCATCAACAGCAAGCACTACGACCTGATCCTTTGCGATATCCAGATGCCCCACATGAACGGCATCCAAATGTACCAGGAATTAGAAAACACCTGCCCTGATGTTCTCCCCCGCATCGTCTTCATCAGTGGAGATACTGTAGACGCCAAAACCAGCGCATTCATGCACTCAGTATCCAACCCGTTTTTGCACAAACCGCTGACAATCAACGACCTGCTGGAGAAAGTAGAAAAAACCCTGGCAGAACTGTCAACCTCAGATCTTGCACCCTAGAGGCTGTTATGCACTGTCTGTGATGCAGGCAGCAGAAAACCTGCTGTCTCCCCATCCCCTCTGTGTCCCCCTCACCCTTCGGGCAGGCTTCGCACTCCTCAGGGAAGGGGGGAGCAATCACCGCTACAATCGGCCCTCTGCCCCGCACAACGCTACGGCTGCTTCATCAGCACTGTTTGAATCGGGTAGGGAATTTCGATTCCCCGGGTTGCAAAAGCCGCATTGACCGCCAAAAAAACCGCATTTTGCACCGCAAAAATATCAGCCTTGTGCGTATCCACCCAGTAGTAAAGCGTGAAACCGATGGATGAATCTCCAAAGTTTTGAAAAACCACACTGGGGGCAGGCTCGGCCAGCACACCAGGAATGCCGGCAGCCACCTCAATCGCCGTATCCCGCACAAAATCCAGGTCGGAATCATAAGCCACCCCAATGGTCAGATCAAACCTGCGCAGCGGTTCCCGCGTATAATTGATAATCGGGCTGACATACACATCCGCATTGGGAATCAGAACAGTTTTCCCATCCAGCAGACGCAGTTCGGTCGCACGCAAATCAACATTGACCGCTTTCCCGGTAAAATCGCTAATCTGAATCAGATCGCCCAGATCAAAGGGCTGCTGCAACAGGAGCAGCAGACCGGCAATCAGGTTCTTGCTAATGTCCTGCAAAGCAAACCCCACCGTAAAACCAACCACCCCCAAACTGACCAAAAACGCCGACAAGTCAAACCCCATTTGCTGCAACGCCATAAAGCCAGCCATCGTAATGACCGTCCAGCGGGCAACCCTGGAGGCCAGCAAGGCAACCGCATGATCCACCTTGCGGTGAACCAGCGTAAGGCGTACAACCTTAGCCAGCCATCCGGCCAGGTATAACCCGACGAAAAAAATCACCATACCAAGAATCGCCTTGGGCAAAAACATCAAGAAACCTGCCAGCATTGCCCCCAAAACATTGAGAATGGTATCTTCCATTGTGCACACCTCCACCAGGACTGGCAGTTCTGGCAGAACTGCCAGTCCTTTTTCATCAGAAATCGGCGCAATCATACCACAGAGGGACTGGTACAATCGGGATATGCCCGCTGCATCCGTAATTTTGCCCTGCCACAACGCCGCGGCCACCATTGACGAGACACTGGAAAGCCTCGCCCGTCAGACACTCGCGGATTTTGAAGTCATCGCCGTAAATGATGGTTCCACCGATGCCACCGGGGAGCGGCTCACCGCCTGGGCCGCGCGGGATTCCCGTTTTCGGGTGTTCAGCCAGCCCCGCGGCGGCGTAGTTGCCGCCGCCAACGCCGCCCTGGAGCGCACCCGCGCCCCCTTCATCGCCCGTATGGATTCCGATGACCGCGCCCATCCCCAGCGGCTGGAGAAGCAGGTCGCCTGCCTGCGGGCGCATCCTGACGTCGCCGTAGTCGGCAGTTGGGTGCGCGCCTTCCACGAGGACGGCGTGCGCGAGGGCTACCGCATCTACATCGAATGGCTCAACTCGCTGGTTACGGATGCCGACATCCGCCGCGAGATCTTCGTGGAAAGCCCGCTGGCGAACCCCAGCACCATGCTGCGCCGCGAGTGGTTCGAGCGCATGGGCGGCTACCACGATTACGGCTGGCCTGAAGACTACGACCTGTGGCTGCGGATGTACCTCGCCGGAGCGAAGTTCGCCAAAATCCCCGAAGTGCTGCTGGAGTGGCGCGACCACCCTGAGCGCATCACCCGCACCGACAAGCGTTACTCGGTGGAAAACTTCCTGCGGGCGAAGGCACATTACCTGGCGCGCGGCCCCCTGCGCGGGCGGGATGCAGTCATCGTTTGGGGCGCGGGGATGATGGGGCGGCGGCTGGGCAAACAATTGCAGCGCAACGAGGTTCCCCTGGTTGCCTTTGTGGACGTAGACCCCAGGAAAATCGGGCGCACCCGCCGCGGCAAGCCGATCATCGCCCCGGATGACCTGCCCGCCTGGTGGGCGCGCTATACGCATCCTGCGCTGCTGGCGGCGGTCGGCGCCCGCGGAGCCCGCGGCATCATTCGGGCACACCTCAACCGCCTGGGGCTGGCCGAAGGGCAAGACTGGTGGGCAGCAGCCTGAAACGGCTGGATGCAACACGTCTACAACATTTGCATGCCCCCCCCGCAGTTCATCAGGCCGCCAAAACCGCGGTTTAAGGTAAAATTACCTGGACCCTGTCGTGCCGTTATGCCCCAGCCTCTTCCCCTGAGGGCAATTGCTCTCCCTTCCCTGGGGAGTGCGAAGCCTGCCCGAAGGGTGAGCAGGTACAGTACCTTCGCACAAAGCGAAAGTCCTGATGTAAAAAATTTAACCGCGCGAAACACCTGATACGGGGAAGCCCCCCATGACCAATTCAACTCCCATCCTGTTTTTACCCCGCCCGTCCGGCAGCGAGCCGCCGGATTCTGCCTCGGTCGATTCCGGGCCGAATGAAACCGGCTCGGCCCCGGAACCCCTGCGCGTCCGCCGCGCCGCAGAGAGCATCCTGGAAAACGAAGCCCTCAGCGACGGGCTGGATGACGACGCAGCATCCGTGCTGCTCGATTGGGGCATCACACTGGCGAAGGAAATCGCCGCGTCCACCGCCGGGATGGACGATGAGGCCGCCGAGCAAGCCATGTACCCGCGTCTGCGCGCCCTGCGCAAAATGCTGCGCCGCACCAGCCGCTGGGCTGTTGCTCCCAACCCTCAAAAGTTACAAAAAATCATCCGGGCAGCAGAAACCGCTTACGGACCGGCGTATGAACCTCCCGGAGCGGGAGAACTCGAACGGTTCTCGCTCCGCTTCAGCCGCAGGGTCTGGAACCCCGCCCAGGCAGTCAGTCAACTGCGCCGCTTCATTGAAGGAGAATAACGCCCAAAACGATGGCCGCCGCGGCACTCACCGAACATAAAAGCACCTGCAAGGAAAACCCATGCCGAAAAAATCCAAATCTTCCTCTCTCAACCGCAACATCACCACCGTGATTACCATCGCCGTGCTGGTGTTGGCAGCAATTTTTGTGTTTACCGGCAACGACTATCTGGGGTTGTTCACTCCTGCCGCAACCAGCACGGCAAACAACGCGCCCTTCGCGACAGCAGCGCCCGACACCGCAGAAACCAACAGCCCCGGCGGAAACTGGTGGGCAGTATACTTTACCGACCCGGCAACCATCAACAACCCGGAAGACCTGAGCGGCTCGATACCGGAACAGTTGATTACCCTGATTGACCACGCCGAACAGAGCATCCACATTGCCGCCTTTGAGTTTAACCTGACCCCGGTGGCCGAAGCCTTAATCGCCGCCCAGGCGCGCGGCGTTGAAGTGCAATGGATGACCGACGACGAACACGGCATTGACGCCGATGAAGAAGAGGGCCACGGTCAGTTCGAAATGCTGGAAGATGCCGGCATTGAAGTGCGCGACGACGAACGCAGCGCACTGATGCACAACAAATTCATCATCTTCGACAGGCAAACCGTATGGACCGGCTCTACCAACCTGACCCGTAACGGCAACTTCCGCAACAATAACAACGTAATCGTCATCCGCTCTGCAAAAGTAGCGGAGATGTTCGAGCGTGAATTCGCCGAAATGTGGGCAGGAAAACACGGCCCAAAATCGCCCTCCACCCTGGATTTGCAATCCACCCGACTGAACGGCACGCCAATCCAGGTGCTGTTCGCCGCCGAAGATAACGTCATCAGCCATCTGGTGCCGCTGGTGCAGGGCGCACAGCACTCGGTACACTTTATGGCCTTCTCGTTCACCCACGATGGACTGGGAGATGCCATGCTGCAACTTGCCGCCGACGGAGTAGACGTACAGGGTATTTTTGAAACCCGCGGCAGCGAAACCGAATACAGCGAAATGCCGCACCTGTTCTGCGCGGGCCTCCCTGTGCGGCAGGACGGCAACCCCGGCACCTTTCACCACAAAGTCATCATCATAGACGGCGAAATCGTCATCACCGGCTCACTCAACTTCTCCGAAAACGCCGACGAAAGCAACGACGAAAATGTGGTAATCCTCCGCAACACCGACATCGCCCGCCTGTACCTGCAAGAATTCGACCGCCGCTGGGCCGAAGCCACCCCCCCCGACCCATCCGCGATGGGCTGCAAATAGGGTACAATTCAGGGATCAAGGATCAGGGAACAGGGATCAGGTATTAGGGATCAGGCAGCAGGCAGCAGGTATCGGCTTGCCCGACCCCGCATTCGGAGACATCCATGCCCCACTGGAAAATTTTAATCACCGACGGACTGCACCCGAAAGGAATCGCGATTCTGAATGATTTTGCCCAGGTGGATGACCGCCCCGGCCTCCGCGGGAGCGACCTGCTGGGCCTTGTGGCAGATTACCACGCCCTGATTGTGCGCGGCCAAACGCGGGTGACCGCCCCGCTCCTGCAAGCCGCCGCCAACCTGAAGGTGGTCGGACGCGCCGGAGTCGGGGTAGACAACATTGACCTGGCCGCAGCGCAATCCCGCGGGGTGACGGTGGTCAACACTCCGACAGCGACCACCATCGCCGTCGCCGAGCACACCCTGGGGCTGATGCTCGCGCTCATCCGCCACATTCCGCAGGCCAACAGCAGCATGAAATCCGGCCTGTGGCAGAAAAAACAGTTTCTCGGCTCGGAGTTGCACGGCAAAACCCTGGGAATCATCGGGATGGGCAATATCGGCCGCGCGGTCGCTCAACGGGCGGCGGCTTTCGGCATGAAAATCCTGGGGCACGATCCCCTGCTCCCCGATGCGGAAATCGAAGCCCGCGGCGCGGCCCCCGTGCCCTTGCAGGAACTTTACGCCCGCGCCGATTTCATCTCCCTGCACGTGCCGCTCACCCCGCAAACCCGCGGCATGATCAACGGGCAGTCGCTCGGCCACACGAAACGCGGCGTTTATCTGATCTGCACCGCCCGCGGCGGACAGATTGACGAAATCGCCCTGCTCAACGCGCTGGAAACCGGGCAGGTCGCCGGTGCCGCGCTGGATGTGTTCGCCAACGAGCCGCCGGGGCTGAGCGCGCTGGTCGCGCACCCCAACGTAGTCGCCACCCCCCATCTTGGCGCGCAGACCGCCGAATCGCAGGCCCGCGCCGCGGTTGATATTGCCGGGGGGGTCATCGCCGCCCTGCGCGGTGCTCCGCTGCGCTGGAAGATTGTCTGAAAAATTGAGTGCGCCGACAACAGCACACCAGCATTGATCCATGAATCACACGAACAGAGAACTCAAAGGAGATGTGATGGAAGAAAAACTGAACCAACTCAAAGCCCTCCTGGCTGAAATCAGCGATTTGAACGCTGCCAGCGCCTTGATGGGCTGGGATCAGCAGGTTTACATGCCCAAGGGCGGCGCAGAAGCCCGCGGCACCCAACTCGCCACCCTGCAAAAACTGATTCATGAGAAGAGCACCTCCCCGGAAATCGGGCAACTGCTCGAAGATTTGAGCGCCGAAGCCGCCGGTCTCGACCCCGACTCCGATGACGCCCGTCTAATCAAGGTGGCCAAACGCGATTACGAGCGGGCGGTGAAAGTCCCGCCGGAATTCACCGCCGAGTTCGCCAAAGTCACCAGCGATGCCTTCAGTGCCTGGATGGACGCCCGCGCTGAGGACGATTTCTCCAAATTCCAGCCGCACCTGGAGAAAATCGTCGGGATGGAGCACCAACTCGTGGAATTTTTCGCCCCTTACGAGCACGTTTACGACCCGCTGCTGGACATGTTCGAGCCGGGGATGAAAACCGCGGATGTAAAAGCCATCTTCGAGGCGATGCGCCCCCGTCAGGTCGCGCTGATCCGTCAAATCGGCGAGCGCCCGCAGGTGGATGATTCCTTCCTGCATGGGGCATTCGAAGAGCAAAAGCAGTGGGATTTCGGGGTGGAGGTGATCACCAAATTCGGCTACGACTGGAACCGCGGGCGGCAGGACAAATCCGCGCACCCCTTCACCACCAATTTCTCCCGCAATGACGTGCGCATCACCACCCGTTTCGATGACGATTACCTCGGCTCGGCGCTGTTCGGCACCATGCACGAGGGCGGGCACGCGCTTTACGAGCAGGGCAGTTCCCCGAAGTACGAGCGCACCCCGCTGGCGGGCGGTGCCTCCATGGCGATCCACGAATCCCAATCGCGGATGTTCGAGAATCTGATCGGGCGCTCGCTGCCCTTCTGGGAGCATTTCTACCCCCGTTTGCAGGAAATCTTCCCCGCCCGGCTGGGGAACGTGGATTTGCAGACCTTCTACAAAGGCATCAACAAGGTGGAACCCTCGCTGATCCGCGTGGAAGCCGATGAAGCCACCTACAACCTGCACATCATGCTGCGCCTGGAACTGGAAATCGCCCTGATGGAAGGCTCCCTGAGCGTGGCCGACCTGCCCGACGCCTGGAACGCCAAGATGCAGGAATACCTGGGAATCACCCCGCCCAACAACGCCGACGGCGTTTTGCAGGATGTCCACTGGTCGGGCGGGATGATCGGCTACTTCCCCACCTACGCGCTGGGCAACTTGGTCTCGGTGCAACTTTGGGAGAAGATGCAGTCCGACATTCCCGATCTGGAAGACCAGATTCGCCGCGGCGAGTTCGGCGAGTTGCTGGCCTGGCTGGTGGAGAACGTCCACCAGTACGGACGCAAGTACGAGCCGCAGGAACTCGTCCAGCGCGTCACCGGCTCCAAGATTGACCCCGCCCCGTACCTGCGCTATCTGGAGCGCAAATACGGCGAGATTTACGGGCTGTAGTTCGGACACCCCGCGGGGGGCACGGAGCACCAGAGAATTTTCTGTCCCCTCCGCGCCCCCATTCTGAATTCATCATTTCCCCTCCGCCTCATGGCTCTCATCCTCTTCGTTGACG
>CAZPSL010000218.1:0-5681 GCA_964589145.1 uncultured Anaerolineales bacterium
CCCATGGGAGACTCATCCTACCATATCTGCTCATTACGTGGTATTTTAGATTTATACCCGCACAGGTAAACGCGATTGAAACTATTGCCGATGCGACAGCATATTCGGATCATCCCTGAATTCTGTTGCAGCAAACCATTGCTCAGAGCGAACGCCCTAACAGGACTGACCGTAGAAGACCAGGGAACAAACCATGAACCCACTACTGGAAATACATCGTGATAAAGATACGCGCTTTATCATTGCTCTCCAGGAATCGCTAATCGCTCTGGCGCCGTTTTTTATTTTGCTGTCATTCCTGACTTTGGTGTTTCGGCTGCCGGCTTATTTTGGGCTGGATTTGTGGGGTGAAAGTTCTGCGTTGGAAACGGTATTGAGAACCTCTCGCTTTTTTTCCTCCGTTTTACTTGTTGTTTCTGTTGCGTATCATTTTGCGCTGCGTTACGATGTTGATCGTCCGGTTTCTATCTTTCTCGCGCTGCTCTCTTTTTTCAGCGTACAATCGCTTTTAGCGGGAGAACAAGTTGGCACTTTGCCCCCTTTGCCCGTCAATATCGAATTTCGGCAGATAGCCATCCCGATTGCTTCGGTTTTTGTTCTTCAGGCATTGTCACCATACCTGAATCTTCCACTTGAAGATTGGAAATGCAGTATTTACCCTTGCCGGATATTTCAATACATTATTACTTTTTTTGTCGCTTACCTGCTGCTGATTTTTGCTGGCGTACTGGTGCATCAGGCATGGGAAGTACTGGCTGAGTGGGGAAGAGCCATCATTTCTTTTTCCCTGCCATCCATTATTCTCCTGGAATGGAGGGCATTGGTGGTTCAGACGTTTTGGTTTTTCGGAATCCACGGGCAGCGAATTGCCAATACAATTATGGATACATCTTTTCTGGCTGAGGAGGTTTTCCCCAACCTGCTGTACAGACAGTTCTATCGGTTGTTTGCTGTCTCCGGCGGTTCCGGGATGGGACTGGCGATACTGATTGCACTGTACATCAAAGGGCGGGATGTGTATAGCCAGAAAATTGTTCGCGTCTCTACGCCTTTTGCTCTTTTTAACATCAATACTTTGCTCATTTACGCGCTGCCGATTGTGCTTAACCGGTTTTTATTGATCCCGTTTATTTTGGTCCCGTTGCTTAACCTTGCCATTGCCTACCTGACCCTTTCAGTTTGGCCTGTTACCTTTTATGTATCTGAAGTAGATTGGATGATGCCGCCCTTCGTAGACGCCTGGATTGTCAGCAACGGGAATGTCCGCCTGCTGTTGTTGCAGGGTGCGCTTTTGTCTCTCAGCGTTTTGATATACCTGCCTTTTGTGAAGCGGTTTTCAGCCATACGATCAATTAATTACCATCTGGAAAATCTGAACCACAATTTGGAAATCACGGAATCTTTGCAGATTTTCAGGGACCTGAAATTGCACAAGGCACAGCACGAAGTCATCGAAGCCAATTCGCGCCTGGATCAGATCATCAAATCCCTGTCAAGAGAAACGCTGCTGGTTTATTACCAGCCGCAAGTAGAGATTCATCATCGCCGCTGCGATAAATTTGAAGCACTGCTGCGCGTTCAACTTTCAGATGGACGAATTGTGTCACCTTTCTTTCTGGACGATCTGGAAAGCGCAGGCTTATCTCCGGCCATTGATTTGTGGGTATGTCAGGAAGTGAAATCGCACTTGCAAAGTTGGGCACTCAAAAACTACACGCCGCAAATTGCCATTAACCTGCACCCGGATACAACCAACAACAGGGAAATCATCGAACAAATTATCACCGTACTGGATGGAATGGATATCGAATTTGAAATTGTTGAACGGTCCCTGCTGGATGGGGAACACGTCAGCAAGAACCTGGAAAAGTTAAGACAACACGGTTTCAGTATCGCCATAGATGATTTTGGCAAGGGCTATTTTAGTTATTACACGCTCGCGAACATCCATGCCGATGTCATCAAAATAGACCAAAGTTTAATTGAATTGTTGCAACGGCAAAAAGGCCTGGCAATTTGGCAGCATATGATCAATTTATGCCACGATTTGCAAATTCAAACAATCGCAGAGGGGGTGGAAACACCAGAACAATTGACGCTGTTGTCCAAAATGGGAATAGACCTGGTACAGGGATTTTATTTTTCGGAGGCAATTCCCGTGTCGCAGGTTCACCACTACTACCAATCCGGTCCGTGCAAAGATAACTAGCCGATGATTGTTGTAAACTCTCCTCTTCCTCACATCGTCCAGATCACCGTCTCGCGCCCGCGCGTCCGCAACGCCCTGGATTGGGAGACAATGGACGCCTTTGCGGAGACCGTCGCCCGCCTGGAAAATCGCCCTGGCCTGCGCGCCGTCATCCTGACCGGCGGAGGTGGCACCTTTATCTCCGGCGGGGATTTGCGCGCCCTGCACGGTGCGGTCAGCGAGGCTGACGGGGCGCGGCTGGTCGCGAGCATGACCGCGGCTCTCAACCGCCTCGCTGCACTGCCGTTCCCGGTCATCGCCGCGATTGACGGCGCGGCCCGCGGCGGCGGCGCGGAAATTGCCCTGGCTTGCGATTTGCGCATCATGGCAAGCGATGCCACTATCGGGTTTGTGCAAATCTCCCTGGGGTTGATGCCCGGCTGGGGTGGAACGCGGCGGCTCTGGCAGCAGGTTGGCTACAGCCGCGCCCTGCTTTGGCTGACCACCGGCGCGGTGCTGACCGCCGGGGAAGCCCGCTGGCACGGGCTGGTTGATGAACTCGCGCCTCCCGGCGAAGCCCTCCCCGCCGCGCTGGAACTGGCAGAGCGCATTGCCGCACAGCATCCCCCGGCGGTGCGGGCAATCAAGCGCACGCTGCGCAACTACGCGGAAAACATCACCCCGCCCCGGGCCGAGCAAGCCGAGCGGGATGCCTTCCCGCCGCTCTGGGTGGATGAATACCATCTTCAGGCCGTGGAGCGGTTCTTGCAGCGAAAAAGCAGCAGGCCAAAAGGTTAATCGCCTTTCTGAGAATGGGTGCAGGCAGAGGAGAGGGAAAACACCGCCGTTCTGCATCTTTTGCCTGCATCCTCCGAAAATTTGCTTTGCAGCGCACCGGATGAGTTTGGTACAATTCATCGGGCACGTCAAACAGCCACAGAATCAAGACTTTCGCAGATGGTGGTTTGTGACGTTTTGTGCGTACTGCGCGCGCACAAAACACCGCAGTTCCCTGCGTTTCAGCGAAAACCCTGAGAACCTATCCGAAAAATCACGATGCAACAAACCAGATATGTTTTGATATGCTGTGGCGACATTCCCCTCACCCCAACCCCTCCCTGCCCTCACCCCTGACCCCTCTCCCAAAGGGAGAGGGGAACCAAAGCGGAAATTTTGGGGAGGAGCATCGAAAAGTGTGATGTTGTCGGCGCACTCTGCGCGCCGACAACATCACTACAGCACATCCCCCCTTCCTTGGGGAAGGGGGGATACAGGGGGGATGGGGTAACATACCATATTGATACGCTTGTAACAACACACATATCCGAATGGGTGCAAGCAAAAGATGTAGAACGATGGTGTTTCCCCCTACCCTGCCCTCCCCTCGCCGGGGGGAGGGTTGGGTGGGGGGAAAGGAAGCAGAGCCTATACGACTGCCCAATTTCTACAACATTTGCCTGCACCCGTCCGAATTTTCGGATAGACATTAAGGAGAAAACATGCCAGATTATGACGTCATCGTCATCGGTTCCGGCGCGGGCGGGCTGACCGCCGCCGTCGCGCTGGCACAGGCCGGGAAGAAGGTGCTGGTCTGCGAGCAGCACGAAGTCCCCGGCGGGTGGACGCATTCATTCACCCTCAACGGCTACCGCTTCAGCCCCGGAGTCCACTACATCGGAGAACTGCACGAGGGCGGCTCTCTGCGCTGGATTTACGAGGGCCTGGGAGTCACCCAGGATTTGAAGTTCTGCGAACTCAACCCGGAGGGTTTCGACCACATCTTCGTCGGCGGGGAGCGCTTCGATATCCCCGCTGGCAAGGAGCGCTTCGCCGCCCGCCTGAAGGAACGCTTCCCGCACGAGGCGGAGGGCATTGACGGCTACATCCGCACCGTGGACGAGATGATGGAGACCCTCGGCAGCCCCAAATCTGTGGCTTCGATGATGTACTGGGGGCGGCGCAGCGGCCAGGATCTGATAGACAAATTCATCTCCGACCCGCTGCTCAAGGCGTTTCTCGCCGGGCAGGCCGGAGATTACGGAATGCCGCCTGCCGACACGCTCTCCTACCTGCACGCGGGGATCGTGCATCACTACTTCAACGGCGGCTATTACCCTCAGGGCGGAGCATTCGCCATCCCGCGGGCGTTTTCGCGGGCCTTGAAGCGCGCCGGGGGCGAGATTCGCCTGCAAACCCCGGTGACGCGCATCCTGGTAAAGGACGGGAAAGTCTATGGGGTGGAACTCCCCGGCGGGGAAACGGTCACTTCCGAATACGTGATCAGCAACGCCGATCCCGCGGTCACCTTCGAAAAACTGGTCGGGCGCGGGCATCTCAGCCGGAAACTGCGCCGCAAACTGGATAAAACGGTCTATTCCACCTCGGCGCTGAGCCTCTTCTTCGCCGTGGATATGGATTTGCGCGCCGCCGGGCTGGATTCCGGCAACTACTGGTACTACGACCACGAAGACATCAACAAACTCTACCGCCAGGGGCAGAGCGATTACGTGCTGCACGCCGAGATGCCGGAGGCGCTGTTCCTGACCGTTACCACCCTCAAAGACCCATCCAAGATGCACAAAACCGGCCCCGCGGCGGGACACCACACCTGCGAGGCGTTCACCTTTGTGGGATACGACGCGTTCGAAAAGTGGGCTGGCGGCGCGCCTGGAAACCGCCCCGCTGAGTACGAAGCCATGAAGGAAGACCTGGCCTGGCGGATGTTCCGCGCCCTGGAGAAGCGCATTCCCGGCATCAGCGAGCATGTGGTTTTCTGGAACCTGGGCACCCCGCTGACCAATGAGTTCTACATCAACGCCACCCGCGGCAGTTTGTACGGAATCGAAAAGAACAGGAAGCAGGTCGGCCCTTGGGCGTATCCCGCCAAAACCGAGATTGACGGCTTGCTGATGTGCGGCGCGAGCACCCGCAGTTTCGGCGTTTCCGGCGCCACCAAAACCGGCCTGGATGCTGCCAAAGCCATCCTGAAATGCAAAACCTCGGATTTGATGACCCAAAACAGCCCGCCGCTGGAGATCATCCGCGCGGAAAGTTGAGGGTTGTGAGAGTTTTTCACCTCAGATGCATGGAGATTTTGTGATGCTGGATGCAGGCAAAAGATGCAGAAATCGGGCAGTCACATGGACATTGCTTCCACGCCCCTCCCTTGCCCTCCCAAAATTTTCCGCTTTGGTTCCCCTCTCCCGAAGGGAGATGGGTTAGGGGTGAGGGCCGGGGGGAGGGTTGGGTGGGAGGGAACACAGGCGTTTCTACAACATTTGCGTACACCCTGCGATGCTGATTTCTTCGTGAACTCCGTGGTTGACGCTTCACGCACACACCTGCAACCTTCAACCTGCAACCTTCAACCTGTAACCTTCAACCTGCAACCTTACACCCGCATGGAAACCCCTACTCACATCTTCACAGGCAAACTGCAACGCGACTACTACATCACCGCCGATGACAAAGTGGTGCTGGATGTTCTGGGCGG